>JAJFTK010000085.1 GCA_021372945.1 Planctomycetaceae bacterium | reverse complement strand
GACAGAACCCAATGCAAGGTCAGAATTTGAAAAAAACAGAGCCATAGAAGCGGACAAAGAGAAAATCATAAATCTTTAGAAAAAGAAAGGCAGTTCGCCCGGAGATCATGAGTTAAAAACAAATTGCGACACAGCCTCGTTGCCCTGGGCTATATTACATCGACCTTACAGGCCGTAAGCAAGTCAGCTAACTTTATTCGATGAGAACAGAAAAATAAAGGAAGCAAGGGTTACACGATATACTTGAAATGGGAATGCAAGAAATGCCCAGACTCTGCCCGAACGCTTTAGAAGGCCTCCAACGGCCGTTTTACGCCGTTTTGGCTTCTACTTCCACGTGGGCTCCAGGCCGAATTCTTCGACCATTTTGGAAAGCTTGCGGTGATCGACCTTCAGCAGCCGGGCGGCTGCCATCTTGCGGCCATGGGTGTTTTGCAGCGCGCGAATGACCATGCGCTTCTGCACCTCTTCCATATCGATGAACTCCTCCCGGCCCTGCTCCCTGAGCAGATCGCCTTCGAGGATATCCGGCGGCAGCCCCAGCGGCTCGATGATCCGCCCGCGGCTTGCGATATACGCGTATTCCATCGCATTGGCCAGCTCCCGGATGTTCCCCGGCCAATGGTACGCTTCAAGCACCCGCAGCGTCTCGTCGGCCAGGTGCTTGGGCGGTTCCTGGTAAAGCTCCGCCTGCTTTCGCAGAAAATGTTCCGCCAGCATTCGAATGTCCTCTTTGCGCTGCCGCAGCGGCGGTAATTCGATGCGGAACACGTTGAGCCTGAAATACAGGTCCGCCCGGAACAGCCCCTCTTGAACCATCTGCTTGAGATCGCGGTTCGTCGCGCAGATCACCCGCACATCGACGGGATAGCTTGTGGTCGATCCGACGGGCGTGACGCGTGATTCCTGAATGACCCGCAGCAGCTTGGCCTGCAGTTCCAATTCGATTTCCCCGACCTCATCCAGGAAGATCGTGCCGCCGCTGGCCGCGCGGAAAAAACCAAGCGTGTCTTTGATGGCCCCCGTGAAAGCGCCTTTGACATGTCCGAAAAGCTGGCTTTCGAGAATATGCCCGCTCAGCGCTGTGCAATCGACCGGCACGAAGACATTGCCGGCCCGCAGGCTCTGCGCATGGATCTGCCGGGCCGTCATTTCCTTGCCTGTCCCTGTTGGGCCGTGCAGAATAATGCTGCAATTGCGGGGTGCGACCGTCTGCACGGTCTCCATGACGGATTGAAACGCGATCGAGTGTCCTACCGGCCCTGCAAAGCGGGCTGCAGAAATAGCATCACTGGCCGATATTTTCATCTTTCCTCTCCTTGCACGCAAACGGGCGAACTACGCAAATAATCCTTTGGTCTGCCCGAAAGCGGTGCTCGCAGGAGGAGCCCTCTGCTGCCCATTCTAATGGCGTTTTGCCGGATACGGCCCCAGCGCCGATGCAAAGATCATGACGAAGGAATGCGGGAGAAAGGCTTGCTCTCCCCTCCACCTGGCTATAGATCACCGGCATCTTCGCGGACGCCGGTTTAACCCGCCGTCCGCGAAAATCATTCACACCTATTACTCACCCAACTGCTATCTACGCTTCCGCAGCATCAGACCGCCGACAGCCAGCAGCAGCATCGTGGCCGGTTCCGGCACAAGAAAGTTGATCTTGGTCTTGCCGCTGTAATCTTGACTAAAGTCTGTGAAAGCCGGGGTCAGTCTAAAGGTAAGCGACACGATATCCGAAAGCCCCTGGGGATAGCCTGCCAGATTGGACACCAGTACCTGCGCCTGCCCCTCACCATCTAAAGAGCTGCCGGCACTTACAAAGTCCACAAATAGAACATTCCCCGACAGGATAATGGAAGCGCTTGCATCCGTAAGCTGAAACGTTCCACCCGCGAAATGCGTTCCGGAATCAAATGTGGTGTTCAGTGTGAATCCGACAGGAAAAAGGAAGCCCTGGCTGTCATCATCATAGCCGATCGTAGCAACCAAACCATTGCCATTCATCAGAAATACGCCGCTACTGGCGGTATAATTCGTCTGAACGCCATCGACGCCCACAAACTCCACGCCTGCATGAGCTGCTCCACTGAATAAGAGCCAGGCAAGGCTTAAAACAATAAACTTCTTCACCTTTCCTCCGATCTGCCGTAATTCCCTTCCGGGAAAATCCAGCGTTGCATAGAAATTGGGGGATGGATAATGGGTGAGTTTCCTCTCTCGCTCTCTTTTCCATCTCTCTCCATGTATCACCCACTTTAACGAAAATTTCGATACATTCAATCGTGGAAACTACGGGATTATAAGCCAAAAAACCTGGCATAACAAGATAAACGCAACCCCCATTGTCGCTAAGATGCCTCGTGTGTGTGTCTTTCCCATGCGGAATCAGATTCTTGTGAAGAGAGCCGCTCATGGAGGTCTAAAATACTTGCCTTTTGAACCAGTTCCACCAGGTTGTGTGCGCCCAGTTTCTGCATGATACGCGATCGATGGTCCTCAACCGTACGAACGCTCCGATGAAGAAGATGCGCCGCCTCCTTATTGCTCTTTCCCTGCAAAATAAGGCTCAAAATCCTCTTTTCTATTTTGGTCATAACCTTTGAGGCGGTGATGTCATACAGGACCCCTTCGATGAGTCCCGCCTCGGTGATCATCGCGCTGATTGAAACCCAAAAATGCATGCCGTCGGCCCGCTTCAGTTCCGCCTCAAATCCATTGACTTGGCCGCACCGACGCAGGCTCAAAATAAACTCGTTACGCCGGTTCGAATCTACATAGGTATCCGTCACGCGAAATTTATGGATATACTTGTCCCGCGGTTCATCGCGGCTATACCCGAACAGGTCCAGCGTTCTTAAATTGCAGTCCAGCAGCAGCCCGTCCGCGTTCGTCACAAAAAGCGGGACCTGGGCATGATTATAGAGGTCGCGGTAACGTCGCTGACTGGCATCGAGTTGGCGCAGCAGATCCTTCCAATAGGTGATATCCCGGTAAACGATCCCCACGGCGAACATCTGGCCATCCGGATAGTGAAGAGGGGACAGGACCGACTCGCTGTGGACCAGACGATCTCCCAGCGTGACCGAATCTTCCACCCGCAGGACGCTTTGGGTCCTGAAAACCTCGTCGATCCGATCCGTCCAAAGGTGCAGAAAATCAGGAATGTGGCTAAGCCCGCTGTGGATGTTCTTGCCGATCACCTTGTCTTCTGTGGTCCGGACGTGGTCAACGGCCGCCTTGTTAGCGTAAAGGCAGTTGTGATCCCGATCGCAGACGAAAAGACAGTCCTGGGATGACTCAAACACGGCCTTGAGCTGGCGGCTCTGCTGGGCCTCCAGCAACTGTCTTGAAGACAGGCCGACCCCCCTTGCGGTCTTTGCCTTTTTGCCCATGGTCCCTCTAATGATTCACATCATCCAAACCATATATTACCATATTATCCGATATGCACCATTTTGGACACGTGGTAAATACGGTTTTTGTTATTTAGCGGAAGAAGCATAGGTTAGGATCAGACTTGGCTCAAAATCAGATAATCGCACCTTCCATTGCGGCGTGAAAAGACGCAAAATGGATTAGAGTCGCTTGCCTGTAATTACGATGTCGTCAATGTTCCATCCCGAGAAGGGCCACACCCGGGCGTTGCACACGCCATAGCCCCAGCGGATATACACCGTCTGCTGGTTCTGGGCCGCAGCGCCGAGACCGTATTCGACCATGGTCCAGTGATCATCCGTGAGATAACTGACCGCCTCATGCTTCCACACGGTCGTCCAGTTGACGTTATCATTGGAAATTTCGATCCTGCAGTCCATGTAGTATGGTTCATCCGTGTTCAGCCAGCGGGCAAAGCTCAGCGAGATGTTCTTGTAGCCTGTGCAGTCGATCGGTCCCAGGGTCAGCCAGTACGGTCCAGACACCTTCAGGCTGTAATCGCCCTGCAGGTTGACCCCGAAGACGCTGCCGCCCGTAAAGCCGCATGCCGGGTCCGGATACCCGTGCAGCGTTCCGCCTTGCCCCTGGGGGATGCCGAATTGCCATTGGCCCTGTCGGCTCCAGTTCGGATCGCTGTCCAGCAGCGTACTGTAGATCTCAATGGGTTTGCCGACGAACCAGCGGTCAGTGAACGAAAGCAGGTCATCGAGATCGACCGCTCCGTCGCCGTTCAGATCGCCGAGCTGCCCAGGCCCGTTCTCTTGCCATTGTTCCGCCATCAGGCCGAAGTCTCGCAAATCGACTTCCGAGTCGTTGTTGATATCCGCTGAATGCTGAATGGCTCCGCAGGTCAGGGTCAGGGTGTCCCCATCGGCCAGGCCATTGTATTGATACAAAGAAGCCGCCGTGAACTGGTCGATCGGGTTGCCGTTGAGGAGCACGTTGATCGTTTGACCGTTCATGTCAGCGACGTTGACCTTCAGAACGCCGGTGATGCTTCGGTCAGAACTAAGGATCTCCAACCGGAATACTTTTGAGGAGTTCGACAACTCATAATTCAGCGACCCGGCGGCATTTTGTCCATTGCCCAGCCACAGCGAAAAAGGTTTCGTCTTTACATAACCGGCCACGAACAGGGTATCCTGCGGATTCATCACCGGCTGCGGGATCTGTCCGGCTAACAAACGGTCCAGGAACCACGCCTCGGCGGCGTTCTGCTGTTCGGCGGTCGGCAGGCCGTGCGGCCAGTTTTGCAGCTCTTCCGGGTCATTGAGGCCGTCGCCGTCGAAATCCTGATACTGGCCGTAGCCTCCGATATGCACGGTGATGTTCGAAAACTCTCCCGCGAAGCTGGCCGCCGTCAGCGCGTTGTCACGGTAGCTGGTGTCGTTGATCGACGGGCACGTAGGTTCATTGTAATTGACGAATAGGTGGATCTCGCTATAGGGATTGTTCATGGACGCCAGGTTCGATGCCCGGGCCATGTAGCGGTCCCGCACCAGCGGTCCGCCCGTCACGGGGTTGCCGATGTCGGCTGCCATCTGTGCCTGGTGGCTGGGCGCGGCGCCCTCAAAATACCAGCCGTGCACCGGGTCATAACCATAGTCGCTCATCCCGAAAAACGCGGCCCCCGCGCGGAAGTAATCCGGGAACTTGGTTAGCGCGCTCATCGTGTTGCCGCCGCCGCCCGAATAGCCCGTGATATAGACGATGTTAGGATTGAGGTACTGCGCGCACGACTTCTTGACGGTTTCGACCGCGTCATAGATGTCATAGATCTCTACGCCGCCACTATCGCGGATCCCATCGCTGCCGTCGCGTCCCCGCATGGCCACCATAATCGTAAAAAAGCCCTTATCGCGCAGGCGCTGCGCCGCCGGACGGAATTCACCAAATGTTGTCGAGGGCGAATAGCCATGCATGACTACCGCGATCGGCGAGTTGGGACGCATGCTGTCGTAATTCAGTTCAGCGGTCAGATGAAGCGGGCCGTTGGCGTCCGTAGAAATACTGGATTCATACGTTATGATGCGCTGTACCTTTGCGGCAAAGACACCTTGGTGCAGGCTCAAAAATACAAACAAAAGCCCCACGGTCAGCCTGATAGACTGATTTGCAGCTTTTCCCATCACCATCCTCAGTTGTAGAAACCCCAGATCCTCGTTGATGCTATCCTATCGGCATTTGTATGGAATGTCAAGATTTTTCGGACCATGACAAAGAGAAAAAACTTTGCCCCACAGAAGCGCCGGTTGGCTTGTTTGGGCAAGAAGAAGCCGGAAATGAAAACGACAAATCCCCTGCGCGGAACGATTGAGCAGAAAGCCCCGCGGACAACACAAAAAAAGCGGACAACACAAAAAGACCTGCGGCAGCGAGCGCCGCCGCAGGTTCAAGCATATCAAAACTTACCGCTTGCGCAACATTAGACTGCCGAGTGCCAACAGCAGCATCGTCGCCGGTTCCGGCACAAACACCAGATCTCCAAGCACCGCGCCGCGATTGCCCCCGATCGAGTTGAATTCGATTACGAACGACTGAAATGTCGCGTCCTCGAATTCCACCCAGGCATGATTTTCCGGGTTGGCGTCAAAGATATCGGCGCCGCCGCCGTTGATGATATTCAGACCCGAATCGATCCCGCTGTACGGCCCCTCGACAAACAGAAGGTCCGCGCCGCCGTCATAATTGCTGGGCGTAATATGCGTGGCCCCAGTGAGGTTGTACGGCTTGTCCCACCCTTTGATGCGGGCCTTGTCCATGTAGTTGGTCAGGCTCGGGGCACTGGTCATGATACCATCGATCTCCCAGAGATCAAGTTTGGCATACGGCACTGGTTCGCTGAACGAAATCAGGACGGTCGTCTTGCCCGTAGTGGTATTGGCGAACCAATGGCCCGAACCCATGCCCAGACCATCGATGTCGTTGGTCGGATAGCCGGTCAGCATGTTGGTTGCTCCGGCGATCGTCCAATCGACACGGATGTCGATACCGCTGCCGTCAACATTCAGATAGTCGTGCGTCAGCGTACCGGGTGCCACCGACTGGTAGTCAGCCCAGTGCAGCAGAAAAGCGTTTGCCGAAAAACTGATCGCGGCAAACAAAAGTAACACAATCCCATTTTTCATCTTCGCTCTCCTCAAAAGAACTCCGTTTACGTTTATCTCTTCGAAGCAATCTCAGTGCTCCAAACGGCCAGGAGCACGGTTGCAATACCGGCAAGAACGCGATAGATGCGTTTGCCGTTAAGGGGGAAAAAGCGGTGCTCTTTCACCCTCCTCGCAAAAACTATCTTTCCAGTCAAACAACCTAGCATACGCCGAGGCTAAATGCAATCGGAATTTTCAAAATTCACAAGATATTTCAAATCGCCTTTATAACCTTAGAATTCTGCCGTATTTAGGATAAGCATCGAGAAACGAAAAAATTTGTTTTTTATGCTTTCCGCATTTTTTCGCGGCATTAAAATCTGAGATTGTGATTTGGTTGAATGGTCCCAGTTACACATGGTTCTTCGCAAGGATGTGTTTATGGCTGAACCGAAAAACAGCCGTGCGATCGCCGCGGCATTGCTGGCTTGCGTTTTCGCTAATGGCACCTGGGCTCAGGGGCTTGCCGATGCGGGCTGGCAGCTCGTTTGGAGCGATGAGTTCGACAGCGGCCAGACGCCCCAGGAGCCCAATTCCGCTAATTGGGGCTACGAAAAAGGCTATGTACGCAACCGTGAATGGCAATACTACACTGACAGGCTCGAGAATGCATTCTGCCGAGACGGCCTGCTGCATATCCAAGCGATGAAATCTCCCGCCGGCACGTTCCCCGCCGGACGCGGCCCCGGTCAGGATGGGTCCATCAGCAGCGCAAGCCTCAGCTCGCGCAACAGGCTGGCGTTCCGCTTTGGCCGGCTCGAGATGCGTGCCCGCATCGACACGCGGCTGGGGAGCTGGCCCGCCTTCTGGACGCTTGGCGTGCGCGGAGGCTGGCCCGACGGCGGTGAATGTGACATCATGGAATATTACCGCGACATGCTCAAGTTCAACGTGGCCTGGTGGAAAACAGGCGACGGCCGATCAAGGCCGCGATGGGATTCCGAGACCATCAAGGTATCCGACCTGGCCCCCGAGTGGGTCAACAGTTTTCATACGTGGACGATGGAATGGGATCGCGACCAGGTCAGGCTGTACATGGATGGCGTGCTGCGAAACACCTGGGATTCCGTGCAGGATGAAGGCGACGATTCAGTGAAAGGTTTTCAGCAGCCGCATTATATCATCCTTAACCAGGCGATAGCCGGCGACAACGGCGGCGATGCCTCGGGTCTTGCCTACCCCACGCGCTACGAGATCGACTGGGTCCGCCTTTACCAACTACCCGCCGACCCGAACAGCATGCTGCAAACAAAATCGTGACACGGGCGTCTCGCCCGTGCCTCCTGCATCTTTGCCCTTAATCCGTGCCTTCCAGCCAATTTCCTGCCAGCATGGCGAAATCCTTCAGATTGACCTTGCTGTCCGGCGTGCTTGGTGCAATATCCGCCGACGATGCGCCGATTACAAGCCACTGGTCCGCCATGAACAGCACATCGGCAAGCTCGACGCCCTCGGGGCACACGAAATCACCTTTCGACAGCGGCTCCCACCGCAGCCGCGGATAGTTCGTCGCCTCGCAAATCCGCCAGACATCGCCAAAGTCCCAGCCTTTGGCCGTGAAGGTCGTCTGCATTTGCAGCGAGGCCGTCGGCAGGCCCGTCACATCCAGCATCGGCGTCCCGCCCGTATACCCCAGCCCCGGCAAAGACGGATTAACCGTGTTGTCCCAGAAGCAGCCCGTATGAGTGCCGCCGTTGAGGTAACCAACCAAGGCTCCGACTTGCTGGCCCGCAGGGCCGCTGACCGAGGCGTTGGTATAACACTTGGTCAGATTGCCCGAACTGGCGCAGGAACCAACAAGACCGCCAATGCGTGTTTCTGTGCCGGTAACGCTGCCTTTGCTGTAGCAGTTGTTAACCGGGCTGCTGACGCGATTGTAACCGACCAAGCCGCCAACATGAACTTTGCCGGCCACATCCGTCCACGCGAAACTGTCTTCTATGGAGGAACCGTACGAGTTTTCACCCACCAGGCCGCCGACCCCGTAAATCGTATCCGTCGCCGGAGTGCTGACGGAGCCGCCCATAACAGAGCAGTTGAGTATCTTGCCGAAAAAGTAGGTCTCGCCAACCAAACCGCCGGTCGTGTAGAAGCCGGTCACAACGGAGTTCTTCACGTGACAGTTTTCCAGCGTCGCGCCATAAACCCGGCCTGCAAACGCCCCGGCGGTTAACGTCTGTGAACCCGACACGACAGCGTCAACAAGCGTCAGGTTTCGCAACGCGCTGTTGGTTCCCCGCATTGAACCGAATAATCCCAAACAGCTAATCAAATCGCCTGATTCTATGTTCAGATTATGAATCGAGTGATTGTTTCCATCGAACGTGCCCGTGAAACTCCGCGGGCGCTCGCCGATAACCCAGTACGCGCCGCCGTTGAGGTCAATATCCTGTGTCAATCGGAAATGCTTGTCCATCAGACGCGGGTTGTGGCCGATGCTGTTAAGCTGCGCGGCGGTGGAAATCAAATAAGGCGTTGCGGCCGTGCCGCTGCCGCCGGCAAAGGTCGGCAGTGCCGGAGGCGTGGCCAGTTGTCTCCACAACACGGGGTAACTGCTTGCGGGCAGGCCCCATGTATCGCTAACGCCGTTGACCGTCTCAGTGACAAAGTCCCAGCCCGCACCGGTGAACGTGCCGAGCGTCTTCATTTGTGCCGTGGTTTGGCCGGTTCCGGCGGCGCTTGTTGGCTTGCCGCTGGTTAGCGTATCCCAGAAACACGAGAACACGTTCTGGCCTTCGATGAGCCAATTACTGTTGTATCCTGAAAAACCGCCGACATTGCTCGCCGCGGTCACCAATCCTCTACTGTAGCAGTTATGGATCAGGAGATCCGAACTTCGGCCGATAAATCCGCCGACGTAGCTTGTGCCGCTTACGGAACCGGAGGCATAGCAATCGCGAATCCATGATACCGCCGGAGGGCTTGGGTGTGAACCGATCAGACCGCCGACGTAATTTCCACCGGATACGGAAGCGGATGAATCGCACTCGGCAATGCAGCTTAGGGCCGCCGAGCCGACCAGCCCGCCGACATACGTGCCGCCCGCTACCGAGCCGCCCTGCACCCAGCAGCCCGATACATCGCTGCTGTTCATAAATCCTGCCAGCGCACCGACATAGTTTGTGCTGCCCAGGTTCACGATGGATGGGGAGATGATGCCGAGGTTCCTGATCGTACCGTTATAAACGTAGCCGAACAGTCCGATGTTGTCGGTCGAGGACGCAGAATAGCTGAATCCGCTGACAGTATGGTAGTTTCCATCAAACACGCCGTAAAAATAACCCAGGCCGGAGGTCATGCTGGCCAGCCCGATGCGGTTATAGGCTGTCCCCGTGTAGGCTGAAAGCGAAACATCCGCCATCAGCTTGTAAGACATGTGCCAGCGGTGCGGATACAGCCCGATTTGATTCATCTGCTGACCGGTATAGATCAGGAACGGTTCACTGTCTGTTCCCTTGCCTCCGCCGAATATCGGCTCATACGTAACCTCCAGCACAGGCTTGAAATCCGGGATGATAAAATCTTTGCTCCAGAACACCGCCCGCGTATTCGACGGCGAAGACGCCGCTTTCGTGATGAGCACACTGTACGGCGTCTGCGTTGCATAATCCTTATCGACGTCGAGCGTGACAGCCCATGACGTAATATCGATGACGGCCGTTTTTTGATCGATCGGGTTGGTGTCATAGGCAGCGGGTTTATTGTTCCACGTCAGCGTGCTTTCAGTCCAATTGTCCGGGATGCGGAAGGCCGCCAATAGGGGGGCCGGTATCGTCACGAAGCTGCCATCCAGGAGGAGTTTGGCCGATGTAATCACCTGACCCTGCGGGATGCTTGACAAATCAAATTTAATAAACGCTTGATACTCCGTCGTACTCTCCATGCCGGCGGTAATACCGTCAGAACTGCCGAAATTGGTATCCGGCTGATTGCTGCGGGCATAGGTATCCTCGATTGCAGAAAGCCGCACGGTCGTGCCGCTGCCGACCTTGTTGCCGAAATTGTACGGCCCATACACGTGATTGGGCTCGGTATTGAGCAGATATTGGTAATTGCCGCTTGCGCCAGGCAGCGTCTGCGTCCAGCCGTCCTTAATAATCTCGCGCACCCGGTACGTTGCCGGCGACGCGTAATTTTCGAACATGTACATGCCATTGGGGTCGGTGACCACGTTGGGCTCGGTCGATTGATGCACGCTGTCGTTGTTGGTATCAAGGTAGATATCCCATCCAGCCAGCGCCGGCTCGGCCCCATCCCAAACGCCGTTGCCGTTGAGGTCGTTGAACTTGTATCCTTTGATATCGCAGGTGATTGAGTCGATCGGCGGTGAGGTATATAGCTTGAAATAGAAGTTGTAAGCGGCCCCGAGGTCGCCGCGCATGAAGTCATTGTACCAGTCATCCCAGATCCAAAGGTATTGGTCGATGCCTGTGCCGCCGGTGGCCAGGGTGACCCGTGTCGAGGAATCGGAAAATATAAACGAATAGCCGAAACTGCCGCTGGGCATTTGGAACCGGCTTGCCTCAGGAATAACATATTCGTATGTCTGCGCATAGCCGTTGGTGTTGGGAAGCAGCATACTAAAAGATCGTGTGGCCCAACCGATATCAAAACGGTCGGTCGCGGTATAAAATTTTACCCACGCCGCGACGGAATAATACGATGAATAGCTGAAAACAAATTTGCTGATGCGCCCCCCGGTCGTAGTCCCATAGTCCAGCATCTCTACGTATGCCTCCGGGTACTGGGGGAACTCAAAACCCGTGTACCCCGAGTTGTTCCATAGCAGCGTATCGGCCTGAACGCCGCAGCAAACGGTTAAAATCAGAAAAGAGAATACAACCGGTTGAAGATACGTTTTCATGACACCCTCCTCTAATTCCTTAGTTTTATCTCCCGTACAAAAACCTCTCCTGCCTGTTCAAGTGATGTACCATTTATTTTAACGAGCCATTACGATTTACCAAGACAATTCTCCGGAAGATTGCAGGTATGCGCACAAGTGCTTTAAGATCGGGTATTTACGCAAGGATGTACCCGACAGGGACGAAAGTAAAAACAGCTCGGCGAAACGCCGAATCAGGCGATGTTCTTTTCGGCAATCGAATAACGCACGGGCGAGCGGCTAGCTAAGTTTGAGCGCCATCATAACAAGCCCGCCGCAAAGAATGGTCATTGTTGCCGGTTCCGGAAGTCGATTCGGAGCGACGATCTTGAACAGCGGATGGCCGCCCGCATCAACCGGCAGGCCCAGGTAATCGGTTAGATTTGAGGTCTGAATGCCGAAGCTTGCATTGTATGCAAAATTCTTAGGCTTTCCACCGCCTTTGAAATAAACATCCGCCCACATCGGAGCCCCGAAGCTGTCGAATTCGGCCGCAGACTGCCCCTCGTAAAGGCTGACCTTCAGGCCGCGGATCGACTCGGCCGGAAGGCCCGGATTGCTTGGGCTGGCGCCCCAGTTTTTCAGTTCCATCTTCCGGATACTGCCGCCGGGATTAAACACATCAGAAGCCGTCAGATACGGCGAGATGCTGAAGATCAAATGGTGCACCGGTTTCTGCAGGCTGCCGCCGGCGGCGTTTGCGAATGCATAGCGATAGTGCCAACTGCCGTCGTCATTGCGGCTGATAAACCAACTGACGCACAATCCCTCGCCTTGCGAAACCCAGGTTTTTCCGCCGGAGATCAACCCGTCGTCATCGGGTGAGAGTAAGACGCCTGTTAAACCTCCTTGTGCAGCAATGGACAATAAGAGAACCCCTGCCAGTGCAGACTTGCTCATCCTTTCCTTCCTTTCGGTTAAATCGTGTATTTAACCTCCTCTCAGGAATGTACATCGGCACGAATGGCTGGTTTTCAAAAGCACAATATCTGCAAATTGCGATATTATGTTATAGGACTATAGCGAAGGTCTGCAACTTCTTGTCGGATATGAATTTACAGATTCGAGACTTAGAATGAAAAAGTGCAACCTCTGTTGTGCAGGATCTTCTAATAATCGGCAGGGTGCCTGAGTTTAAAACGAAAGTCCTGTGCCTGCTTCATTTCGCTCGTCGGCGTAGCCCCAGGAGGGCGGCACCCGTTAGAATCAGCAGTGACAGCGGTTCAGGTATTGTAATGAACGAATCGCTCTTGGTATCGCCGCCGCCAACCTGCTCGATGGACTTCAAATGAATCCCGATTACCGTCTCTTTAGCTGCCAGGTCAGCCAGCAGATCATCGATCGTCTTGCCTGGCAAAAGCGTATAGTCGATTGCGAGCCATTGGCCGGGCTTGACCCCATTATGGCTTTCCGGGGTTTCGGCCTCAGTTGCGGAGATTACCACAACAACCGGGTGGGTAGGGCTATATCCCGGAAGCTCAGCAGGGTTGGTGGCTTGCCCGAGGTTCTCAAAATCCACGCCGGGACACGAATCGTCGATCGAATACATGTTAAGCAGGGAACCGTCATAAAAATAGATTTCCGAGATCGATGACGCCACTGGCCCTTGATTGATGAACTCAAATACAACGTTGTCAACCCACTGCTGAAGCGCCTCATCGTAAACCATGCCGTCATCTGACACGTTGAGCAGGAACTGTCCGGCAATGTCCCTATCGGAGTTATTGGTCAGGCGTTCAAATGAAATCGGAACCATCACGGCCCAAAGATTGGAAATGCAAAGGCATGTAATACAGAATGCAATTAAGCTTCTCATCTTTCCTCTCCTTACCTCAATGCTTTCTCACCATCTCCAGAAAGCGACCTGATTACCTAATCACTAATATAGGATCTAACTCCTGATTTTGTCAAGAACAATCTCGGGAAATTTTCAGATCCTTGCAGTGAGTTTATAAGCTATTGATTTGCATGCACTTACAGAAAGGCCCGCAAGAAACTGCCGGCTCATCCAGTGTGCGCACAAAAAAAGACGGCTCGCACGAACCATCTTTGACTATTCAAACGAGATGCGATTATCTAACGATTCTCCGCTGCACCAGGCACAATCCTCCCAGCCCCAGGATCGCCAGCGTCGCCGGTTCCGGCGTGACGATGGCATTCGTGTTCGGGACCAGCACCTTGAACTGCGCCGCGCCAGTGTCATCGACCGGGACGCCGGAAAAATCGTGCAGATTGGCTGTCGCAAGGCCCAGGTCGCGATTGTAGGCAAAGTTCTTCGGATTGCCGCCGCCCTTGACATAGATGTCGCCCCACATGGGGCTCCGCACGCTGTCGAACTCGACCATTTGCTGCTGGCCGCCCATATCGATCTTGAGCCCGTGCATAGGCTGGCCGGACGGAAACCCTGGATTGGAAGGCGCCGTCCCGAAATCGCCCAAGCTTATCTTTTCCGCATCATCGCTGAAATGGAACACATCATCAAGGCCAAGGTTCTGAGAGACCGTAATGATGAAATGGCTGACATCCATTTTTAACGGAGAGCCCAGGCTGTTGAAGAAGCTGTAGCGGTAGTGCCATGTGTCATCGGCATTGAGGCTCACTTCCCAGGCCACCCTCAGGCCTTCGCCTTCCGGCAGCCATGTTTTGCCGCCGGAAACAAGTCCGCTTCCACCAGGCGTCGAAAGGAAGCCTTCGAGCCCGCCAAAAACCGTTAAAGACAGCGCAAACACGATGTACAAACAATATAGCTTCTTCATCTTCAACTTTCCGAAAAATTGCTTTTCCCACGAGTGCTGTTGATAATCCATCACCCCACAAAGTGCTAGAATAGCAAAAAGGGAGGCTCTGCTCCAAGAATAATAGTTCTATAATATTATAGGACTATAAATTTTGTATGTAAGTGATGCGATGATAAGCACTTAATGATTTTAAAACGGTGTTGAGGGGCGTAAAATTTTTCGGTTTTTACCGCGACGAGATGGTTCTTTTTTCTCGTAAGTTGCATGAAAATAACAAGTTGTGTGTGAAAAAACCCTCCTTCATTTTGCCAGGACGTAATTTTTTTTTATATCACGCAGCACTGAAGAATACTCTTTCTGATGAATTCAGCCTTTTGTAAAAGGTCACCTGAAGCCTCGTACACGTTGTACAGGTACAAAAAAAGAGGCCCTGCCCGCATCTGGACAGGAGCCTCTTGAAAGGATTCCAAAATGAACTTACAGGCTCTTGCGTTTGAGCAGCATGGCCGCCGCTCCCAATCCGAGGATGGCCAGCGTTGCCGGTTCCGGCGTCAGAAGGCTGTCAGGGGCGGTGCCCAGTCCGAACGCGAAATTGCGTGAGATATCGCTCTCTGAAAACCCGGTCAAGCCGTTAAAGACAAAGACGCCCTGGTTTTTGACGAGCAGCTTGCCGTCAAGATTGCGCGTTGTGATCTCACCTTTGTAGATCGCGTAGTCGACGCCGTCAACGATATTGCCGCTGAAGTTGTTGGGTGTCAGGTTGTTGTTGCCTACGGTGCCAAGCCCGAATGCAAGATAAGGATTGACCATCTGGTCGAGCGTGGCGAACATCCACGAATAATCGCCCGCCTTTTCCGCCATGATGTCACCTGCCGACTGCACCAGCGTATCGGGATTTTTCTGGCTTGCCAGGTAGATATCGCCGATTGCACTGACATAATCCAGCGCAGGGCGAACGCCTTGGGGATTTACAATATCAAAGTAGAAGCTGCCCAGAAGGTCATCCGGATTGAGGCTGTAAACCGGCGAGTTGTTAATCAGGGTAATTGTGAGCTGATCGCCGGAAATGGCCATTTCAGCCCGGAATTCGACCTCTACACCCTTAGCCGAGGTGCCTGAGGCCTCAAGTACGATGGTTGCCATGCACGGCAAACCGAGCGCACAAATACAGACAACGCAAGCAATCGCTAAACTCTTCATCTTTCCTCTCTCAAAAAAAAACCTATCTTTTCTCTCTCTAACCTACCGTGGTAAAAAAAAAGGAAGGGAACACCCCCGCTTGATACATCGACGGTATCTTAGGAAATATTCTCAGCAAAATCAAGCCTTTTGTGGCCCAATTCGCGGACTTTTCTCCTCTGCCAAACGTAATTTCCGCAAAGATAATAAGTTACAGCTTTGCCGGCCCGGTGTCGCCGGCCGCAAATTTTCTAATATGGTTTGAAGCCGATCCGCGTTTTAACCGTGTAATTCATAAAGAAGTACCGAAGGGCGTCGATGGCGTGGTCGTGTACGCCGTCTTTGACCGGCAGTTCCGATGCGGCTTTTGACGTTGTGTCGGCGTAGTGATAGCCTTGCAGTGATTTGATGAGCAGCTTGCACCGCGGATCGATCACGATCCTGCTTTGGCCGTCACCGTCCCTGAGCACCGAGCGAATCAGCTCAAGACCGTCCAGGACATGACTGTGTTTGGATCGCACGTGGATTCCGGCCTTTCTTAATTCTTCCACCGAGCTGCTGCCGGAAGTCTCTTGCCTGCTCTTTCCGGCCGGGTCGCAGAAAGTCGCGGTCACACGGTCCTCGCCGCCGGGCGTGCGGGCCTTGACGGCAGCGGCGTTTTCGGCCGTGCGCTTGCCGAGGGCCCAATACTCATCGACCACGCGGAAACACTCTTCGCCATCGACCTGGATCCACAGGCATACGAACGGATTGCGGATCCCAAAATCAATGGCCCGGTACAACGGCAGCATCGGGTTCAGCGTGAGCTTGCTGACGTGGATCGCCGGGTCAAAATCCGTAAACACCGCGTTTTCCAGGCTCGGCCGCAGGCAGAGCATCTCGCTCTCGAAACCGGCCTTGCTGCTTCGCCGCATCTGCGCGATGCAGTCATCGATCCTCAGGTACCCATCCGATTTCCTGGCCTTGCCCGCGCAGTAATTGTCCAGCGCGCAGCGGCTGCACGAGCGGTCCGGCGTGCACGGTTCGATCGTTTCCCACAGGCACCAGCGGAACACCGGCGTGCCCGTCTCCAGCGCGGCATCAACGACCTTCTGCATCAGTCCATAAGGCCTGTGCATCGTGCTTAAGAGCTCCATGGCCGCCAGCTTGCCGTCGGCGCTGTGCGTGATATACTTGGCCGCGTTGAAGACCTCCTCGTCGAATAATTCAATCTCGTCGCATCGCAGCTTGTGAACGTGGCGGCCTCGAACCGCCCGCATCGATTGCGGCAGCACCTGCACCGTCGTGCGGTTGATGAATTGGCAGGCCGTCTTGAGCATCTTGCCGTCAATAAAATCGTCGAAGCCCTTGTCCACCAGTTCGCAAAGGTATTCGTAAAGGCGGCACGACTGGTCCAATGAGCCGGCCAGCACCCGCGTTCGGCAGCCCGGCTTAAAGAGCCCCTCCAGCAGCGTCGCCGCCGCCGCAAGCTGGGTCTTGCCCCCGCCGCGATTGGCCCACACAATGCAATCTGCATTCGCAGCATGGGCATCTTGCCCGTGGTTTGCATCTGCATTCTTGTGTTCTTGAGTTCGCGGGTTCTTGTGTTCTTGAAACAGATCGCACCGGTAGGCATGCCACAAATATGCTAGCGGCGCGGCGTGATGATCGCACACCGGCACCGACGGCGCCGCAAAACCAAAAAACTCATAAACATAATTGACCAGCTCCTCCTGCGTCTGCGGCCGATACAATCGCAGCCGCGTCCGATCTTCCCTGGTCATCAACAAATTCCCTCTTGCCTCCTTTTTCATATCTCCCCCTTTTTATTAGAGTTAGCGATTAAACGCCCGGCTTGCGCCTCCTGTGATTCGCCATCTTTCATCCCTTCGGGATTACCTTTTCTACAGAGCAACGGCAACCGCTTTTGGTGAGTTGCCTCTTGACATGACCGCCTTGATTTTGCTATAATCCCCCAATTGCATTTGCGGAGAGGGTGATGAAAAACAATCATCACCTTTTACATATACGGCCGTCGGAGACCCCGCACGGCCCTTTTTATGGCCCCTGTCGCTCAAATCCCCCGCTCATCAGAAACCGAAACTGTTTTTTTTTAGAGCGAGTGACCGAAATCAGTAATGGAATCTATTTGCCCTTTGCGTGTGACATTTTCACGAAATGCCTTGGTGTAATGCCTCTTCAAATCCGGCAGGGTCAATCCGATCTTGCCTAAGATCTCTTCAAGTGAAATCCCCTGTTCGCTGCGTCCCTCGCGCCCCAGGACCTTGAAGACAATTTCATCGGCCGACGAAAAGAACCATTTCTCCCGGCTGTCCATCAGAAAAGCCAGCGATTCCGTTTCGCCCGCATCAAGCCGATCGAGATAGACAGGACCATACTTGCTGGTGAACTTCTGAATGGTCGCAAGAGGCACTTCGATGCATTGTATTCTGCCCTCCCGGATATCCGGTCCGAGGTCGTACGACAGAACTTCCTCGACAACCGTTCGAGTCAGCGTGACGCAGCATTCTTGGATGAACAGATTCCAAAACCCCTCTTCGCAAAGATAGATCACGATGTTGGCGTCAAGCAGCAGCAGTTGGGATTTCATGATCGACGTCCCTGTCCAGATACTGCTCCGCTTCCTTGCGGCTGATCTCCATCAGCTTGGCAAATCGGCCCAACGAAATATCGCCGTTTCGGAAAACACGGATGGCCAGGGCTCTGTACCGTTCCGGATATTTGGAGGGACAAGCAGTCTCTTCTCTCTTTGTATGGCTGACATACTCCTTCGCTTGTCCGATGTAGCCTTTCGTTTGCTCTTCCTTCCAATTGTTCAGAAAATGCATTCGCCAGAGCAAAGACTCCAGCGAAACGTCAAACTGACGCGCCACGCTGTCCAGCTTGCTCAAAGGAACTTTCCCGAAGTCATCTGTCATTTTTGAGATAGCCTGCCGGACGGATTCATCAGGCAAAAGCAGGTTGCCTGCAAAACAAGTAGCTAGTTTTTCCTCGAACTGATTCGGATCACAAACACCCGATGTGTGGTCAAACCGTTCCCACGTCAACAAATGAAACAACTCGTGTGCTAAGTCGTGGTTCCGCCGCCAGCGGGAGCTGTTTTTGTTAAGAAGTATGGCGTTGCCCCAAAGCGGCGATTTGGCACAAGCCGCAGAACCTAAATGGCCCAAATCGAGATGAAATACCTTGACACCGTATTTTTCTTCTAGCGTGTTGAGCAGGCCCTGTGCAGGTTGCTCCCCAAAACCCATAAGCTTTCGCACTGAGCTTGCAAGTTCTGCGGCCTGAGCGTAACCAAAGATCTCTCCAAACTCATCGAAATCGGGCAGTTGAGTTGATTGCAGTTCTTGTCCCCACAGCTCTAATTGTCGGTACTGTTTGCAGAGCTGCACGAACTCCGCCTGGATTTGCGCTTCATTGTCCGGCTTGTCTCGCCAGAGAACTACCTGTTTTTCAATGGGGCCTTCTTCAAAAAAGAAACTGACGGGAACTCTGTATAGTTCAGCTAATTGAGCCAATTGCGAGAATTTGGGCTCCGTCTTTCCATTTTCATAGGAACTCAAACAGGAATCATCGATGCCGGTAACGTCCTTGACCGCGGCCAATCTCAGACCCAGACTCTCCCGTGCAAATTTCAATCTTTCAGAAATGTTCATTATTTTCTCTCCTTAAGAGAATATAACAATATATCGGCGTATGTTCAAGAAAATATTTCTGTAAAACAAGAGAAAGCGAAATTTCCCATGGGACTTAGCGACTTTTGACATCGCATTTCCGGAGGAATTCTTCCGCCATGCGCTTAAGCGCCAGCAGGCGGCGTTGGGTCCGTGTGCCGCACTCGCTGCCGGCCGCCTTCTCGAATGCCTGGCACAGCATCTCGTGTTCGCTTGGGCTGACAAAGAACGTCAGCGGCACCAGCATCGCGGCCGCGGGCCTGGCCTGCGCCTTGAGCTGCCCCCGCGCAAACGCCGCCAGTTTCTCGATCGCCCCCGGGCTTTCCGGCAGGACCTTTGCCAACTGCCGGCTGCCCTTGTTCCGGCAGATCTGTTCGATCAGAACCGCCTTGCGAAGCGGGTTATCCCGTCCGGCCAGTCGGTTGAGCGTCGCCAGATAAACAAGCGCCTGCTCATCATCAGCCCCAAACACCACGCAGTCCGCCCGCGCATACCCAAGCTGTCTTAGCGCCCGCACACGGTGATGGCCGTTCAGGATCTGGTACGCTCCGCGCCGGCTCGGATGCCGCCGCACTACGATGGGCTCGTACTGGGACGTCCTCTCGATCTGGCGCACGAGTTTGTTGAATCGCGCCTCGCCCAGCCGGTTCGGATTGGCCGGATGCGGATGGAGCCTGGCCACCTCGATCGATAAAACCTCCTGCCTCGGTTTTGTTGATACATTCTCTACGATTGTTTGATTTGCCATAATCTCCTCCTTCGTTTGATAAAAATGGTAAGCATTTGCGCTATTTCGACTTAACTGCACCGAAGGTGCAACATAATCTAGCCTAGGGAAACGCCCTGGGTTTGGATACCGCAACGTTTCTATCCGCCCTGACAGGGCGGCATAAAGCGTTTTTATCGTGCCCTTTCAGGGCGTTTAATTCTTCAGAATGCCTTTTTCCCAGGGCGTCGAGGCTGTGTCGTAATGGGGGCTTTTAATATTAAGGATAGATGATATACTGACTTGCATCCAGATGCAAGGAGGCTTTATGGCGTATCGACAAGGGAATCGAGATCAACAGACATTGTTACCGGCCAGCATTGAAGAG
>JAJFTK010000060.1 GCA_021372945.1 Planctomycetaceae bacterium | reverse complement strand
TATTGGATGCCGACCCGACAACCCCGTAGTTCGTGTACGGCGTGGCCGTGTTGGCTTCGCCCCAGACACCAAAATTGTGGCCCAGGCCGCTGGAACTGCTGCCGAAGAGACCGTAACTGGAACCGGAGGTGTTTCCGGTTGCCATGGCGAAGACGCCGTATTTGTCCCCATAGGTTATAGCGTTCTCACTGTAAAAGCCATAGGCGTCCGAATCTGTGCGGAGGTTTAGTTTCCGATTGCTGTTGACTGTCGTTCCAATGGCAGCATCCTGTGCGGTGACAACAAAGGGACTGCTGACCAGTTTGGCGCCGTTATCGTACGGTATGTAACCGTCGCTGATGTCATTGGCAATAAAGCCTTCGATCTGCGTCTCGGAAAAAACGGTATCATTGTCCACGTTGTCGGCAAAGCCGGCGGGAATTCCCTGTATCTCGCCCCACGCAATACCATCTTTCACGCTTGCCGCTACGGTGGGATCGGTCTCGGTAAGGAGGCCGTTATCGACGCCGTCTGCAAAGCCCGCCGGCAGGTCCAGGATTTCTGACCAAGACAATCCATCCTTAATCGAAGCAGGAACCGTCGGGTCCGTCTCAGTTGACAAACCCGCATTGTCAATTCCATCGGCAAACCCGGCCGGCATATTGTCCAGGCTGTTCCAATTGGCCCTGGCCGCATAAGCGGCTTGCGGCGCGGGCGTCAAACGCTGCCGCGGTGAAAGCGTCGTGTACTGGCCATCACCCGCCGGCCGCACCGCAATCTCAAGCCACCGGGCCTCGCTGCCGAAGACGTCCCCAAAATCCAGCACGGCTGCGAAATAGCCGTCCACGACCTGGACGTCCTCCAGCGTATTGGCGCCAGCGATGACAACGCCTGCTGAAGGAGAGTCGAACACGGTAAACACAAAATCATAAAGCCCTGCGCCAGATTGATTGGCGTCCAGAAGCCGCCCTTGGTATGTAAACCCCGTACCCGTTTGCTCCGATTCGACTGTAATCGCTATACTGTCCAGCACAGTGGAAAGCGTACTGTCATAAAGTTTAACGATCGTCTGTCCGACTTCTTTGGCGGTATACGCAAAACGAAAATGCAGACCGGGCGAGGGAGCTGGACTAACGCCGGCGGCGTTCACATAATAGCCGCGCAGCGGCGGAGCCGACACCGGCGAGATGCTTGCCAGGTTGCCGGCAGCGCTGAAAGCAGCGGGGTGATGCGTGCTTCCAAGGGGAGCCGTACCGTCATCGAAACCTGCATACGCCGTATAAGGCAAGGAGTCGTCAGAACGAATCTCAATCAGCAGTTCCTGTCCGGTTTTCAGTGCCAAGGTGTCATACTGTTGACCGTCGACTGCCAGGTAGACTGCTGCCGATACAGGCAATGATAAAGGAAGGAGAAGACAACAGGGGACTACGAATAGAATGAGGCTTTTCATGATGACCCTCCACACGGTTAGACTCAGAGAACACTCTCCGTACGACAATGCCTAAATTACAGTCGGCAAGTGAAAATATCAAGTAAAAACAGCCCTTTGACATCAGGTTTCCTAAGAGGATGACATTGCAGCCGTATATTTAATTGGACAATTTGCCGCCTTAAACGCTATACTCATTAGTTTAATTTATTTCACGGGCAAGATGTCCATGATACCTATTTGGGAAAGGTTTTATGCTTTCGTCAAAAGAGATTCGCGGGTCGTTCATCGAATTTTTCAAGAAGCAGGAACATCTATTCATCCCAAGCTGGCCGGTTGTGCCGATGGGCGATGAGACGCTGCTGTTCACCAACGCCGGGATGAACCAGTTCAAGGAGTATTTCCTGGGGCACCGGGCGCCGTCATTTAAGCGGGCGGTCAACAGTCAAAAGTGCATTCGCGTCAGCGGCAAGCACAACGACCTGGAAGAAGTCGGCATCGATACATACCATCATACGTTCTTTGAGATGCTGGGAAACTGGTCATTCGACGATTACTTCAAAAGCGAATCCATCGATTGGGCGTGGAAGCTGCTGACCGGCGTGTATGAGATCGACCCGAACCGTCTCTGGGCCACGGTGTTTGCCGGCGACGAGGAGGACAACTGCCCCGCCGACAAGGAGGCCGCGGAACTGTGGACGAAGCTGACGGGCATTGCGAAGGAACGCGTGCTGTTCTGCGGACGAAAAGATAATTTCTGGGAGATGGGCAGCACGGGGCCATGCGGGCCATGCAGCGAGATCCATATCGACCTGGGGCCCGAACGCTGCGACCAGAAGCACGTCAAGGGACATCAATGCAAGGTCAACGGCGGATGCAGCCGGTTCATGGAATTGTGGAACCTGGTATTCATTCAATACAATCGCAAGCCTGATGGCAAGCTCGAACGGCTCGGCGCTAATTATGTAGATACGGGCGCGGGGCTGGAGCGGCTGTGCGCGGTCCTGCAGGGTAAAGAAAGTAATTACGACACGGACTTGTTCCTGCCGATCATCCGGGCGACGGAAGAACTGGCGGGCAAGCGATATTCCTCGCAGTTGGGCAACAAGACGGACAATGCCTTTCGCGTGATCGCCGACCATATCCGGACGCTAACGTTCGCGATCGCCGATGGCGTGACGCCCAGCAACGAGGGACGCGGGTACGTGATGCGGCGACTGCTGCGGCGGGCCGCGCGGTTTGGGCGGTCGCTGGACCTGACCGAGCCGTTCATGCACAAGCTGGTGGATGTGGTCAACAAGAATATGGGCGACGCGTTCCCCGAGATCCGCCAGCGGCAGGAATTCGTGGCCGCCGCGATCCAGGCGGAAGAGGCGTCGTTCGGGCGTACGCTCGACCGCGGTCTGGAAATCTTCGCCGCGGCGGCACAGCGCGCCAAACACAAGAAGATCAGCGGCCAGGACGCGTTCCAGCTCTATGATACCTACGGCTTTCCGCTGGACCTGACGCAACTGATGGCGCGGGAGCATGGATTGGCGGTCGATACCGATGAATTTGAACGGCTGATGCAGCAGCAGCGCCAGCGGGCGCGGGCGGCGCAGAAGACGTATTCGCTGGCGGCGGCGCTGACGGGCGTGGAACTGCCGGAGACGGATGATTCGCTGAAGTACGCGGCGGATTCGTGCAAGGCCGTACTGCTGGGCTGGATCGATGAGAGCGGCTACAAGGTCAAAGGGCAGTTGGCGACCTCCGACGAAACGACGGCGCTCGTGCTGGACAAGACGTGCTTTTATGCCGAGTCCGGCGGGCAGGTCGGCGACGTGGGAATGATCAAGACCGAAGACGCTGAATTCGTTGTTGAAGCCACCGAAAAGTTGGCAGATTGCGTGCTGCATCGCGGCAAGCTCCTGTCCGGTACGCTGTATACGGGCGACCAGGTCACCGCGACCGTTGACAAGGGCCGCCAGGCAACGATGAAGAATCATACGGCAACCCACCTGCTGCAGTGGGCATTGCAGCAGGCGCTGGGAAGCTCGGTCCGCCAGCAGGGCTCGCTGGTATGCAGCGATTACCTGCGGTTTGATTTTACGTGGCCCAAGGCGCTGACGAAGGACGAACTTGAGACGATCGAGACCAAGGTGCAGGAGACGATCGCGGCCAATCTGCCGGTGACGACGGCGGTGCTGCCGATCGATGAGGCCAAAAAGCTGGGTGCGATGGCGTTGTTCGGCGAGAAGTATGGGACCAGCGTTCGCGTGATCGGGATCGGGGCCAGGAATAAGGATGAGATCAAGAACGCGCTGAGCAAGGAATTCTGCGGCGGCACGCACGTGAGCAATACGGGCCAGATCGGGGGTTTCGCGATATTGAAGGAGGAAAGCATCGCGTCGGGCGTTCGGCGGATCACGGCGCTGACGGGGCCCGGCCTGGTGAAGCACCTGCTGGATCGGAGCAAGGTCGTGGATGCGCTGACGGAGATGCTCAAGGCCCCTGCCGAGCAGTTGGCTGCGCGGGTGAGCAAGCTGCTGGAGGATAACAAGTCTCTCAAGAAAGAACTCAAGTCCGGCGGCGGCAAGACCGCCGGAGATGTCAACAGCGAGGCGAACGAACTTTTCAAGTCAGCAGTCCGCGCAGGCGAGGCGTATATTATTGTAGGCAAGTTGTCGCCGGTGGATATTGAGCAGGCGCGTGTCGCGATCGACAGCCTGAAGAAGAAGGCGCAAAGCGCGGCTATTGTGCTGGGCGTGCCGGGCGAGGAAGGCAAGGTCATGCTGCTGGCAGGTGTGACGGATGACCTGATCAAGAAGGGACTCAGCGCCGGCGATATCGTGAAGGTGATTGCGCCAATCGTGGGCGGGGGCGGCGGCGGACGGCCGCAGATGGCCCAGGCCGGCGGTAAAGACGCCTCCAAGCTCGATGAGGCGCTCGAAAAGGCCCGTGAGATGATTGCAGCCAAACTATCTTGACGAAGTTTATTTTTTTGACTGGATTTACGGGATTTTGTAGGGCAGCCCTCCGTTGCCCTCTTCTATTCTTCATTTCCCAAAAAGAACTATCAAGCGTGATGATGGCCGCCATGATGATGGTGATCATGCTCTTTATGCACTGAGTGCCCGTCCGCGGGAGCTGTCGTGAAGATATAGATGAGCGGGTCCTGGCCTGTGTTGATGATGTTGTGTTCTGTTCGCGGGGGGATGTAGCAGACCTTGCCGGCGCCCACCTGGAGCTTTTCATCTGCGATCTCAGCCGTGCCGCTGCCGAATAAGAACACAAGCTGTTCTTCTTTATTTTCAGTGTTGTGGCGGCCGCAGTCGGCGCCGGGTTCGAGATACACTCGGCCGGATTTGAGCCCGAATGTCTCGGGCACGCCGGGGACCAGACGCTGGTAGTTCTTTTCGGAGTTGATTTCAATCATAAAGGCTTTTTTCTTTTCCATTGGCTGATCCTTTATTTTTTTCTGCTAGTGTCTGCCCTTTTTCCTCGTTGCGAGAGGGAAAGGAAGGAGGGGCTGAAACATTCCTTCACCTGGGGTTTACACGCCCGGCCATATAACTTCCGAGCCTTTGGCTCTGACAAGTTGTTTTTGAAAGGCATTGTTTTCGTGCGACACATACTCGTAAGAAAAAACTCGCCCTGCCATTTTAATGATTTGTACTGATCTGTGTTCATCTGCGGCTAAGAAATCGGATTCTTCTTGATCATGCCAAAGACACGCGGATACGGCGGCGGGGTGGGCGTCAGCTTCTCGCAGACGATCAATGTCATTTGAGCCGATTCATCGGGACCAAGCCGCAATGTATATGATTGAACCTGCCCGATCTGGGCCCCCATCTTCTTGATGGCCGGCTGAGCCTGCTCCAGTTCGTCCCGGTAATCCGGGCCCTTCCAATAGATCGAGATGCCGTGCGGGCGAAGAAAGGCCAACGTCAATTCCGTCAGGATGGGCAGGACTCCAACGGCGCGGGCAGTGACCGCATCGAACTGCATGCGGAAGCGCGGCGTATGCGCGAAATCTTCGGCACGGCCATGCACAACAATAACATTAGTAAGCCGCAGTTCTTTGGCAACGAGCTGCTGAAAGCGGACCTTTTTGTCTGTTGCCTCGATCGAAACGATCGACCAGGCGGGCCGGACGATCGCCAGCGCAAGACCGGGAAGGCCAGCGCCCGAACCGATATCGACTAGTTTAAGCGCACCGCCCTGCTGCCGGGAAAGCGCATCTAAAACCGGAAGCGCGGCCAGCGAATCGAGCCAATGACGCACACGAACCTGCTCAGAAGAGGTAATGCGGGTGAGATTGTACTTGGCGTTCTCTTCGAGCAGGATTTTCTCGAAGCGGCCAAAGGCGTCGGCATGCTGCTCAAGCAGCCGTTCGAGCGGTTCAATATCGATCGGTGTCTGATTCATTTTTTTCGCAGGGCCAGGATGTAAGTTTTTCGGCCTTCTTTCATATACTTGCGTTCATAATTCGTTCCTACGATCTCGCCGGGGAAAGCGCCGGCGGGACGCACAAAATCAATTTCCTCAAACTGACCTGCGGCAATCGCCCGGTCGGCGGCCTGTCGCATCTGCATATAGTAATCCTCGTGGTCGGTAGCCGTATTGATGATCCCGCCGGGCCGCAAAATGCGAAAAAGCTGCGAGAGATTGTCATCATTAAAGAAACGGCGTTTGTGATGTTTCTTCTTTGGCCAGGGGTCCGGAAAATACAGATGAAACGCCGAAATCGACGCATCCGGAACATGATCGCGGATAAACTGTGCCGCATCCGTTCGCAACAGCCTGACGTTGGTTATCCCCCATCGCCCCATCCGATCGATGGCGAATTTATAGTACTTACTGCTCCATTCAATTCCGATAAAAAACGTGTCAGGACAGGCTTTTGCCTGGCAGTAAAGGAACGTCCCCTTGCCTGAACCCACTTCCAGTTCGATGGGCCCGGAACGTCCGAAAATGCATTCAAAATCGAGCATTCCTGAAAGCTGGTCAGCCCCCAGGACGATCTGGGGGTAAAGGTGCAGAGTTTTATGAACCATTTTTTATCTACAACAGTATCTAGTGAAAATTACAGGATTTATGAATGGTCTCTTTGAAGATATTCTGCGGCAAAAAAGTAATTAAGTCAAGCTTTGTTCGGTTCGATAGGAGAAATACGTAGAGAACCCTACAGGGGTTTGGACGTATAAAAAGACATGGAAGCCCAGAATGTACCAATATACTTCGGCAGAAAACTGAACATGATCCGACCGATCATTACACTGAAGAAGAAACGAATCCTGATTGACGTGGACACACAGCGGGATTTGTTCGTTGCTGACGGCAAGAAGTGTGTTCGGAATCATCGGCGCGTGCTGGCTAATATCCGCCGGGTGATGGCGTGGGCCAGGAAGGACCATGTTCGAATTATCTCCACGGCGCAGGCTCACCTGCCCGAAGGACACAGCAAACCCGATTTCTGCGTTGTCGGCACCGAGGGAATCAGCAAACTGCCGTACACGCTGAGACATAGACGCTACACCTTTGAAGCCGGCGACGGGACCGACGTCCCGCGTGAGATGCTCAATGAATTTGACCAGATCATCCTGTTCAAGCGAACGGATGATCCTTTTGAAGAACCGCGGGCGGAACGGATACTGACCGAGTTGAAGGCTTCGGAGTTTGTGGTAATCGGCGGGCCGGCTGAGACTTCGGTCCTGGCGACCGTTTTGGGCCTGATGCTGAGGGGCAAACAGGTAACGGTGCTCACCGACGCAGTCGGCTCACTGGAAAAGTCCGCCGCCGAGATCGCATTCCGCAAGATGCAGGCCAAGGGCGCCAAGCTGATCGAAAGCAAGGCGTTATTTGGGAGCACTCACCTGCGGCTCGTAAACGCCTGCACGTGCGACCGCTGCCGCGGACGTTTTCAAAACCAAAAGACCCCGCTCATCGCCTAAGCCCAGAGTTTTGTCACCCATCCGGCTGCTCTTTGCGGCCGAACTTGATCCCGTTTGCATATCCTTGCAGAGAGACTATCGCTCTTGATTTGTCACAAAAATACTCGACAAGATGCTGAAAAGAGGGTTTAGTATCTCCGAGTCTTTGATGGAGAATGCGTATGGAAACCGGCGGATGCGACAAGAAGGTCCCGATGAACAGCCTGCTGGCGGGCGTGGAAAAGAAATTTGTAGTCTGGCTGACGCCGAAGTTCCCGAAGTGGGTTGAGACATGGCATCTCACGATGTTAACGGTGGCCTGGAGCGCCGGCGTGGTTTTTTCCGGCGTGCTGGCAGGAAGGGGCAATCTTCAGTGGCTGCACCTGTCATCGGTGATGATCTTCCTGCAGTGGTTTACCGATTGCTTTGACGGCGCGATCGGCCGGTACAAACAAACGGGACTCATCAAGTGGGGCTTCTACATGGATCACTTCCTTGATTTTGTGTTCATGAGCGCTGTGGTAGCGGGATGGACGTTCTTGTTTGAAGGGACCGCGCGAACGCTGCTGTGGTTTTTGTCGCTGGGGATGGGCTGCCTGATGGTCAACGCGTTCCTTGGGTTTGGCGCAACGGGACAATTCAAAATCACGTACCTTCGGACCGGACCGACGGAGGTGCGTCTGCTCTTCATTCTATTGAATACGGCAGTAACGATCTTTGGAACGGGCTGGCTGGAAAAGGCGATCGTTTATATTTTTATCGCCTTCTGCACAGGCATCTGCATTGTGATCTATCGAACGCAAAAACGCATCTGGGTGATCGATATGGAGATAAAACGAAAAGAATCGATGAAAGATTCCAGTAGGGCATGAGCCGTTACTGGCGCGGGGTGATCAGGCGGTCAAAACCGTTGCGAAGAGATAAACGCGGATCGAAGAAGAACCGTTCCGTCGCGGTCATTTTCGCATAACGCGGTTTATCGGTTGGCAGCGCCTGAAAGATAAGGACCGGAACGATGCGGAGCAGCGAGCTGACGATAAAGATGTTGTGCAGCGGACTGGAGGTCCATTGCGGAAGAATAGGTTCCGCGATGCCGCCCAGGGTCGAGCCGAGAAACATGCAGATGCCGGTAATCACGTTGAGGTAAGAAATCGACGTCAGCCGATTGTGCTGCCCCACGGCATCCAGGGTGTAGTTGAAGGAGGTCATCTGCATGCCGCCCCAGGAGATTCCGGCCAGCATTTGAGAACAGACCAGCAGCCAGTAATCGCGCGTAATCACCCAGACCAGCGGCAGCCCCACGAGGATCACGCTGAAGAGGCGCATGGGCATGACATAGCCGATGCGGTCGCACAATTTGCCCCAGAAACTCATGGTCAGAACGATCATGACGGAAGGAATCGATTGGAGGATGGTGTAGTTCAGATAGCTCAGGTGCAGGTCGTTGAGCATATACACCGGAAAGAATGGCGAGCTGAAGTAGGCTCCGAGGTTCAGCAAAGAGAAGGCCAGCACAAACTGGCCGAACGAATTGGTATGCAGCGAAAAAACAAAATCGCGGAAGGCACTCTTTTCTTCGGGGCGGACGCGAACGGCGGCCGGTTCGTATTGCATATTCATGACAATGCCGCCGATCAGCCGGGTGAAGAAAGCAAAGCCCCAGACCAGGGCAAAGACCGCCATGATCTTGCCTGCGGCGGTATCCAGGAGACGGCCTGCCGCAAGGGAGACGGCAAGCTGGGCAAACGTCCAGACGCGATTGCGCATGGCGAAATATTTGCCCCGGCGGCGTCGCGGAACCAGGTAGCTCATCCAATCGCTCCAGGCGGCGTTGCCAAGGCCCATTGTCGCAGCGTTCACGGCAACGGCAATCATCGTAAGCCAAATAGCAGCGGCCCCATGCCCAAAGGCGATGACCGAGAACGGCAGGAAGCTGAAGGCGTGAGCGAAGACGCTGAAAACGACCAGTTTTTTGTAGCTGGAGCCCCTTCTAAGAAGAGCAGGAACCCAGATCTGAACGATTCCTGTCATGAGCGAGGGCAGACCTGCGCCAATACCCACTTCGAGGCGGTTTGCGCCCATGGCATCAAGAAAGGGGACAAAAAACGTCTGCTGAAGCCCTATGGCAACCATCGACATAACGCCTTCGACAACTACGAGCCGAAGCGTTTTGTGACGAATCCTGCGTTCTTTATAGGGATCGGTTTGAACCGTATCTGTCTGTATTTCGTAGGTTTGCATCTCAGGGATAGTAAAAGATAGATTCTAATAAAACCCACCTGGCAACTCAAGAGAAAAGCTTCGGCAAGATGCGGTTGGGCTCTTGAGAAAATTGTCAAAAGGTGTATAATAAAAGCCGGAATAGACATGGGAATTGTGGAGGTTTTTAGATAGATTGCACAAAGCGAGTGAACAGCTAGAGGTACAACAGGAGCGAGCGGTTTTGGTGGGGGTTCTGCAAAGGGGCGACTACAAGACCGCGAACTTTCAAAACATAGACGTGCTTGGGGAATTGACGGCGCTGTGCGAAAGCGCCGGGGGAATGGTTGTTGACCGGCTGATCCAGCGGGTCCATACGATCCACCCGGGTACGTACATCGGCTCCGGCAAGGCACAGGAGCTGGCGGAGAAGGTTCGCCAGAAAGATGCGCAGGTGGTGATCTTCGATAATGACCTGTCGCCGGGACAGATCCGTGAATTGGAAAAGATCGTCGCCGTGAAGGTGCTCGACCGCAGTGAATTGATCCTCGATATTTTTGCCACACGGGCACAGACCAAGCAGGCCAAGCTTCAGGTGGAACTGGCACAATTAGAATACACGTATCCGCGGCTGACGCGGATGTGGGGGCACCTGGATACCCTGGCCGGGGCGGGCGGCGGAACCGCCGCAGGCGCCGTCGGCGCGATCGGCACGCGAGGTACGGGCGAGAAACAGTTGGAGATCGACAGGCGGCTCGTGAGCAGGCGGATCACGGAACTCAAGCGCGAGATCGCGGCCATCGATAAACGCAAAATGCGCGAGATCGAAGCACGCAGCAGTTTCTTCAAGATCTGCCTGGTCGGCTATACCAACGCCGGCAAGAGTACATTGATGAATGCTTTGACCAGTGCCGGTGTTTACGTGCAGGACCAGCTCTTCGCCACGCTCGATACTCGCACACGCAAGTGGCAGCCGCAAGCAGGCATCGAAGTTCTCTTGAGCGATACCGTTGGATTTGTCAGCAAGCTGCCGCACCATCTGGTCGCCTCGTTCAAGGCAACGCTGGAGGAAACGGTTAACGCCGACTTGCTGCTGCATGTGGTGGATGTGTCCAGCCCGGAAGTCTATGAGCAGATCAAAAGCGTTTACACCGTCCTGAGGGAACTGGGCTGCGAAAAGAAAGATACGCTGGTGCTGCTCAATAAGAGCGACAACGTGAGCCGCATGGGCGCCTTCGAGGCGGTGCAGACGGTCTATCCGGATGCCATCAGCATTTCGGCAAAAACGGGGTTGAACCTGGACATGCTGGCTGAACGCATCGCCGAACGCGTTCGCGGCGGCTATGTCCGCATCCGCGTCACCTCAAGCGCCGGCGAAGGCAAGCTGCACAGCTTTCTGCGCACTGTCGGCCGGGATCTGAATGAGGAATATATCGACAGTTCGCTGACCATTGAAGCCACCATCGGCAAAAATCAGCTCAGCCAGCTCAAACGCCTGGCCCCGGAAGACATTGAATACCTGTAAACCGCTGACCCAATCATGAAATCAGGAGACCGCTTCAACTGTTTTGTTGCCTTCTTCCCACGTTTTTAAAACCTCCTGCAGGCTCCTCAGGATCATCGGAAAGTCCTCTTTCTCAGCATAATCCCGGATCCAGATTCTGAGTTTTGTTTGATTTGATTCAACCAGATTCATCCTGAAAGTGAATCGAATCTTTGAAGCGGTTACACAGGTCACGGTACGGACAAACTGGTCGCCTGAACTCTGTTTCTCCTGGAATCTCATTTTATCGATCCAATTTCCGAGAGCCTGGGCCACATCACCAACTGTATAGTTAATGAGAAGTTCTTCAGGGTATGGTTTGGGTTCGCTCGCCGCTTGCGGCTGCGTGTTTACAGTCTTTAATGCCTCAAGCGATTTGAGAAGATCCGCCAGAACCAGTTTGAACTCGTCTTTGTTCTCATAATTGAAAATGCTGATTTCCAGCTTGGTCTTATTCACATCAATTAGGCGCATCGAAAACTGGAATTGAATGTTCGAAGCCGAATTGCAGGCAAAGGTCTTGTAATACTGATCGCCCCCGCCGCCGTTGTTACGGTTAAATCCTTTCTTGTCGGCCCATTTGTAAAGAGCATCATAGACCTGACTGGTACCGCAATCGAAAATCATAGACTGAGGATAGGGAACAGGTTCCTCCTGCAGCGGCTGTTGCCCAATCGCCTCGCTGATTTTTTGCTTGAGATGGTCGCTTTGCTTCTTGAGAACATCTTGCGGCTGACTTATGCTCGTCGCCGCAATCGTAATCTCCGTCGATTCCGGCGGCATCAGCAGCATCCGGACTTTAAACTGTATGTCGCCTGTGGTATTCGCTTCCAGGAACGCCGAAAGCGAGTCGCTGGCGCCGCCTCTTTCGGAAACCGGAACTCTCTGCGCAATGGTCCGGCCGGTTCGCGGATCACGCGTCTGAACCATCCGAGTCTGCCTTGCCTCCTGCCGCAATCCCAAATCCTCCAGAACCTTCGCGCCCGCGGCAAACGCCCGCTCGACACTGCAGTTTTCCTGCCAGCTTGTCTTGTACTCATTCGATGGCGGCTTCGGCTTGGCGGGTGCCGGCTTTTCGGCGGATTGAGCCGGTTGAGATTGGCCTTCTGTAACAGCCGGCTCTGGCTCCGTTTTGACAGATCGCTGACAGCCGCAGAAAACAACAGTGGCTAAGAAAACTGCCGCAACGCCGGTTCGAATGTGCATAGCATCTCCTTTCATTTAAGTGTGGATATATTCTAACCACTTATGTGTTATAGACAAATGAAAAAAGAATTTGTTGCACAAAATGCCTAAATTCTTGTGCTTCTATTCCGCTTTGAGCTGGCGGGTCATGAGGTCGTTGATGGCTTCGCGGACGGTTTTGTGCCCTTCAATGATGTCGTAAACCGCTTCTGTGATAGGCATCTCGACGTTGTGTCGGCGGGCCAGTTCGACGATCGAACGGCACGTGGCCACGCCCTCAACAACGCTCTTGGTCGCGCCAACCGCTTCCTTGACGCTCTGCCCCCTGCCGATGCGCTCGCCGAATGACCGGTTTCGCCCCGACGGAGAAATACAGGTGGTCACCAGGTCACCTAAACCGCTAAGGCCGTTGAATGTCTTTTCCCTGGCGCCGACCGCAAGTCCCAATCTCTGAATCTCGGCCAGGCCGCGCGTGATCAGTGCGGCCTTGGCATTGTTGCCGGCGCCGATGCCGTCGATAATTCCCGCGGCGATCGCGATCACATTCTTCATAGCGCCGGCGATCTCGACCCCGAGCACATCGTCATTGGTATAGACGCGGAACATGGGGGTATTGAGCAACTGTCGGATTTGGTTAACCAATTCGGGGTCATCCGAAGCAATGGTCGTCGTGGCCGGCAGCTTTTGCGCCAGTTCATCGGCGATGTTGGGCCCCGAAAGCACCGCCAGCGCATGGCCGCCGCCCAGCACCTGGCGGATAATCTGGCTGGGCCGCAGCAGCGTTCCGTTTTCAACGCCCTTGGTCACACTGAGCACCGGGACCGCCGCCGCCACATGAGGCTTCAAACGCGTCCAGATCGCCCGTACGAACTGACACGGTACGGCGGAGATCAGAAGCTCTGACCCCTTCAGCGCCATCGCGTCATCGGACTCAAAACGCAGCGCCTCGGGCAGCTTGTATCCTGCGAGAAAGAAGATGTTTTCATGGGCGTGGGCAAACTTTTGAAGCTGCGCGGCGTCGTGGCCCCACAAGATCGTCGAGACCTTGTTTTCACACAGCAGCATCGAGCACACCGTGCCCATGCCGCCATCGCCGATGACCGTTACCTGTTTGAACATGCCGGTCATTAAACCAGCTTCCGCGGGTGAATTCAAATGGATTTTTCAGACGCGTTGAGCTGCGACTTACAAGTTCTTGCGGACGAGCGAACCGGCGGCAAGCATCTTGTTCAGGCCGCCGGCATCATCGGTCACCGTCAGGGTCATGCGGACGCTGCGGACGGCATTGGTCGTCGTGCCGGGGACGAGCGCGCGGTTGAACGCGCAATTGGCGACATCGCAGCAAAGCACGTAGTCCTCGGCTGAACTGTTCTTGCGATAATAAAGAATACGAGCGTCGGAGTCAAAGCGATAGGTGATGTTCTGGCCGCCGGCGGTCACCAGACTGAGCTGCTGATTGTCGGGGTCGCCGCCTGTTCCGATGTGAGCGACTCCCTGGGCCGTTCGGACATCATTGACGATCCGAAGCAGTGCCTGCCGCCCGGTACTGACGGTTTTATAGATATCTACGTTGGATTTGTAGTTTTTCATGGATGCATCGAAGGCGAAGGCAACCGCCGTCATCAGCATCGCCAGGAGCGCCACCGAAAGCAGAAGTTCGACGATCGTGAATGCTCTGTATTTTAACGTTCGTTTTCTCATAAGAACGTCCTAGTAATTGGCCCGGATCCAGCTTGTGGAGGTCATGGGCACATTGTTCCTGAGGATCGTGACGGTAACGCGAACAAAATCGGTGCTGTGGTCGGCCGCCGTCGCGGTCAGATTTACGGCGTCCACGTTTTGCACGGTGATCTGCTGCGCGAAACCGGCGAATTCATTCATTGCCGCCCTGCTGATGTCAACCGGAGGACTGAAGACGACGTTATGAAAGTCGTCCACATCGTCATAGAGCGCCGTGGATGTTTCGTCGGCTTCGTGACCGAAGACGTCCTTTTGCGTTTCAGGATCGACGGCGGGCAGCGTAGCCAGCATGTCGCGCGATTCCTCGATCAGAAACTCCGCGGTTGACAGGTCCATTCCATAGCCGTTGGCCATGGTAAATGCGCCGCTGGAAGCAGCCAATGCCGCGATCACGACGCCCAAAAGCATGGCCGCGAACAGTGCCTCGACCAGGGTGAACCCGTCCTTCTTACAGCGGCGGCCCGATAAACAGGTTAGCCTCATAGAACCTCCTTGCCGGCATCACGAGACCACAGAAGACATCTTAAAGATGGGCAGGATGATGCTCATGGCAATAAAGCCGACCAGCACGCCCATAACCACGATCATTAAAGGCTCGATCATGCTGGTCACCGTTTTAATCACTGTTTTTAATTCGCGAGCATAGAATTCGGAAATATCACTAAGCACGTTGCCGAGGGTTCCGGATTCTTCGCCGCTTTGGATCATTTGAACGACGTGGGGAGGCATGAGGGCGCAGGCGGACAGACTGGCAGCGATCTTGCGGCCCTGGCGGACCTCTTCATACACTGTCTTCCACATGTTTTCAAAAAGTACGTTTCCGGAAATATAGGCGGTAATCGAAAGCGTATCCAGGATGGGAACGCCGGCGTTGCTCAGCACACCCATCGTATGCAGGCCCCGCGTGATATAGAGGCTGCTGCAGAGCGTCTTGAGCAGAGGCAATCGCAGTTTGGTCTTGTCCCACCAGAATTTTCCAAAGGCGGTCTTGCTTGTGAAATACCAAAACCCCATGATCAGACCGGCCAGCGCGGGAAAAATAATGAACCAGTAATTGCGCATGGCCATGCTAATGGCCATGATGGCCTTCGTGGGCGCGGGTAAAAGGTGTTCTTTGCCGGCGAAAACCAACAGGAACCGAGGCAATACGAACGTCAGCAGGAACGTGACGCAGACGATCGCCATGGTGGCAATAATGCCGGGATAGATCATGGCGCTGATGACCTGGCCGCGGGTTTCGGCCTCCTGGTCCAGATACTCGGTCAACTGCTGAAGCATCGAACTCATGGAGCCGGAGATCTCGGCGGCGGCGATCATGTTGATGTACAGGTTGTTAAAGACGTCGGGATGTTCCGCCAGCGCCTGAGAGAAGCTTTGGCCGCTTTCGATACGCATCTTCAAATCAACCACGACCGCGCGGAATTTTTCTTTCGTGATGTTGATGCCGATGGATTCCAACGCGTCTTGCAGGCTAATGCCCGCGCGGAGCATGACCGCCAACTGATTCGTAAAATTCAGAACGTCTTTCTTCGAGGGGCCAAATTCAATTCTAAAGCCGCCGGATTTTTTTCGTATGCCTGAGGCGGGCTGTGCCCGCAAGCCGCTCTTTGGCTTGAGATCGCGTTTGGTCTCTTGCGTCAAGGCCATGGTCAATGCTCCAATTCGTGTTTAGGATTGCGTCTGCAAAACTCCCTGGGGTGTGGGAGGCAGCAGTTTTTCCATTTTGCCGGGGTTACTCGAGCGTACGATCGCCTCTTCGCGGTCGAGATAGCCTTTCATGTAATTTTGCTGAATGCTGAAATCCATCGTCTGCATGCCCAGGCGCCGCGAGGTCTCGATAATATTGGGGATCTCGTAAATGCGATTTTCTCGGATACAGTTGCGAACCGCCGAGGTGCAGAGCAGGATCTCGGTGCAGGGCACCATGCCGGGGGAATCCACGCGGCGGAACAGCGTCTGTGAGAGCACGGCCTGGAGGGTGTTGGACAGCATCGCGCGAATCTGGTTTTGCTGACTGGCGGGGTAGATGTCGATAATGCGTTCGACCGTCTGCGAGGCGTTGATGGTGTGCAGCGTCGAAAGGACCAGGTGGCCGGTTTCGGCGGCGGTGATGGTCGAACTGGTGGTTTCCAGGTCGCGCATTTCGCCGACGAGAATGATGTCAGGGTCCTGCCGCAAGGCATGGCGAAGCCCGGACGCAAAGGACGTGGCGTCAGAGCCGATCTCGCGCTGTTCGATCATGCAGGACTTGTTTTCCATCATGTACTCAACAGGGTCCTCCAGCGTAATGATGCGCTTTCGATATTTGCTGTTGATGACATCGATCATCGAGGCCAGCGTGGTGCTTTTGCCGGAACCGGTATGCCCCGTCACGACGACCAGCCCGCGAGGCAGATCGGTCAGTTCCTTGACGACTTCGGGCAGATGCAGGCTGTCAATGTCGGGGATCCTGTTGGAAATGGCACGGAACGACAGAGCAAACGTTTCCTTCTGAAAATGAGAATTGACGCGGAAACGGCTGCCGTCGTCGATCATGGCCGAGAAGTCCCAGTCCCTCTTTTCAAGGAATTTTTTGAACCTATCATCGCCCAGCATGCCCAGGATCATCTGACCGACTTCGTCATTGTTGATCTCGGGCAGGTCCATAATGATCAGTTCGGTGTTGATGCGCATGATGGGAGGCATCCCGGCGTTTATGTGGACGTCCGATGCGCCGTTTTCAATGGCCATTGCGAGCATTTCTTTCGTGTTGATCATTTTAAATCCTCTGGTAGTTTAACCTGCCCATTGACAAACCTGTCCTAGCCCTGCGTGTTTGTCGGTGTTTTCGATTGCCCCGCGGCCAGGGCGATATCCGCCGCATCGGCGACCTCGGCGACGCGCAGGATCTCCTCGATGGTCGTGACACCGTTCTTGACCTTGCCCAGACCGTCTTCAAAAAGATTGGGCCAGCCTGTTTTGCGGAACGCATCGCGCACACTATTGACGGAGGCATCGACATTGATAATGCGCCGGAAGTCATCATCCACGATGAGTAATTCATGGATCCCGCATCGGCCGGAATAGCCGCTGTTGCGGCACTGGTCGCAGCCTTTGCCGTGCATCAACTCGCTGGGCTGGATGCCGCCGGCCTCGAGATATTTGCGGAGGCTGTCGGGCGCGGTGAAAGGCTCTTTGCAATTGCTGCAGATCCGGCGGACGAGCCGCTGGGCCAGGATCCCGTTGAGCGAGGCGGCGATCAGGTAAGGTTCGATGCCGATATTCACCAGGCGCGAGATGCTGCTGGGCGCATCGTTGGTGTGCAGCGTCGAAAGCACCAGGTGGCCGGTGAGCGCCGCCTGCACCGCGATTCGCGCGGTTTCCTGGTCGCGAATCTCGCCGATCATCATGATATCAGGGTCCTGTCGCAAGAGGGAGCGCAGGGCGCCCGAAAACGTCAGGCCGGCCTTTTCATTGACCTGGACCTGGTTGCAGAATTCCAGGTTGTATTCGACAGGGTCCTCGACGGTCGAAACGTTCATGGTCGTACTGTCCATCTGGGCCAGCGCCGAATAAAGGGTCGTGCTCTTGCCGCTGCCCGTGGGACCGGTTACGAGCAGAATGCCGTGGGGCAGAGCGATCTGCTGACGAAAGGCCTCCAGGATGCGAGGCTGCATGCCGGTCTTGTCGAGGCTGATCATGATGCTCTTGCTGTCCAGCAGCCGAATGACGACCTTTTCGCCATGGCTGGTGGGCAGCACCGAGACGCGCAAATCGACGCCGCGCCCGCCCATGATCACCGCGATCTTGCCGTCCTGGGGGATGCGGCGCTCGGAAATGTCAAGGTTGGCCATGATCTTGAGACGCGAGACCAGGGCGGCGTGCATTTTCGCGGGCGCCTGCATGGTATCGAACAGGACGCCATCGATGCGGTAGCGGATCTTGGTAAATTTTTCCTTGGGTTCGATGTGAATATCACTGGCTCCCTGATGGAGCGAATGGCTGATCACATAGTTCACGAATTTGATGACGGGGGACTCGCCTGCGCTCTTCTCCAGGTCCTCCACGTCTTCTTCGCTGTCCTGCACCAGTTCCACGTCGTCCATCTGGGTCACGAATTCTTCGACGTTATAGTCGAACTTGGTGTCGTCCAGCGATTCACAGACCTTCTCGATGTCCTCCTGGGGGCAGACAATCACGTCAATATCCATGTTCGTCTGCCGCTTGACATCATCGATCGCAAAGACGTTCGAGGGCTGCGTGGTCGCCAGCAGCAGAACGCCATTCTCTTTGATTCGCACGGGCATCAGGAACGAGGTGCGAATGACCTTGATATCGAGCAGCGCGAACGCCTTCTTATCGACTTGCTCGGGCGTAAGGCGTTTGAATTCATAGCCGTACAGACGCGCCTTGGCCTCGAGGATGGTTTCCTTGGCAACGTTGTATTTGCCGGCGGCAAGCGTTTCGATATCGGTGTTCGCCGTGCGAAGCTCTTCGCGGATCTGGGCGACCTGCTCCGAGGTTACCGCGGTCAGTTCGCACAGCATATCGGCCAGGTCGCGCATGCGCGACTTGGTGGTAAGCTGAGGACTGTAGAGATTGCGCAGTCCGGGCGCTAGTTCGGTCTGCCCCGCATCCAGCTCGATGATGCCGGGGGCGGGATCATTCGCCTGCCGCTCTGTTTTTTTTCCGAAGATTCGTTTCATTCGATGGTCAATTCCACTGGAATGCCTTTGTAATTTAAAACGACGCGCTTTTGTTCAATCGACTGGACGGTCAGTTCACCGAACATGTCATCCACGTAGAGCACCTTCTCGCCGATCATGCAGCACATGCCCTTGGGCGTGGACGTTACGGACCATAGCTCCAGGCCGCTGGTCAGGGCCAGGGCCTCAGCCATCAGACGGCCCTGCTGCTGCTCGCGAAGGGCCGGCGCGTCGGACTCTTGCGCCAAGGGTCCGAAATTGTATTCACGGCAGAAGGGATTCTTTTTCAATTCGTTGACGCCGATCTGGTTGACGTTGGCGAACTGATAGAAGCGGCCCACCACCGCGTTCATTTGCGTGTCCATTTCTCGCTTCATCGTTTCCAGTTGCGCCAGCGCCTGGTCGATCTGAAGCTGATCGGACGAAGGCGCGGCGTTGGCGGCGATCGGCCCGGTTTTTTTGATCATGAACCACACCACGGCCGCTCCGAGCACAAAAAGCACCGCCAACAACATTGTGCTCTGTTTGAGTTTTTTGCCGTGCCCGGCTACGGTCAGATAGTCATCGGGTCCGCTCAAGGGAGCCGGCTGATCCTTCGTCTCAGCGCCGGCAGGCATCGGATTGGCATCTTTTAAGTAGGATAACATAGATTGACTCCGCTAAAGGTTTGGACCTAGGCCGCGCTCTGGAAGAAGATGCTCATGACGAACTTGGATTGAGTCTGGCCCTCTTCATTGTCTTTCTTCTTAAGATTCAGCTCACGGATCTTGGTGATGCGGTCCATTTTCTCAAGTTCGAGCAGGAAGGCATAGTAGGCATTGAAATTGCCGTCCAGCTCCATTTCAATGGGCTGCTCGATATAGCCCCGGTTGACCTTGTTCTTTTGGGTTCGAATGGTCTTGGGAGTCAGCCCGTGCCGCTGGGCAATCAGCGTCACATTCTCCAGCACCGTGTGGATCTCGCTGCTGGGGGGCAGCTTGCTTTCAAAGACGCGGATCGCTTCTTCGATCTTTTTGAGCTGTTCGCCGACGCTTTCGGCGGACGTGGTCGCGGTCGCCTGATCCAGCTTGTTGAGCTTGGCGCGTTTTTCTTCCATGTCGCTGCGCTGTTTTTTAAGGTCCGCGTTGGCCGGCTTGATCATGTAGGTCCAGGACACGTACGCCATCCCGATGATCAGGACGAAAAAGATGACATGTCGAATACTGCTATTCATAAGATAATCCTTTCTGCCCGCTAGAGGAGTTCCTGCTGCGTCTTGCGGATCGAATCAATATCGTCTTTCGAAAGGGTCAGGTTGGGCTTGAGCACCGCGCTCAGGCGGAACTGACGAAACTTGAGGCCTTCGATCTCCTCTTCTTTCGATTCGACGAGGGCCACCTGGTCGAAGAGGATGGAGCTGCTCAGCCGGGCGATATACGAGGCGACTTGGATATCGCTGGGCGCGATGCCTCGGATATCAAGAGAGCTTTCCACCGTGGTGGTCGGCTGACTGGGCTGTTTCGTTGGCGCCGCGGCCTTGGCCTGGTACTGACTGGCGGGCGCTTGAGCGGCGGGCCGGGCCACCGTAATCTCTTTTTCCTGAAGCTTAAATTCGACAAGCGATGCGCCGGAAGGAAGATTGTTGGTCAGGCTGGCCAGCAGAACGCTGCGAGGGATGGGTTCCAGCAGTTCGGCCGTCGTCACCATCGTCTTCATCATCGTGACGCGCTGTTTCTCAAGCTGCTCAAGTTCGGCCAACTGCTGCTGTGTCTGTTTCATTCTGAGGTCGAGCTGCTCCAGTTCGGACAGCACGGCCTTTTGGCGCATTTTAATAAATCCGAACGTCACGCCGATGGCGCCGATCATTGCCGTAAGCATCATCAGGTAGAGCACGTTGGCACGGCTGGATTGCCGCTGCTGCAGGTAATCGTCAGGAACAAAATTAATCGTTGCCATAATCGTTCTTCCTTAATTTTTCAAGCCTTCCAGGCTCAACCCAAACGTGGTGGCCCAATCGACCTTGCTGTTTCTGCGATCCAGAAGGCACTGGGGCCCCCGGTTCATCTCGATCGCGTTAAGAACGTCCCCGATCTGCGCGGGGATCTGCATTTTCTGCGCCAGCTCGGCGACTTTCTCACAGAGCGCAGGCGTTGTACCGCAGCCGGCCAGGAAGATCATGCGTTCGATCCGCAGGGCGATGCCGCTTTCCTCAAAATAACGCACGCAGACGTCGATCTCGGAAAAGAGCCGCTGAACCATTTGTCCCTGTTCCAGTTGCGTGTATCCGATGGACATGACCCGCGCAAAAAGCAGGTCGGACCCTCGCGTAATGACCACGTTGGAGTGATTTGTTCCCACGTCCAGCAGGATCGCCACGGTATTTTGCTCGTTCTGGCGGCGGCAGAAGAAATTGGTGAAGCTGCGAATCATAGCCATGGGCCAGATGCTGATGCCGACCACATCCAACTGAGCCCGTTCATAAATCGCCAGATGGCGTTCGATGGCTTCCCGGGCGGTCGCGATCGCCAGGACCGTCACTTCCGAGCCGCTCTTTTCATTTTTGTTATCCACCACAACATGCTGGAACATCGCATTCTCCGCCGAGAAAGGCAGACGCTTTTGGATCTTCTGAGGAAGAATCTGCTCGATCCGTTCCAGCGAGGCGCGAGGCACTTTGATGGGATCGATAAAGACGTCATCGGAAGGCAAAGACGTAATAATGGCTTGGCCCTTGAATGGAGCCTCATGGCTGATCTGTTTGACCGCATCGATGGCCCATCGCTGCCAGGCGGGAGTGCGGGCCGGGATCTCGGCCGGTTTTTGACGCAGACCGGCCGCGTGCAAAAAGGGCTGGTGGCCGTTGAGCCCGAGCTGCGCCATGCGCAGGTAACCGCTTCCCAGGTCCACTCCGATCGGGCACAGCTTTTTCTGGTTCAGATTGAACATGTCATATCCCTTGAGCCGCCGCGGATGCTTTCTTTTCCCAATTGAAAGCACGACATCCTAGGCGATATTTCGTTTTTTAAGTCGTCACAATCGGCTTTCCAGTTAACGCCGTTCCGCGTGCAGCGGAAAAATTGCAGGTAAAGTCCCAGTAAAATTTAAGAAACAACCTCGCGCGGGTCAAAAAACAGGAAAGGTTTTCGCATACCGGATGCGTGGTCCGATAAAGCTGTTGTTAATCGCAAGTCTGCGGGATGACAAAACAGAACGCTACGATAAGCGGGATTTGAAATCCTCGTAGGTGAAGCGGCGCTGGAGTTTATAGGTGTTGGAATCGGGGTCGTAGAGAACGATGTCCGGCAGGTTGATGCCGTTGAACATGGTGTTCTTGACCATGGTGTAGTGGGCCATATCGGCAAAGACGAGCTTTTGGCCGATCTCGAGGGGACGGTCGAACGAGTAATCGCCGATTACGTCCCCGGCAAGGCAGGTCGGGCCGGCCAGGCGGTACGTATGAGGTTTGTCGCCGGGGGTGGAAGCGCCAAAGATTATGGGACGATAGGGCATTTCGAGAACATCCGGCATGTGCGCCGAGGCGGAGGTGTCGAGGATGGCGATGTCCATGGCATTGTGCATGATGTCCAGGACCGAGGCGACCAAAACGCCGGTGTTGAGGGCGACCGCCTCGCCGGGCTCCAGATAGATGGTCTTGATATTAGGATAGGCCTTATAGAAATCGACGATCAGATCGCAGAGCAGGTTGACATCGTAATCGGGCCGGGTGATGTGATGGCCCCCGCCAAAATTGACCCAGTCCATCCGGCGGATCGCCGAATCGAATTGCTCGCGAACAGCCTTGAGCGTGCGATCGAGCGAGTCGGCATTGAGTTCGCAGAGGGTATGAAAGTGCAGTCCGGAGATGCCATCGAGCCGCCCTGCCTCAAAAAACTTGCGGATGACGCCGAGCCGCGAGCCCGGGGCGCACGGGTCGTAGAGTTTGGTCGTGACCTCGGAGTGCATGGGATTGACGCGAATGCCCGCCTGGATGGGACGCGACGCCGAGAGAACCGCATCCTTATAGCGTGCCCATTGCGTAAAGGAATTGAAGACAATGTGATCGACGATGTCAAGGTAGGCGGGCATGTCGTCATCGCGGTAGGCCGGGGCACAGAGGTGTACTTCGCCGCCGAAGAACTCGCGGGCGAGGCGCGCCTCGTGAAGGCTGCTGCACGCTGCTCCGGCCAGGTATTGGCTGCACAGGCCGTACGTGCTCCAGGCGGCAAAGCCTTTTTGAGCGAGCAGGATGCGGCAGTTGGTGCCCGCCTGGATGTCCTTAAGGAGGGACAGGTTGCGCTTGAGCAGGCCCAGGTCCAGCAGGTAGCATGGCGTGGCCAGTTTTTCGAGGTCGTAGTTCATATCGCCCTCAAAGCAAAAAGTCCCCTTCAGTGTCGCTGAAGATGGGACTTGCTGCGGTTTATCAAAGCTCAAAAAGCCTAGGCGGTAGGCGTTTCGGCGGCGGGCTTGGCCGCCGGCTTGGGCATCGCGGCCTTGCGGGCGCGGGCCTTGAGTTTTTCGCGGCCTCTGGAATTGCCGAACGATGCGCGAGTACGCTTGCCTTTGGCTGTTCGTTTGTCACCTCGACCCATGAGTATTCCTTTCTTTGTGTTGTAAGTTCATCTTATTTGTTCTTTCAAGAGCGAATAATTTACGGTAAATCCGCCCCAAATGCAACTGAAAACAGCCGACCTGCCAACGATTGGATTTTCTTGTCTGCCAGGATCAGCGGAGAAGACAAAATCTGAGCTAAGAATCAAGAACCCAGGAACCCAAGAACCAGGAATGAGAAAAGACTGGCCGCCAGAAAAGGCTGCAAGGATACGGAAGTGAATGGTAAAAACAAAAAGAGGATTCATAAGTTTTGGCAAACAAAGATGTTACACAAAATAGTGTCTGACGTTTAGCCTTCTTCCCTTCCTTTTTAGTTTTTCCGATCAAACGCTCACGCTTTGTGTAAGCCTCTGCGAATCATCTACCGATAACGCTTGTACTTATTCCTGAATCCGTGCGATCATGCGGACCACGCAGGCAGCGGGAATTCGGCGGGACTACCTTGTTCCATCGAGCCATTCCGAGGCCATTGAACGAATTTGGACCGATGTCTGCGATACACACGCAAGGTCAATCTTCTAAGAGATATGCCGCCTACTTTTTAACTTGAAGAATTCGAGTGGACGGGTAGGATGGGGGCGGTCGATTGTAAATTTTAAATTATAGGTTGAGAAATGGGGATGCAGGATGAATAGTACGCGACGGGTGTTTTTGAAGGGTGCGGCGGCAGCGCCGTTTGTTGTAAGCGGGATGTCTTGGGCGGCGGCAAGTGCACCGCGCGACCGGATTCGGATGGGGTTTATTGGGATGGGGGTGCAAAGCCGGGGGTTGATGAATATGTTTTTGCCGCGGACACAGGTGGTGGCGGTGTGCGACGTGGACCGGACGCGGCGGGAAGATGCGCGGCAAAAGGTCGAGGCCTACTACAAGGACCATCCGGACCAAGGCAAGCCGATGTGCAAGGCGTTCGTGGATTTTGAGGAACTGCTGGCGCAGCCGTACGTGGACGCGGTATGCATCGCCACGCCGGACCATTGGCACGCGATCCAAACGCTGGCGGCGCTTCGGGCGGGCAAGGACGTGTATTGCGAGAAGCCGCTGACGCATGATATTCGCGAGGCTATCGATGTGATGAAAGAGGTCGGCGCGCAGGGGCGCGTCTTGCAGACGGGTTCGATGCAGCGGTCCATGCGAGAGTTTCGCGTAGCGTGCGAGCTGGCGCGGAACGGGGCTATCGGCAAGATCAGCCTGATCGAGTGCAGCTTTGGCGACCCGGCGATACCGTGCGACCTGCCGGAAGAGCCGATGGAGCCGGGGCTGGATTGGAACCGCTGGGTGGGGCCAGCGCCGATGCGGCCGTACAGCTCGGTCCTGAGCCCGCGCGGGCTGCACAAGCATTTTCCGGCCTGGCGAAATTATAAGGAATTTGGCGGCGGGATGGTGTGCGACTGGGGGGCGCATCATTTGGACATCGCGCAGTGGGCGCTGGGGATGGATGCCAGCGGGCCGGTGGAGGTATTGCCGCCGGCGGAGGCAGATGCCAGGCGCGGCGCGGTTTTGACTTATGCTGACGGAACACAGGTTATCCATAAGGACGGTTTCGGCGTGCATATGTTCGGCGAGTTGGGCGAGATCCGTGTGAATCGAGGCAAATTCTGGTTCAGCCTGGGCGAGCAAACCGTCGCCAAATGGACCGACCGCCAGGATCAAGGGACGCTGGAGTCGACGCTGGCGAAGGTCGAGCGCGAGCACCTGAAGGATGCCAAGGTGCGGCTGTATAAGGTGGAAGACAGCCACGTGGATGATTTCCTGCGATGCGTGCAGTCGCGTCAGCGGCCGATCACGAACGAAGAGGTCGGGGCGCGGTCGGCGATCTGCTGCCATTTGATAAACCTGGCCTATTGGCATCGGCAGCCGATGAAGTGGGACCCGGCCCAATGCGCGTTTCGAGAGGGAACGGGGGATGCCAAGTGGATCGAGCACAGCTACAGGGACTATAAAGTCAGTTAACAGTAATCAGTCAACAGTGATCAGTTGAGGAAGCATAATGCCGTACAGACGTTTTGAGGGAAGCGAACTGATTTTGCGGGATGAGCTGGCGATCGATCGCACGCGGCTGGCCAACGAGCGGACGTTTTTGTCGTACTTGCGGACGGCATTGACGCTGGCGGTGGTCGCTGGAACGCTGATGCACCTTTACCATGACCAGCCGCTGATGGTGGCGCTAGCGATCCTGTTTTTCGCGGCGGCGGCGGTCTGTTTCATTATGGGGGTATGCAAGACCATTGGCATGACGCGGCAGATCAGGTATGTGAGGAAGGAAGCAAAACCGAGCGGCAGTTGACAGTTACCAGTCAGCAGTTATCAGTGTCAATCAACAGTGCTCAGTCGAAAAATACCGGCGGGACGCCGGCGGTACCTGCTATTCGATGAGGTATTTGAGGGTGACGACGGCCTTGATGTCCTTTTCGATGGTGGAGGTGTCATAGACGCCGTAGTCGGCCACGTCCGTGGAGTCGGGAGTGGTGATCTGGAAGATGCCCTGCTGGGCCTCGACGAGGCGTCCGATCTTGCCGCCGGAATTGGCGGCGATGACCTGGGCGCGCGTACTGCCGTCGTTGGTGGCGGCGGCGAGCAGGTCCATCTTGATGCCGGCAAGCTCGGAAATATAGTATTCCGGGCCGTAGATGACGATCTGGATGCCTTTGGCCAGGAGCTGGCTGATCTCCTGGGAGAGGGCCTGGATGGTTTTGACGTCATTGGAGCTGATGCGGAACCGCTGGGAGAGGACGTAGTAATCGATCGTATTGGTGGGCTCGCCCTGCTCGTTTTTCTGGTATACCTTGTCCAGGACAACGTTCTCGGAGGTGACGAGGATCGCGCGGTCGGAGAGGATGAGCGGGGCCAGTTGGGCGGTGTTGGTTTGAAGGGTTTTGTAGGCCTGGCTGACGGAGGCGCCCTGGACGGAGATCTCGGCGGTAAAGGCGGCCTTGTCGGAGATGAGGCGCTTCTGGGCCGAGCCCTTGACGGTGATCACCTTTTCCTTTTCGAGCCTAAGATAGAAACGGGAGAGCATGTAGGAGGAGCCGATCAGGCCCAGGGCCAGGATCAGCGAGGCCAGCGATATTTTCAGTGTGTTCTGATGCATTGGAGTCCTTTCCATATTGGTGCAACTGCACGAATTGGTAATGTCGGCAAAGTTGGGAAGAAGTCTTTAACCGCAAGTATATAAGCAAGCAAGTACTAACGCATCGGTATGCGGCGTTGGCTATTCCAAAGTTTTTATGAGAGGGCCGAAAACCGCCCAGTCGGCTGTCAGGGTCGGGTCGGAGCGGATGTACGCCGAAGCGGTTTCATCCGCGCGATATTGGATATGCTGGTCGCGATAGAGAATGTTCCAGTTCCAGTCGGGACCGCGCATGTGGGCGGTGGACCAGCCCACCGGAATATCCATGGCGAGAATCTTTCGGGCAGGCATCGCCGAGAGGGTTTTGTAGAGATTATGCTCGTCGGCGGGATTGCGGTACGGATTGTACGCATAGGACACAAAGACATACAATTTGCCGACCGGAGCGGCCGAACCCCACGGCTCGGGATAGCTTTCATAAAGATGATCGGGATGGCCCTGTGAGGGACAATAGAAGACTCGCGGCAGATCGATGTAGCGGCTCTCGTACAGAAACGCCAGATTCCATGGACCGGGTCCTACCGGCTTTTTGTTATAAGCCACATAGGATTGGTTTGGCCATCGATAGTGCAGGCCGCCGCTGTAGAATGGCGGAATGAAGTTATTGTGCTCATTGGCATACGCCTGGCACGCCAGTCCAACCTGATGGAGATTGCCGGCGCAAAGAGAGGCCTGAGCGGACTGGCGCGCACGATTGAGGGCAGGCGCGAGCATTGCTAAAAGCATCGTGATAACCGCGATGACAATGAGCAACTCAACCAGCGTAAAGGCGGCGCTGGCGGAACGAGTTTTGCGCGTTTGCGGTAACAACCTCAGTCACATCAAGAGCACCTGTGTGCTTAAGGGGCCGTTTTCTGTTCGGGCAGCGAATAGAGAACGACGGCGGCCGGTCCGCTGCTGACTTTCATCAAGCCGTTTTTCATGCCGGCAGCCACTGCGACATACTGTTTTCCATCGATCAGATAGGTAACGATGCCTCCGCCAATGGGGCCGGACGTTTGTTTTTTAGCAAGGATATCGCCGGTTTTTGCATCAAAGGCCAACATGTTGCCCTCCAGATCACCCGTGAAGACCAGTCCGCCGGCGGTCGGGGTTACGGCAGCCGTAAGGGGTTTAGCGGCGTGATACTTCCACAGGACGCGTCCATCGTCGGCGTCTGCCGCCGTCAGCCAGCCGGATTGCTCCGAGGCGGGGTCATCTTCTCCATACTCGTTTGACGAACCAAGGAAGTTTTTGCCCGGGGTGTACTGCAGTTCTTCCGGGCCTCCCATTTTGACGGTAGTCCCCCAATCCCTGGTATTCACATAAAGGCCATTGGTCAGAGGCGAGTACGCCGGACCGTTCCAGTTGACGCCGCCCTGTGTGCCGGGCAGGAAACGCGTTCCTTCGGGAGTCAGGGGCGCTTCGGCGTTGCTGATGGTGGTCACGGGAGTTTGCCAGAGGACTTCGCTGAGCCGGCGGTCGAGGCCATAGAGATAACCGTTTTTGCCGCCGACGGCGACCATTTTGCGGCCGGCTTTGGAGGTGAAGAGAATCGGGCTTGCAGCAATGTCCCAGTCGTGAAAGTCATTGGGAACGAATTGATGATAGCCGAGGAGTTTGCCTGTTTTGGCGTCGAGCATGATAACGGAACAGGTAAAAAGGTTATCGCCGGCGCGGTAATCGGGGGCAAAGTCGGGGCCGGGATTACCCGTCGGCACATACAAAGTGCCCGTTTCGGTGTCGAGGGCGAAGGAAGAATACATTCCCCCGCCAGCCCGGTGTTTGGCAGGATCTGAGGGCCATGAGTCGGCGCCCTGACCTTCGGAAGGGACGATATCGAAGTTCCAGAGCCTTTGACCATCCTTGGTACTGAAGGCCCTCATCCGGCCAATCGCGCCAACATCGCTGCCGGAGGTACCGATGAATATGCTGCCCTGCCAAACGATCGGGGCGGCGGTGTAATACTCGCCGACCTGTGCGTTGGCCCCTTCGACGTCCCATAAAACCTTGCCGGTATTGGCATCCAGGGCAAGCAGATGTGCATCGGGCGTGCCGCGATAAAGTTTTCCATCGGCATAGGCAACGCCGCGAACGGGGGTTCCGATGCCCATACTTTTGGGTTCATACTTCTGCGTCCAGAGCAGTTTCGCGGTTTTGGCATCGAGGGCATAGGTGGCCGTCGCGGTGGTCACGAACAGTTTGTTATCCACAACGACCGGGCCGGACTGGAACGAAGTTGTCTCGGGCAGTTGACAAAACCCGACCTGCTCGATGGAGTTGACGTTCTGGGTTGTGATCTGTTTTAGGGGCGAATACCTGTCGGCACTGTAGGTGCCATTGAACATAAGCCAATCGGCGCCAGCCGGCGAACTGTCTTGGGCCGCTGTCGGAGAAAACAATGCCGCTGTTGAAATGGTCATAAGAATGAACGCGATGTTCTTGTGGGTCATAATGGATGCCTTTCTTTTGCACTTGCTGTCAGGTTTTGCTTATTTGTTTACACTCGTTCCATATGAGTCCACCCAAGAGAGCGATGCAATCAGCAAGAACTGCAATTCACGACGGCAAAAGGCCTTTCGTAACGGATGAAGTTGGTTTGAACAATGCGACTTCACGGGCAGTACTAAAGCAATTTGATTGTTTTGCAAAAGCCGTTGTGGGGGAAATAAAGGGAAAACTTATTGAAAAAGGGGGAATAAAGCGGTAAACAAGTGGGAAAGGCTTGCCGATATAGCGACATTAAAATGCCTTAATAGCAATGATTAATGAACAATGACGAATGAATAATAAGGAAGAACGATGGATTATCCAAATCATTTGAATGCATACGATAATAGCCGGCCGGAATTGGAACCGAAGCTGCAGGTACCCTACCAGCGGATGCGCGAGATGACGCTGGATGACCTGCTGCTGGAGAACCGGATCGTCTTCATGATCGGCGAGATCAACTACCGGATGGCGACGGAAGTGATCATGAAGCTGCTGTACCTGGACAATTTGAAGCGCGGGGTGGAGATCAGCCTGTATATCAATTCGCCGGGCGGCAGTGTGGATGATACGATGGCGATCTATGACACGATGCGGTTCATCAACTCGCCGGTGGCGACGTATTGCATCGGCCGGGCGCAATCGGGCGGCGCGATCATTTTGGCGGCGGGCACGAAGGGCCGTCGGCACGCCCTGCCGCACGCGAAGGTGATGCTGCACCAGCCCTGGGGCGGTGTGACCGGACAGGCCGAGGACATCCGCATCCAGGCGGAGGAGATCTTGCGGGCCAAGCGGACGATCAATGAGATCCTGAGCAAGCACACGGGGCTGACGCCGGACAAGATTGCCGAAGAAACGGAGCGCGACAAGTACATGACGGCCGAAGAGGCGCTGAAGTACGGGTTGATCGACGAGGTGCTGCAGGAAACGGAAATCAAGAAACCGGAAGAGAAACCGCGCTAGTGGTAAAAGCGGCATGCTCAGTCGAGACTACGATAGCCATCAACTGCGGCGCTCGAATGGAAGTTTTTGAATAAGAACACTATAGATAAGGAAGCGATAATGGCATTGAATAATACGTTAGTCCCGATCGTGATCGAACAGACCGGCCGCGGCGAGCGGGCGTACGATATTTACTCGCGGCTGCTGAAGGACCGCATCGTGTTTCTGGGCGGGCAGGTCGATGACGATGAGGCGAATTTGATCATCGCGCAGATGCTGTTCCTGAGCAACGAGAACGCGGAAGCGGACATCAACTTTTACATTAACTCGCCGGGCGGCGTGATCACGTCGGGCCTGGCGATCTATGACACGATGCAGTTTCTGCATTGCGACGTGGCAACGTACTGCGTGGGGCAGGCGGCGAGCATGGGGGCGGTGCTGTTCGCCGGAGGCAAGGCGGGCAAGCGGTACATGCTGCCCAACAGCCGGGTGCTGCTGCACCAGCCGCTGATCTCGGGCGTGATGCAGGGTGCGGCGACGGACATCGAGATCGAGGCACGGGAGATCTTGCGGCTGCGGTCGCGGCTGTACGAGATATTCAGCCTGCATACGGGCAAAGAGGCGGCCAAGATCGAGAAGGATTGCGACCGGAATTTGTGGCTGGAGGCAGACGAGGCGATCGCGTACGGCCTGGCGGATAAGGTGCTCAAGAAGGCGCCGCACGTCGCGAGCAAGGATAAGGATTAAGCTCAAAAAGCCTGACGTCGTAAAAAACGCAGGCTTTTTTTCCGGGAGAACACTGGGATGAGAACATGGGTGTTCATTGTTGCGGCAGTGCTTACGGCGGCGCTGATGGGCTGCCGTCAACCCAGCCGCACGCCTTGGGACAATCTGCGAGAGGCCCAGCAGAAGAACACGGAGCTTTCGCTGCGGGTGCAGAGCCTGGAGAAGGAGAACGAGCAATTGAGCCAGCAGGTCAAGACGCTGTCGAGACTTGATCCGAATGTCAGGCTGTCGGAACTGGATACGGCCAGTGAAATCAAGCTGCACCGAATGACGGGGCTGTATGATAGAAACGGAGACGGTAAGCCGGATACGCTGGTGGTTTACCTTCAGACGATGGACGCCCAGCAGGATTTTGTCAAGGCTCCCGGACGCTGCGCGGTCGAATTGTGGGATCTTGGGGCAGCGGCCGAAAGCAAGATCGGCACATGGACGATCGAGCCCGCCGAATTGCAGAAACTCTGGGGCGGGACCATTTTCAATCAATATTACCGTATCGAAATACCGCTGAACAAGATACCGCCAACCGGTACGGACCTGACGGTTCGAGCTGTCTTTACCGAGCTGGTGACCGGCAAGGTATTGACCAGCCAAATCACCTTTAGGACGATCAATAGAGAGTAAAATCTCATCCGTACTGGACTATCGAGTCGCATTGCGCACCTTTTTTTTCGCCACGATTTACGGGATTCACAGGATTTTTAAGCCGGATCCCATTATTCAAGCAACAATGAGGCGGTATGCAATTTGCTTGAAATCGCGTTGCGGCGGGCTATGATAGGGGCATGAAAACCTACCGGAATGAGATCCTCTGCGGAGACTGTATAGACCTGCTGAACGGGGCCAACGAACCTTTTGCGGACCTGGTGTTCGCGGACCCGCCGTTCAATATCGGGTATCAGTATGACCAGTATGAAGACATGCTGAAGAAGGACAAGTACCTGCATTGGAGCCGGGACTGGATGGCGGCATGCGTTCATGTGCTTAAGCCGCACGGGTCGTTCTATATCGCGATCGGGGATGAGTACGCGGCACATATCCGGCTGATCGGGGATGAGTTGGGGCTGCATCTGCGAAACTGGGTCATCTGGCACTACACCTTCGGGCAGCAGACCAAGACAAAGTTCGCCCGGTCCCACGCGCATATCTTTTACTTTATCAAAGACGAGGAGCAGTTTACCTTTAACGATTGGAAGATCAGGCTGCCTTCGGATCGGCAGTTACTGTATAACGATAAGCGAGCCAATGCCACGGGCAAGATGCCCGACGACGTGTGGAACACATATTCGCGGGTCTGCGGGACATTCAAGGAAAGACAAGGCTGGCACCCGTGCCAGATGCCGGAACTGCTGCTGGCGCGGATCATCGCGGTCAGTTCGCAGCCGGGGGAACTAGTGCTGGACCCATTCAGCGGGTCGGGCACGACCGCGGCGGCGGCGGTCCAGCTTGGGCGGGACTACTGCGGGATCGATATCTCCGAAAACTATGTGAAGAACAGCCAAAAACGACTGAGCGAACTTCAGAAGGACAGGCGCAGTAAAGGTGAATTGGGCGCTGAAGAGGGCCTGGAGTTCAGACGGCTGTTCGCAGAGATGGGTGTCTCGGCCGGCAGGCTGCTGGAGGATGACAAGCTTTTGAGGCTGTTTAAGGGGCAATTCGAACATCGCATGAAGAACGGCAGGCACTATGAACTGCCGCTCATTTGCGAGCAGTTGAAGGAATTTTTAAGCTGGGGCAAGAAATAGCGAGAACGAAAAAAACCAGAGCATCACATAAGGCGGTCAAAAACAAGCTAAAGCTTGAACTCCTGCTTGAGCAGAGGACCGCGTTGGCAGCATTTGCCTGTTCAGCGATCTGTTTGACGCTGATGCAGGCGCCGCATGACCTTTCGTTTTTGGCGTGGATTGCGTGGGTGCCGTTTATGCTGGCGTGCGGGCCTGAGCAACGTACAAGGCCCCTGCTTGTGGCCGCGTATATGGTGGGGCTAGTGTACTGGCTGTGCAATCTTTACTGGCTATGGCAGGTAACGGCACCCGGATATGTCATTTTCAGTATGATCTTTGGGATCTATTGGCCGCTGCTGGCACTGGCGGTGCAGTTTGTCCGCCGGAAGGGATGGCCGCTGTTTGTGGCAGCGCCTGTGATTTTCGTGGGAGCCGAGGCGTGGCAGGGTTATTTGTTTACAGGGTTTCAGTGGTATTTTTTGGGACACAGTCAATACGCACATCTGCAGCTTATTCAGATCAGCGATGTTTTCGGGGCGCTGGGGGTATCTGCGCTAATCGCTATCATTAACGGCTTTGTTGCTGATAGCGTTTTTGCTTTTCGTAAGAAAACGCTTTTCAGATACGTTCATTTGGCGGGGTTATCCATTGCATGTTTCCTCCTCGTCTTAGTATGGAGCTATGGAGGGCGCCGTCTAGCTGAATCTCGCACACTTGAAACCGAGGGGCCGCTATTAGGTTCGGTGCAGCCGAATGTGCCGACGAGCGTGAAGGAAGAGATCAGCAACGGGCCGCAGATATTAAACAACCTGATCGCGGACAGTGAACAGTGCGTTAAGGCCGGGGCCGCGCTGGTGGCCTGGCCCGAGACGATGGTGCTGGCGCCGATGAATCAGGGATATATCGATTACCTTGAGTCGGATGCGCCGGCGATCAGGTACCAGCGGCAGATCATGGAGCATGCCAAGGACCGCGCGTATATTCTGTTCGGCGCGCCCGGGGCCGACGTGGGGATCCGCCAAGGCGAGTATGATGTCACGAACCAGTATAATTCGGCATTCCTGTACCAGCCGGATGGGACGGAGGCGGCAAAGCGATACGACAAGATGCACCTGGTGCCGTTTGGGGAATATGTCCCGTTCAGCAAGACGGCCCCATGGATCTACCGCGCGATCATGTGGTTGACTCCTTATGATTACGATTACAACCTGACGGCGGGAACGGAACACACGCTTTTTTCGATGCGCTCCGGCGACAAGACGTACGCCTTCGCAGTGCTGATCTGTTACGAGGATACGGACGCTACAGTGACACGCAAGCACGTCGTGCAGGCCGGGCAAAAGCGGGCTGACTGGCTGGTAAACCTGAGCAATGACGGCTGGTACGTGCGGTATAAGGACGGCAAGGTGCTGCCCAGCGTGGAACTGGCGCAGCGGACGGCGATCAGCGTATTTCGTGCGATCGAAAACCGGGTGAGCATCCTGCGGAGCGTCAACACGGGTATTAGCTGCCTGATCGAGCCAACGGGCCACATCCGCGATGGTTACAGGGCGGGCACGCTGCCGCCAGAAGCGATGGAGCGGCAAGGAGTTGCGGGCTGGTTTGTTGATGCGATTCCGATCGACAGCCGGGTGACATTCTTTGGCAGGCACGGGCGATGGTTGGATATTGTACTTGGGATAGGGTTGGCTATAATACTGGGTTTAGCCGTTCGAAACTATTTGGGCAGGATTTATTCAAAGGAAAATCAGATATGAGAAAATGCATCAGCATAGTTCTAGCCGTCGTGGCCACAGGATGCGCAATTCAACAATCGCCGCCGCAGGGTAACAGTTCGGCTCCTGCACCGGCGCCGATCGTGCATGCCAATGTCAATGTGAAGTCGCTTGTGCCGGAGGCGATTGCGACCCTGCAAAGCGGGCTAAAGGACAAGAACGCATATTTGCGGAGCAACGCGATCGAAGCGGTGGTAGTGACGGGACACAAGGAACTTCTGCCTCAGATCACGGCGCTGACGAAGGACCGGACGGCGGCAGTTCGCTTTGCGGCGGCCGCGGCGATCGGGGATCTGAAATGCGTCACCTGCGAACCGCAGGTACGGGGACTGCTGAGCGATGAGAGCGAGAGCGTGCGGATGGCGGCGGCCTACGCCTTGGTTAAATTGGACCAAAACAGGTATGCGGACCTGATCCGCGGCGGATTAACGAGCGCCGACTCAACCGCGCGGGCCAATGCCGCCCTGCTATTGGGCAAACTGGGCAATCGCGAAGACCTGCCGCGTTTGTACGAGGCGCTGTATGACGCCGATTCAAACGACAAAGTGCGGATGCAGGTAGTGGAAAGCATCGCAAGACTTGGCGATGAAAGTATGTATCGCAGCAAGCTTTGGGCGCTGCAAATCAGCAAATTCGCCGATGACCGGGTGATGGGCATCCGGGGAATGGGCGCACTGAATACGGGCGAGTCTCGAAACGCGATAACGACGATGCTGACGGACGACATCCCGGAGGTTCGTCTGGCGGCGGCCGAACAATTGGCACGGCTTGGCGATAAGCGCGGCGAAGAGGAGGTATTCAATTATCTTCAGACACAGACGGACCTGAACCAGGGCAATATGGCCAACAGCATGGCGATCATGGCCATCGGGAACATGGACTCGCCGCGGCTTTACCATTGGCTGCCGCTGGCGTTTAAGAGCCAATCGAGTTACCTGCGTATCATCGCCGCTCAGTCGGTACTTCTAGCGTCACGATAAAAAGATATACTTTGTTCTGAATAGAGCCGGCGATTTGATTGGATTCGCTGCCTCAAAAACGGTTAAAGCCGATGTTTTTAGCGCGGGAAAAAAACTTGACCTGCCGGGACAAGTAGCGTAAAATCCGCAATATTCATAAATTGTGTATGTTGCGGCCTTTCCGTTCACAGGTTTTAAACCTGGAGGACAAGGCGGGGTATCAGGGGTATCGGTATATTTTTTTTAGAAGTGAAAGGGCCTTATTTTGAGTATTCTAACTAAAATTCTGGTCGTTTTATTGTCTATTTTTTCCATTCTGCTGTGCGGCATGATTGTGACGTTTGTGGGCAACACAAATAACTACAAAGCTGGTCTGGAGAATGAAAAACATACGACAAGCGTACTGCAGGCGGACAACGCAACCAAGACCGAGTTGTTTAATGCGCAAGTAAAAAAGACCGAAGAGCTGCAGAAAAAATATGACACGGACCTGCAGGCGATCGAAGGCGAACGGAACAATCTGATGGCGGACCTTCGCACCGCGCAGCGGCTGGCGCAGCAGTACCAGGCACAGTCGGACAGTTGGAAGGGAGTGTTGGGGGGATTTGAGCAGAGCGTGCGGAACCTGCAGGCCTCGCTTAGCCAGACGCAGCAGCAATTGGACCAGGCCCGCGCCCAAGGCATCAAGGACCAGAAGGACCTGAACCAGATCACCGCGGACCTGTACGAAAAGATCGTGCAGGTGCAATCGATGGAGGCCGAACGGCGGCGGCTGCTGGAGCAGAAGACGGAACTGGAAAAGCAGATCGCTTCGAGCCCCACGCGTACGGCGGCGGTGCAGCCCGTGACGCCGCTTAGAGGGGCAGCGGTACCGGCGCAGCCTTCAGGAGCGGGAATGGATATCAAGGGGCTGGTGGTTGGGGTAGATCGGAACATGGCAACGCTGTCGGTGGGTTCGGCCGACGGCGTGAAGGAAGGAACCGTGCTGCATGTGACCCGCGGCGACCGGTTTTTGTGTGACGTCGTGGTGACAAATGTCGATATTAATCAGAGTGCCGGCGTGCTGGAACTAGTGCAGCAGGCACCCCAGTCGGGCGACACGGTCAGCACGCAATTGTAAGAGGCGATTCAATGGCAAAACGAACGATCAATCCGGACAGTGACATTTACACGGCGCTTTTGGCGCTGGCGTGTTTAGCCGTTGTCGCCGCAACGGTATTCGTGGCCTTCAAGAGCATGAACTATTACGGTACCGATGCCATCTGGAAGATCCTCCAGGTGCGATAGAACTCAGGCGCTGCGGCCCGCCAGGCGGGAGATGGGGCAAAAAGGGCGCTTGCATAACGGCAGGGATGCGGTTCGACAAGGAGCCGTCATCCAATTTGAAGGGAGTCATTAGGTGATATTGGACACAATTCTCGGATGGTTCAGCAAGGACATGGGGATCGACCTTGGCACCTGCAATACGCTGGTGTGCGTGAGGAACGAAGGGATCATCCTGAATGAACCGTCGGTTGTCGCCGTACGCAAAGGCACCAACATCGTTCTCAACAACGGGGAGGCGGTCGGGCTTGTCGCCAAGGACATGCTGGGCAAGACCCCGGGCTCGATCACGGCCATCCGGCCGCTCAAGGACGGGGTCATCAGCGATTTTGAGATCACCGAGGCGATGCTGAGCTATTTCATTCGCAAGGTCCACGGGCGCGGGGCCCTGTTCAGGCCGCGCGTGGTGATCGCGGTGCCCAGCGGCATTACGGCGGTCGAGCGGCGCGCGGTCATTGACAGCGCCGAGCGGGCCGGCGCCAGGAAGGTGTTCCTGGTGGATGAGCCAATGGCCGCGGGCATCGGCGCGGGACTGCCCGTGACGGAGCCGACGGCGTCGATGATCGTCGATATCGGCGGCGGCACGACGGAAGTGGCGATCATGAGCCTGGCCGACATCAGCACCTGCGAAAGCATCCGCATCGGCGGGGATAATTTCGACGAGGCCCTGATCAATCATCTCAAACGCACCTACAATCTGCTGATCGGTGAACCGCGCGCCGAGCAGGTGAAGATCCAGATCGGTTCGGCGGCGCCGCTGGAGCAGGAAATGACGATGGAGATCGCCGGGCGCGATACGATCTCGGGACTGCCGCGCAAGATCGTCATCACCAGCGAAGAGATCCGCGAGGCCTTCAAAGAGCCGGTGGCCGGCGTCATCGAGACGGTGATGCGGACGCTGGAGCGGGCCGAGCCGGAACTGGCGGCGGACCTGATCGATAACGGCGTCATGATCTGCGGCGGCGGATCACTGCTGCGCGGGATGGACCGCGTGCTGAGCAATGCCACCGGACTCAAAATCATCCATGCCGAAGACCCGCTGACCTGCGTGGCCCGCGGGACCAGCGTTTATCTGGAAAACCTGGAGATGTGGAAGGAGACGCTGGACCAGGGATGGAGCTGACACGAAATCCGAAATCCGAAATCCGAAATACTAAATCCTAAATCCTAAATCCAAAATCCAAAATCCAAAACAAATTCAAAATTCCAAATTCTAAAACCCAAACAGCAAATTGCAGCGACAAAACGACATACCCAGATCATAGGATTTTAGAGTACAGTCTTGTTCAGGGCTGGGATAGAAAGAATTAATCAGGCATTCAAAATGGATTACGAATGCTCATGAAAATGCTATGGCAGGACGAAATTTCCATTTTTCGAACGCAAGTCTTCTGACCTCTTTTTTGATCCTGGCGCTGATTTTATTGCTGCTGCCGCAACGGATCACCTCGGGCGTGAATCATTTGTTCGTCGACGTGTTTAAACCGGTATTGGAGTGGGGCCGGGACGTGCAAATGAACGTGATCCGCCTGCGTCCGGGCCAGGAAAAGATCGTAAACAAAGCGGATTATGACAAGCTGTGGAAGGTCTATAAGAACCTGCACGCGCAACTCCTGGACCTGCACGCCGATTATGAGAAGGTGGCGGCGATCCGTTCGAGCCTGCCGCAGTTTTACAGCGGGGTGGTGCTGGCCCACGTGACGGGGGCGCCGAGCAGTTACGGCCACGAGATCATCATCAACCGCGGCAGCGAGTCGCTGATCGAGCCCGGACAGTACGTCCTGTCGAGCGGGCAGAACAGCATCATCGGGGTGGTGCGCGAAGTAAGTGAGCAGATGTCACGGGTGCGGCTCTTGACGGACGCCAACCAGAGCCTGGAGGTGCGGATCCGGCGGGACCACACGGACAAGGACATCGGCGGGATGATGTTCGGAACGGACAAGACCGCCTGCAAGATCAATATGATCGAATGCGAACAGGACATCCAAACGGGCGATACGGTCTATGCGGCGCCGCAGGCGGGCAAGCTGGACATCCCGATCGTGGTCGGCGAGGTGGTCGAGGTGCGGCCGGACGACCTGCATCCGCTGCTGTGGGATGTGACCGTGGAGCCGGTCGAGGATATGAGCCGGCTGGACAGCGTAGCGGTCATTGTGACGGACCTGACGCAGATCGCATCCGAGGAGAAACGCTGAACGATGCGGTGGTTTTCATTCATTACGATCTTGTTTGGGGCGACGCTGCTGGAGGCGGGCGACCTGCTGAACGTGTTCGCGGTGACCGGCTGGTATGTCCGGCCGAGCATACTGATCACACTGCTTCTGTATTATTCGCTGGTGTGCCGGTACGATGAGGCGATCGTAACCTCGTTCTTTATCGGTTTCGCAGCGGACCTGGCCTCGCACGCCGGTGTGATGGGGCCGCACATGCTATGTTACGGGATCCTGGGAGTGATCCTCAATCAGACAAGCCAGATGATCATCATGAAACGGGCGATCTACAAGGCATCGTTCGTGTTCCTGGCGTACATGCTTGCGGAAAGCGCCGCGAATTGGATGGAGAATATCAAACTGGGCGAGACACGCGAGGATATGATGAGTATTTTGTTTTTAACGGCACTGTATTCGGCGGTGATCAGTCCGCTGATCTGGTCGGTTCTGTCGGCGCTGAGCGGCTGGTCGAACATTCAAAAGACACGGGCGGATTGGACCTACCATTAAATTGACTATTGATTATTGACTATTGAATGATTGATTATTGGTCGTCAACGTAACTCGGCATTTCACGCTATGTATCATTTGCGGCTGAAAATTCTGGTTGTTCTTTGCCTGGGCGGTCTGGCGGTGGCCGTGGGGCGGCTTTTGATCCTGGAGACGCGGTATGTCCAGGAGGCCCGCGAGAAGGTGGCCCAATTGCAGCTCGTGGATCCGCAGCAGCGGCCGACAATCCGGGGCAAGATCCTAGACCGTTCCGGCAAGACGCTGGCACTGGACCGGCCGGCGTTCTTTCTGCACATCAGTTATGAACTGACGCGGTACATGGACGAACGATGGCGCCAGGGGCGAATCCAAAGGGCCATCAATCCGGAGCGGGACCGGCAGCAAGCCGAGGCCTACCTGGCGGGACAATGGCAAGAGCCGATCGCTGAGTTGAACAAGGCGATGGACCTTGCAAATCGGCTGGCGGATGTTTCCAACGAAGATATTTTGGAGGAGATCCGTCAGATCAATGACCGGGTATGGGAGTCGGCGCAATATATCTACTGGCGACGGCGCAACCCGAAGGGCAGCCGGCAGCAATTCAGGGAGGCGATGGCGACACTGACGCCGGAGAAGGTGGTAACGGTTGACCTGGCAGAAATGCATCAGAAGTATCCCCTGATCGAACTGAAGAACAACCAGGACCTGCTGCGGGCGCAACTGGAGATCGCCAACATCAAGGAGCTGGCCATTCAGCCGCAGGCCAAACGGGACTATCCTTACGCAAGTGCGGGCTGTCATTTGATCGGATGGGTGGCGCCGGTGCAGCAGGACGACATGGACCTTTTCAGCGACGACCGCTACATGCGTTACGCTGCCGGCGAGACGGTCGGCAAGGGCGGGATCGAATGGATTTACGAGTCGCTGCTGCGAGGCCGGCGAGGCGAGGTGACGTATGACCGCGGCGGTAACGTGCTCGAACGAAAAGAGCCGGACTATGGCAAGAATTGCACGATGACCATCGACATCGACCTGCAGCAGCGAATCGAGAGGCTGCTTGCCGACAAGCACATGCCGCACGAAGGCAAGATCGGCGCGGCCGTGGTGCTCGACGAGGCAACCAATGAGATATTGGCGATGGCATCGATCCCGGTGTATGACTTGAATACGGTCCGGCGGGATTATATGAAGCTGCTCAACGACAAGAGCCTGCATGAGCCCCTGAAGAACCGGGCCCTGCAGAACCACTATCCGCCGGGCTCGACGGCCAAACCGCTGGTGCTGATCGCCGGCCTGCAGGAACATAAGATCGCCGTCAATGAGGCGATCTCGTGCACGGTCTCCTACAATCCGCCCAATTGGCCGCGATGCCGTATTTTAGCTGATCTGGGGACCTGTCACGATGATCATTTTGGCACCGGCGGCAACACGGCCCGCAACGCCATACGCGGAAGCTGCAATGTTTATTTTTCGCGGGTGGCCAACCGGGTCGATAGTGACCGGCTGCAATATTGGCTGTGGCAGTTCGGGCTGGGCCAGGCGGTGCTGCGGTGCGAGCCGCCGGCGGAAAAAAGCGAGCTCTGGCTCAATCGGCAGTTCAATCAATCGTGCGGAAGTCTGGTGATGGGGATACAAAGAAGGCCGGCGGCCAGTCCCGACGAATTGGCCCCCCTCTCGGATTCTGAGCGAAGATGGTGGGGCATAGGGCAAGGGAACATCCGGATCACTGTGCTGCAGGCGGCCAACGCCCTGGCGGCGATCGCGCGAGGCGGCGTTTATAAGAATCCGCGTCTGGTGCGGGATGATTCGGACCCGCGCAACGAGCGCGGACAGCGGCGGATTGCCCTGTCGGCATCCACGGTCGCCGTGGTGCGTGACGGCATGCACGCGGTCATCCACGAGCCGCACGGCACGGCCGTCAACCAGTTCAAAGGCAGTGAATTATTCGGGCGGGATATGAAGATCTACGGCAAGACGGGCTCGACGGAGAGCCCGTGCGTGGCGTGGTTTGAATGTTTCGCGGAGGACAGCCGCGGGCGGGGCGTCGTGTTGTCCGTCGTGGTGGAAGAAGGACAGCGCGGGGCTGGCGAGGCGGCTCCGCTGGGCCATGAGATATTGAAGTACTGCAACGAAGCGGGATACGTAGGAACCAAGCCTCCCGCCGTTGAGGCCGAAGAACCGAACGGGGATGCTGTTCAACCCCCTCAGGGTTGAACTTAGCGATGATCATTTCTTCCATAGGTTGCGCTTCGCTTGCCTATGGATATTCACATTAACGCCTTCGGAGTACTCACGTCAAACTCCTTCGGAGTTCGTATCGCCGTTTTTTTGTGCACCTCTTATACCAATCCCCCTAAATAAATGCGCGTTCGACATATTTGGCTCGGCAAATGGATTTGATTTTTTCGGGGTTCAGGCACACTTTGTGCCATGCATCACTGGCGGCCTGTCTTAAGTGATCATATCCTTCATAGACTCG
>JAJFTK010000119.1 GCA_021372945.1 Planctomycetaceae bacterium | reverse complement strand
ATAATGGACTCCTGAAGAACATCCGGAGCCAGAATAACACGGGACCAAAATGAAATCGATACAGGTCACAATCTATCGTAACTCTTTTTTGTAGTTGTAGTTATCGTAAAACAACCGTTTTTTAACGGGACAGTAGTGATTGTCTTGTTCGAATTCTTTGACCACAGTCTTCAATAACTCGTAATCTTCATCAGTCACAACTCTAAAAAGAGTGTCCATCTATTCTCCTGCTAAGTGCTTTTGAAGATTTTATGTCTAATATACCTTTATGGTATTTGTTTTTTTTCTTTGCGGCGGGAGAGTTCCAGCCTATGTTATTCCTCTTTGTAGCTTTTGGGCCTGGTAAATGTAAGATGCGAGGGCGCGTCATCATAGAATAATTGATCGTGCGGAATGTCTTTCAGAACGTTCACGATTTCATCTGTCGTAGATGTCACGACGACGCGCTCAAGTTCATGTTTTAAAATATTGCCTTCTTTGACCTCTCCTTTGAGAACCCCAGATTTTATGAGAATCTTAATCTTGTCATTGCTAACTAAGAATATTTCAAGCCTATTTGGTTCTGTAAGTTTATATCCCACAATGAAATTATTGTCACACTGGTCGACTTTTACATTAAAAAATGTCCTGGCGTTCAGTTTTGAAGAAAATGCTTTGCAGTAACCTATTTCTAATTTGTCACCTATGCCCTTATCTATGTCGCCAACGCGTACTATAGTGTACCAATCACCTTCTGTAGGCCAAATATAGAGTTGCTGTTTTAAAATGTCATTTTCATAAATGACCCAGTCACCCAAGAGAGACTCATTCTGAGCACTGTTGTGCGGCAGCGGATTCTTAAATTCGGTGTAGCAGGATGTCAAACAAGTTAACGCGAGGAGGCATACCGCAGAAAATAATAGGGTTTTCATGCTTTGCTCCTTCTACTTTGGCGAGTCCTGTCTCTTTTCTTTGCGGCGGGATTTTTTTTCTTCTTCGCGCTGGTTTTCCAGCCTCGTGTTGCGTTTGATCTTGCGATAGACCTTGCGTTCGAGCCAGGGGCCGAGGCCCAGCCACTGGAGCGTCGTGGCGAATTTGGCGTCCTTGCCGATGATGTAATGGGGCCTCGGGCGGTCGGCGATCATCACCTTCAAGAGCAGTTCGGCAACGGCCTCGGGGCGGCCGGCACGCGGGAGGATCTCTTCGAACATCGTCCGCAGGAAGCCGCGGTTCCATGTGAACATAGGGCTTTGGCGGTTATAGAAATTCTCGGACTGGTTGGCGTTGGCGCCGATGATCTCGGTTTTGTGGTAGCCAGGCTCGATAGAGACGACATCGATGCCGAAGGGCTTCAGTTCCAGGCGGATGGACTTCGTGAAGCCGATGAGGGCGTGCTTGCTTGCGGCGTAGGCGGCGTTGAAGGGATGGCCGACCAGGCCTGCCAGCGAGGCAATATTGATGATGCGGCCGCTCCTGCGCTGGATCATGCCGGGGGCGATGAGCCGCGTCAGGCTGACAATGCCGAAGTAGTTGGTGTCGAAGATGCGGTGCATCTCGGCATCCGTCTGGTCAAGAAAGGAACCGGTGATAAGAATTCCGGCGTTGTTGACGAGGATATCGACCAGACCGGCCAGTTCGGCGATGCGCTCGATAGATTGGGGGTCGAGCACGTCCAATTGCTCGATGCGGGCGGAGGTATTGGCCAGCGAGAGGGCTCTTTCCAGCGGCTCCCGTTTGTCGGTGTTGCGCATGGTGGCAATCACGTCGAAGCCCTGTCGCGAAGCCAGTACGGCCGTCAGCTTGCCAAAGCCGCTGGAGCAGCCGGTAAGCAGGACGCGTTTCTTTTCGTTTTTTTGATTGTTTTCTGCGTTCACAGGCATAATTTAGCATGGGCAAGATGCCCCTATTACGGGTAAAAGAAGGAAAAACGGTGCAAAAATCAAGAAAAATCGTTACATTTTGCGACAGTTCGCGTAGGAGTCGACAGGTTAGTGTGTGATCTATAAAGACAAGCTAGAGCTTGAATTCTTGGACTGGTGTCCTGATTTTATAAATTTTTCATAAAAAGACTTGAAAAAAGCACTTAAATCCATATAGTTATAAGGCTTTGAAGTCGGCTGTCCATGAAAGATAACGGCCCGCACGCGGGTTTAGAAACAGGAATTGGAGTTTGATATGGCACGAGTATGTCAGTTCACAGGCAAGAAAACGGGGTTCGGCCGGAGCATCGCCCGACGCGGCAAGGCCAAGTACCTGGGCGGCGTCGGCAAGAAGATCACCGGCATCACCAAGCGCAAGTTCAAGGCGAACGTGCAGAAGGTTCGCGCGGTCATTGACGGCAAGGTCTGCCGGGTGAAGGCCTCGACCAAGGCCATGCGCATGGGCCTGATCGTCAAGCCGCTCAAACGCAATTATAAGGCTGAGGAAAAAGCAGCCAGCTGACGCGCAGGAGGCCAAACAATATTTGACAATCGTACGCAGAGCGAGGCTGTTTTCATGCCTCGCTTTTTTTAATCTGTCCACAGATTACACGGATTTATGGATTTTGGTTTAAAAATCGTCGATGCAAAGGTGAATGGAGCAAGAGATGCCGGATGTGAGTGAAGACTCGCAGACATACGCCATTATTGGAGCTGCCATGGAGGTCCATAGGGTTCTTGGATGCGGCTTTTTGGAACCTGTTTATCAGAAGGCATTCGCCAGAGAACTGACTGCCCGAGGAATACCTTGTAAATGCGAGGTGCACATTCCAATCTCATATAAAGAAGAACTTTTAGACTGTCATTACAAAGCCGATTTCGTTTGCTATAATGATATTATCGTGGAATTAAAAGCCTTGGATGGTCTGACTGTAACGCATGAATCACAGCTCTTGAATTATCTGAAGGCCTCGGGTTATAAACGCGGATTACTGATTAACTTTGGACAGACTTCATTAAAATACAGGCGGCGAGTACTCTAAGAAGTTCACATTTCACAGATTACCTTTGTTAATCTATAAATCAGTGTAATCTGTGGATAGATTAAAAGGGAAAGAGATGCCTCAGAAGATTGATGAATCGCAGGTTCGGAAGGTCGCGCAGCTTAGCCGGTTGGAACTGAGCGACGAGGAAGTGACGCAATTCAGCGGGCAGTTCTCCGCGATCCTGGAATACATTGAGAAACTGAACGAACTAAACACCGACGGCGTGGAGCCTTTGGCGCATTGTGTGCCGATGCATAATGTATTGCGCCAGGACATACCCGAGCCGTCACTGAGCAATGAACAGGCGCTGGCTAATGCACCCGACCGGGAAGGCGAGTTCTTTAAGGTGCCAAAAATACTGGAAGAACAATCCGGCTTGTAAGAGGAGAAGGCATCAATGCGGAGCGAATTAAAGACGACGATGCTGCTGATTGCAGCGGTTAGCTGGTTGGGCGGGTGCGGGGGCTCACGGGCCAGGATGCCGGTGGCGCCGGGGGAGCAGAAAGGGATGACCATGAGCCGAAAAGTTGACGTGAAGCTGAATTATCTGCTCTACCTGCCCAAAGATTACAGCGAGAAGAAGGCCTGGCCGCTGATGGTATTTCTTCACGGGGCGGGCGAACGCGGCAGCAACCTGGAGCAGCTTAAACTGCACGGGCCGCCAAAGCTGATCGCCGAAGGACAGGATTTTGAGTTCATCGTTGTCTCGCCGCAGTGCCCTGCCGACAAATGGTGGGTGGGAATGGATAGTTACATCATCGCCCTGGTTGACGAGACGATGGAAAAGTACAATGTGGACAAGGATCGTGTTTACCTGACGGGCCTGAGCATGGGTGGGTATGGCACGTGGAACATTGGGGCCAATTACCCCGAGCGCTTCGCCGCGCTGGCGCCGATTTGCGGCGGCAGCAAATCGCTGGTGGCGGCGAAGTTGAAGAATATTCCGATTTGGGCGTTTCACGGCGAAAAGGACAACGTGGTGCCGGTGAGTGAATCAGTGCAGATAGTGGACGCGGTCAACGCCGCCGGCGGGAACGCAAAGCTGACGCTTTACCCGGAGGCGGGACATGATTCGTGGACGCAGACCTATGCAAACCCGGAGCTTTATACATGGCTATTGTCGCACAGCCGGAGCAAGGACGAGTAATGCCGCACACAGCGAAACAGATCCGTGATAAGATACAGGCCCGCAAGACGACCAGCGTCGAGGCCGTGCAGTCGTTTTATGAGCGCATCGACAGGATAGAGCCGATCGTTGGGGCGTACTTGTCGCTGTGCCGCGAGCATGCGTTTGCACAGGCGGAGCGCATCGATGCAAAGATCGCAGCGGGCCAGGTGGTCGGCGCACTTGCGGGCGTGCCGGTGGCGATCAAGGATAATATCTGCACAAATTTTGGGACGACCACGTGCGCTTCGAAGACACTGGAGCATTTTCATGCGCCGTACGATGCGCATGTGGTGCAGCGGCTGCAGGCGGCGGATGCGGTGATCATCGGCAAGACGAACATGGACGAGTTCGCGATGGGCTCGAGCACGGAAACCTCTGCGCTGCAGCGGACGGTCAACCCGTGGGATACGAGCCGCGTGCCGGGCGGAAGCAGCGGCGGTTCGGCGGCGGCGGTGGCGGCGGGCTTGTGTGCGGGAGCGCTTGGCTCGGACACGGGCGGCTCGATCCGGATGCCTGCTTCGTTTTGCGGGATTGTCGGGCTTAAACCTACGTACGGGCGAGTATCTCGGTACGGGGGGGTCACATACGGGTCGAGCCTGGACCAGATCGGCCCGATGACGCAGGACGTGACGGACGCGGCCCTGCTGATGAACGTCATCGCCGGACACGACCCTAAAGACAGCACAAGCGTGCCGGAATCGATGGCGCCGGTAAAGGATTATCTTGCCCAACTGGATAATCCGATAGAGGGCTTAAAGATCGCCGTAGTTCCGCATTTGAATGCGGGTGCGGACGCGGCGGTGCGAAAGGCGGTGGATGTGGCGATTGCGGTCTATACATCGCTGGGAGCCAGGCTCGTTGAGATCGACATGCCGCACTTTGCGTATGCGATCGCCACGTACTATGTGATCGCCACGGCGGAGGCGTCGAGCAATCTGGCAAAATATGACGGCGTGCATTATGGCTACCGCAGCCCGAACGCCCGCAATTATACCGAGGTGTATTCGAAATCGCGCAGCGAGGCGTTTGGCGCGGAGGTCAAGCGGCGGATCATGCTGGGGACATACGCGCTTTCCAGCGGGTATTACGATGCGTATTATCTAAAGGCGCTGAAGGTGCGTAACCTGATCAGGCAGGATTTTGTCAACGCCTTTGAGAAGGCCGATTGCCTGATGATGCCGGTGAGCCCGACGACAGCGTTCAAGATGGGCGAAAAGACCGATGACCCGCTGCAAATGTATCTGGCGGATGTCTATACGATCGCGGTGAACCTGGCGGGCGTGCCGGGGATGAGTATTCCGTGCGGGTTCGATGAGAAGAACCTGCCGATAGGCCTGCAAATCATCTCGGCCCCATTTACAGAGGACCGTTTGCTGCGGATCGCGCGTATGCATGAGAAAGAGACTACCTGGCACCTGCGCGAACCTGTTATTTAGCCACAGATTAACACAAATTAGCTCAGATAAAAATGACAGAAGACCAGGATTTCATACACAAAGAGCTGACGTACAAGATCATCGGATGCGCGATGGAAGTGCATCGCCAACTGGGGTATGGGTTCCTTGAAAAAGTCTATGAAAATGCTCTTATGATTCTTCTGGAGCGAGAGAAATTGAATGCTCATCAGCAGCATGCCATACCAGTATATTTTGAAGATCGAATCGTCGGTGAGTACTTTGCGGATATTCTGGTGGACAATAAAGTAATTGTTGAAATTAAGACAGTTGAGCATTTAAACAACGCGCATACCGCCCAAGTGTTGAATTATTTAACTCAAACTGACCGAATTTTAGGCCGCCAAGAGTTTTTCCAAGCGGCGGATAACAGTTTTTTCATGGCTATAGTTGATCACATTCTGAACCTCCTGACGCCAGATGATCTGGTGCATCCGGGCTTTGAGTTGACTCAT
>JAJFTK010000040.1 GCA_021372945.1 Planctomycetaceae bacterium | reverse complement strand
CAATCCTTTTTGCAAGATTTTGAAGGCATCTTCCTTGAAAGCTTGCAAAATTGTACCCGATTTTATCAGCCGAATAAACCATAAACCAACGCCAAACCAGCTTTTCAATACAAATCACAAACTTTCTCAGGGACGACTAATTGAGAATAGTAAGCTCAGTTACGCGAGAGATCGTTCATCTTTACAAGATACGGCAGCCACACCGCCATCGAGGTCTTGCCGCGGTGCGCCCAGGCGTAGTAGGGGATCGCCTGGAATGCGATGCCGTTTTGTGCGTTGCCTTTAATGACCGTTACGCCGCCAAGCAGCTCGGTCCTGTATTCGGTCGTGAGCTGAATATCCTCCGGCAGCGCCAGCTCGAGCGCCTTGCCGTCCTCGACGTCCACGCCCTCCACGCAATACACCAGCGGCCCGCGCATCAGCGCAGACTTGCCCATATTATCCGTTACGCTTGCGTCGCAAAGAACGCGCCGCACGGGCATCGGGAAACTCACCTCCACCTTATCGCCGCTCTTCCATGCCCGCTCGATCACTGCGTAACCACTGGCCGGCTTAACATCGACCGCATTGCCGTTCACGGCAATCGCAACCGGCTTTGCGGCAGGTTCGGCAAATCTGTAAAGCGCCGAGGCGGTTGCCTTATCCTGCGTCCAGTCGGGCACGCGCACCTTCAGTGCAAAACTCTGCTCCTTGTCCTTCGGCTCCACCGTGATCGTCACCTTGCCGTCCCACGGGTAATCCGTCGTTTGCGTGATCGTCATTTCCTTGCCGCGCACCTCGAATGTCGCCGAACTGTTGACAAACAGGTTGACATAGACCGCGTTATCCCGCACGGCGTATGTATATCCCGGCACGGACGCGATAAACCGGCAGATATTGCTCGGACAGCACGCGCAGCCGAACCAATCGCTCCGCTGGTGTCCCTCGGCACTTTCCAGCGGGTTGGGATAGAAGAAATGCATCCCGTCCAGCGCCACCCCGCTCAGGACCGCGTTATACAGCGACCGCTCCATTACATCGATATACTTGCTCTGCCCGTGCAGCAGGAACATCCGGTGGTTCCAATAGACATTGGCGATCGCCGCACACGTCTCGCAGTACGCGGTCACGTTGGGCAGTTCGTAAGCGTCGCCGTAGGCCTCGCCCTTGCGCCGGGCCCCGATTCCGCCGGTCACATAAAGCTTCTTATTCGCCACGTCGTCCCAGATGGTATCGATTGCCTTGATGAAGGTCTCATCCCCCGTCATGGCCGCCACGTCCGCCATCCCCGTGTACATATAGGTCGCCCGCACCGCGTGCCCGACCGCCTCGGTCTGCTCCACCGGCGGCATGTGCATCTGCCGATACGGGTCCTTGTCCTCGGCTGATCTTCCGCGCTGGTTCAAAAACCACCTGGCCTGGTTCAGATATTTTTCATCGCCCGTGACGCGATACAGCTTGGCCAGGCCGATCTCGATCTCCTGGTGGCCCGGCACGCCCAGATGCCCCTGCGGCCCGAACGTCTTGCATACCAGGTCGGCATTCTTGATCGCCACATCCAAAAACGTCCGCTTGCCCGTCGCCAGGTAATGCGCGACCGCCGCCTCGTACATGTGGCCTGCGTTGTACAATTCGTGCGAGCTTTTGAGGTTGTCCCACTGCTCATTGATATACGAAGCGTTGGGTTTCTTTTGAAGATACTTCTTTGCCTGCGCGGTCCATAGCGTATAAAGATAGCCGTCCGGCTCCTGCGCCGCGGCCACATACGAGATCAGCTCGTCCATGTAGGCGTCCAGCTTCGGATCCGGCCGCACCATCAGCGCGTAGGCCGCCCCTTCCATCACCTTGAAGACATCGCTGTCATTATATCCGGCGTTGCCCTCCCAGAGTTTGTCCGACAGTTTGCCGGCCACTTTGAAATTCTCGATGCGTCCCGTCTCCTCGCACTGCTTAAATGCAAACGGGATCGTGACCGTGCGATTGGTCTCCATCCGCCCCAGCCAGAACCGGTCGGCGAAATGCACCTTCGTGAACGGCACCGGCTCAAAACCGTAGTCTCGTGCCGCAGCCCGACCGATCCCCGTGGTCAAAATAATCAAAGACATGGCGATTCTAACTTTTTGCGCATTACTCATTTTTTGGATCCTCACCGCATAGACTTTATCTTGTACAACGACGCTGCCAGTACTGATAATGCGTTCGACGCAAGTTCCTGCATTTGAAGCATTTCTATGAAATGATGCCCCCGACGAAATATTTCCGTTTTTTTTAATTTATCTGGCAAATTTCCCGGATATTCTAACATTATCATCTTGAACTGACTTGGTAAAATACATGGATAATTCAGACAAAACCAAACTGGATACTCCCAAACCCAGGTATGAGCATTTCCTTCGCCTTTTTAGGACGAACGAGGACCGCCTGTTCGGCTTTATCCTTAGGCTCCTGCCCAATTTCACCGTCGCCGAGGACGTCATGCAGGAAACCATGATGACCATGTGGCGAAAATTTGACGAATTCAAGGAAGGCTCCTCATTCTCCGCCTGGGGGATGCGGATCGCCCGCTTCAAGGTGCTCGAATATCATCACCGGGATCGCCGCCATGGAATGGTCCATTTCAATGACGAACTTCTTGACCAGCTTAGCGACCTGGACAAAGGTCCGGACAAAATAGAGAATACCTATCTCGAAGCTCTTCATGGCTGCGTTGACAAATTAAAGGACCAGAACCGTGACATCGTCAAGTTTCGCTATTCCCGAGACATGTCAATTAAGCAAATCGCCGACGAATTATCCGTTTCAGTGAACGTAATTTATAAGAGCATGTCCAAGATTCATTATGTGCTGCAAAAGTGCATTGAGCGGACGCTTTCCGCCTGGGAATTGACATAAATGCTTGAAAAAGACAAGATCCTGATGAATGAATGGGTCTGCAAGTCGCTTGAAGGCGATATTTCTGATGCCGAATGCGATTTGCTGCAAACCATGCTTTCATCCGGGCCGGAGGTCTTGCAGTATTATTCCACGTGCCTGCAGATCAATCGCGGACTTGTCAAGATAAAGCCCATCCTCAAAGACTCGCTGTCGATGGATCTTTGTCTTCAGGAGATGGCCACGTATGAAAACCAGGCGGAGGTTATCGCCATAAAGCCGTCCCGCCCCGAGCCTGAGAAAGTCACCGTCCGCAAGCTGCCGCCCCAGTCGCATCGGGCCAGCCGCTTGTCCTTATATGTAGCTATCAGTTCTACCGCAGCCCTGCTGCTGCTATTGCTCTACGTCTATATCAACCCGCGGCCGATCAGCCAGGAAGTTGCGGTCCTGACCGATTCGATCGACGCCTCCTGGGCCAATCCCGACGAGGCCGTCAAGAACGGGTCCCGCCTGATGACCGGCCTTGGTCCTTCCACGCTCAAAACCGGCATCATTAAGCTCCGCTATGACGACGGCGTGCAGGTCGTGATCGAAGCGCCGGCCGAGTACGAACTGCTCACCTCCACCGAGATCGCGCTGCGCTACGGCAAGGTCTTTGCCAGCGTCACCGAGGCCGGCAAAGGCTTTACCGTCAGTACCGCCAACAGCCGCATCATCGACCTGGGCACCGAATTCGGCGTTTTCGCCGGAACTCGCGGCGACACGCAGCTCCACGTCTTTAAAGGCATGACCACGCTCATTGCCGGCCTCAAAAATACCGAAAAGGAACTGCTGGAGGTCCAGGCGGGTCAGGCCCGGCAGGTCGATGTTTATAACGCCGGCATTCGGGCCATCCAGCTCGATCAGAATTCGTTCGCCCGCTCGATCGACTCCCAGACGAACACGGTTTGGCGCGGCGAAACCACCATCGACCTGGCTGCCGCGCTCAACGGCCGCCTTGCCGCGGTCGGGGCCGCCGGCGCCGCTTTGCTGGATGACTCCGCCGCCGCCGTCAACACGCTTTCTCTGAGCCAGGCTGCCTCGCCAGACGCCTTGAAGTCGCCCGGCTTCTTCCTGCCCATCCAGGGCAATCCGTATATTAACGGCGTCTTTTTGGCCAATGGCGCCGATGGCCCGATCTCGGTGGCCGCCGATGGCTCGGCCAAATGGAACGCCCCGGTCGGTCAGGTCCGCCAGAAGATCGGCCTGCTCCGGTTCGATATTTCCTCTATCAAAGGCGACCGCACCGGCGCCTCGCTGGGCCTGGCGATTCGAGGCATGGTCGGCGAGGGCAGACCCATCGCGGTTTACGGCCTGCTCAATGAAGCCGCCGACAACTGGTCCGAAAAGGATATCCATTACGCCAATGCCCCGGGCTTTCGTCCGGCGCCGCTGGGCCGTTACGACATGGACCCGGCCGCCTGGAAAAAGCTCGGCACGCTGGCGTTTAACGCCGCCGGCGACCTCATGGCCGAGGCCGTGCATCTCGATCTCGATGCATTTATCGCCGCCGATAAGAACAACCTGCTCACCCTGGCGCTCTTGTGCGAGAATAGCGACACATCCGCCGAATGGCGGATTACGACCAAGGAAGGCGATCCCTCGCAGGCGCCCTGGCTGGTCTTCCCATGCGGCGATTCGTCCGATGTTGTCATCACCACCGTAACCGACAACGGCGCCGATACCTACCTGTCCAACGACAATCAATACGATACGATCAATACCACCGACCCGCATGGCCGCGAGACCTCGTTGCGCGTTCGTCATTATTGGAAAGATGTCATTGCGATCACAAGCGCCGCCAGTTTCGAGTACAAAGATGACCAGGGTCAGTCCCATACTTGCCGATTTCGGTTAGACAGCGCCGTCGAGCCCCTGATCGCCCTCAAAACCGGCGCAGGCATCACCTTCGACCTGACGCAAATGCAGAATCGCGTCCCTGAAAATCGCCCGGCCAGGCTCTTTACCGCCCAGTGCGGAATGCCCCAGGGCATACAGGCTGACGGTCTGGCCGGCAACAATTATAAACCCAGCATTGATGTCTATGTGCTGGTTGACGGCAAGCTGCGCCTGACCAGGACCGATGTAAACCCCGCGACGCGCTCGTTTGACATCAGCGTGCCCCTGACTTCACAGGACCGTTACCTCACGCTGGCCGTCACGGGCGCTTCCGACCAGAGAACGCCTTTGGACTGGGGCTTGTTCGCAAACCCCCGGATCCTGTTTGAATAAAGGATTACATTGAAGCATAGAAAAGAGGAGTACCGAGCATGCGATTAAGAGAAAAGAAGGGATTTACGCTCATCGAGCTGCTGGTCGTGATCGCCATCATCGCGCTGCTGCTGTCGATCATCACGCCCGCCCTGAAAAAGGCCAAGGATTACGCCAAGAAGGTCATTTGCCAATCCAACATGCGTCAGATAGGGCAGACCATAGGCAGCTATGAAGCGCAGTTCCGATTCAATTTCCGTGAAAACAACAAATGGCATTTCTATAACGGCACCTGCGACATGCCCTATGAATGCGCACCCTCGGGCTCGCGGACCTCGCCGTATTACATGGCCGACCTTATGCGCAACCAGATGCTGCCGGATCGCAAGGTCTTTTTCTGTGCCGGCGTCCGCAACGTTTCGCATGAGAAGAACTATTGGTACAATGCCGCCGTCAGCGGGAATGTGACAGTTCACGCCGTGGAAGATACCGTCCGTCAGATCGAGACCAATCCCTCATTTACCGATCGCCCGGCGCTGTGGAGTACCTATGCCTGGCTTTGGAAAAAAGGCACCGACTCGAACGGAAAACCGATCACCGATTACCCCTACAGCAGTTTTGCTTCGGCAGGCGCCCTGATGTGCGATGTGCCTGAAAGCGCATGGCAGTATGCCATCAGCTTGGGCAATACCGACGCGACGATGCTCACGAATATTTTCGGCAAGGATCGCGTTCAAACGCTCCAGCACGGCGATGTCCTGATGAAGGATCTCAGTGTCATCAATCCCGCCGATAGGGATGAGGAATTTTGTATTTGGCTCTGGAACAGGAAGACATGGGCCGGCAAGTAGGCTGCGTGGCCTGTCCGGCGTAGCCTTGGCCAAGACGGACGTCCACGCTGTTATGTGAACTTCCTGTCAATCCAGTCAGGAAATAAAATATTTAACACTTTTTTCGGAGGCGTAATTATGATGAGTAAGAAATGGGTCTTTTTAGCATGTCTGGGTCTATTCGCCCTGAGCCTGACGGCCTCAGCCGGCGTCACCGACCCCAACATCATCTCAGCGGCGGTTGCAGTCAACGGGACCGCGCCTGAACCGCTGGTCGTTGTCAAGAGTGGACTCTGGCAAGGCGCCTTGGTCTTCGCGGATCGTCCGGATGCGGATCATACAACACCTCTCTATTTTGGAGACGCCAATGACCTCGGCGGGCTTGATTACGTCCGGACGACTATGGACGATAAGGCCGATGCCGACGTGCAGTTTCATGTGACACTCGATAAACCCGGCACACTTTATCTGATCATTGACAACCGTGTTGGCAAGGGCACAACAAACGACACTACGACTCCGCCGGTCCTCGGCGGCACGATCATGCCGTGGGTTAGCGCAATGGGCTTTACCCAGACCGATCGAGCTGTCAATATCAGCACCCCGGCGACAGTTTATGCCCTGTCAGTCACTGAGCCCAATACCTTTGTGCTGGGTGCGCAGAATGACGGTACTAGTCGTGCTATGTACGTCGTGGCCGCCGCGCCGGCCGGTTGGAATCTTGCTCCGACCATGCGTGTTACGCCGGCTTCCAAGATTCTTGAGGAACCGGTAAATTATTTTAATATCGACAGCACCTTGACCGACGATGGTGTTCCCGGCACGCCACCCCTTTCGGTTGTGTGGACCACAACCGCACAGCCTGCGGGCTCCACTGTGACCTTTAGGCCCGACAACACGTCTGAAGATGTCACAGTCGAAGTTACGACCTTGGGCAGCTACACTCTTAAGGCAACTGTTTCTGACGGCGAAAAGTCAAACACGACTACCGTTCAGGTAACTTACCGGTTGCCTATGTTTGCGGCGGACGCATACCAGCAATTGACCGCCTGCAACGATAGCGACAAGGGACCGACCTCGCACTACACTACCACGGTTCTCCACGTAAGAAACTATGTCAGTGGCACGAACACCCGTCGCCGCGTCGGTTTCCTGAAGTACGATATTTCGGATGTTAAGCGGGAAGGAAAAGTATTTGTCAACTGCTATCTGACTTGGAATTTCAAGGCCGTCACATCCAGCAAGCACGTTTACGTATATGCGATCAATGAAGCACAAGACGATTTCGATCTCAGTGCAAGCAATGCCGCCTGGGTCAATGTGCCGGGCATCAAAAATGATTGGCCTCGAGGCTCTGAAATCACAATGGATACGCTGGATCTGCCGGACATTTCACCGCTCCTGCTATCCTATATTCCTGCGGCAAAAGAAACGTGGTATTCAACACCCACAAGCGCGGCGTTGGACGAGATCATGAACTCCAGCAGCGATAACTATATAACGCTCATGTTCATCTCGTATGATGCCCAGAGTTCCAGCTTTGATATCGAGCCCTACTCGATTTCAGACAGCACTCACATCGACCCGGATTCGGGTTTGAAAGGTATCATTATCAAGGGCCAAGTTCGGAGCCCGATTTGGGCTTCGCGTCCGGCTCCGGCGATTAATACGAACGCAAAGGTCAGCATGGAACAGCTAAGCTGGGTCAATCCCCAGCCCAGTGAGACAGGCGCAACGGTTACAAGTGATGTGTACATTGGAACCACCGTACCAGATCCTTTGCTTCCGAACTACGGCCTGACGACGTTGGGAACGGGCATCAGCGACGCGTTCGTCGCGATCCCGGCCGGCACGCTGCAACGCAATCTGACTTATTATTGGGTTGTGGACAGTCACGACAGCGTCCGTCCCGATGTGACGCGCGGTTTCGTATGGAGTTTCACTACCAACAATAATGTGCCAACTGTCACAATGGAAACGTCAAACCAGTATCTCTGGTTAGGTAAGACCGGTGCCCCGGATTCGGTGATTGCGGACCTCAATGCAACGGTAGAGGATGATGGTTTGCCCCAACCCTATACGCTGCTGTGGGAGAAGGTCAGCGGACCGGAAGGCGCTGCCGTCGTTATTGACCCGAATAACGTGGAAGATATCAACCTGACGCTTCCGGCGGTTGGGACATACTTGTTCAGGCTGACGGCGGATGATGGCGATCTGACCGCCTCTTCGACCGTTCAAGTGGTTGTCGGCGAAACGGCCTGCGAGGCCGCCAAACTGAAGACCGACTACACGGCATTAGCGGGCGATTTCGATGATGATTGCGATGTCGATATGGACGATTTACACGTCATGGCTGCGCATTGGCTTGACTGTAGCAGTTTGGCGTCCTGTTTTTGAGCGGCGGTAATGAGAATAAACTAAGACCTTCAAATTGTACGGAGGATTACATCATGAATACGAAGTGGTTTTTAACAGGGGTTCTTATTGTTGCAGCGGCCTCGGCGGCCACCTTCGCCGACCCGTTTATCGTGATGGCGACCGACCATTGCATGGCCTGCAATGATTCGGCAACCGGGCCGGATAACTCGCGCAGTGAAACAATTTCCGACGTTCGCAACTTTTATGCAATAGATGAGGCCGGTGTTGTCACGACTCGCCGTCGCATCGCCTTTTACAGCTATACGCTTCCGGAATTGCAGGTAGGCGAACGGTTTGTCAACTGTTATCTAACGCTGAACGTGCACAAGGGAGATTCTGATAAACATGTATGGGTCTATGCCGTGCGGGAAGCATACGACAATATTGCACTCGATGGGAAGCACTGGAATACGCTGCCGGGCCTCAAGCGAAATCCCACGGCTCCCGTTGGCGCCGAAATAAGAGAAGATTCACTGAACCACAGCGAAATCACTCCGATGTTGCTGTCGTTTGTGCGTCCGGCAACCTTGGACGCATGGGAATCGACAGCCACATCCATCGGACTCGATGAAATCTTGAACGCCGATGAGGACGGCAACGTGCTGCTCATGTTCGTGACCTATGATGCGCCGAATTGTGAGATCTGCTCTCCAACGAACTCAGCTGCTTTTTCAACCGATCCTCTGCTCAAAGGCATCCTGCTGCGGGGTGACATCGAAAAGGGGACGCATGCGTACGCGCCTGTTCCTTTCACTGGTTCTTATGCTGACACGAGCCTGGCCCAGGTCAGTTGGACCAATCCCGAACCTAACCTGCCCAGCGGAACGATCACATGTGACGTGTACTTTGGTGACACCGAGCCGAATTTGGCTAAAGCTGGTTACGATCTGACGCCTCTTGCGACCGGCACCTCCGCCACTTCCGCCGCATTGCCGACACTGCAAAAAGACAAGACCTATTACTGGGTTGTCGATGTGCATGATACCACCGGCGGCCTGACGCAGGGCTTTGCCTGGACATTCAACACACTCAACCAGATGCCGAGCGTCCCGAACGGGTATGCTGGCGCATGGCTTCCGGACCATCTTTCCGCTAATTTGACTTTGAATGTGACAGACCCGGATAATTATCCTGACCCCTTGACCTACTTCTGGGAGCAGTACAGTGCCCCCACAGGCGTTACGATCGACATCAATCCTAATGTCACGGCATCGACAAGCGTCACTCTGCCGGCCCAGACCGGCGAGTATGTGTTCAAGCTGACGGCTAGCGATGGTGCGGCACAAGGCGTCGGCTACGTGCAGGTGTTTGTGCGTAACGATGCCTGCGCAGCGGCTCGAGCCATTCCATCCTATTCGGCCCCGACCGATTTTAATAGTGACTGTCTGACGAACTTGGCGGACCTGGCAACTATAGCCGCCAACTGGCTCAAGTGCCATCCGTACATGGGCCAGATCGACGCCACATGTAATTAGCATTGTAAGTAACGTGTCATTGGTAAAACAAAGGCCCGGCCTCACCGAACCGGGCCTTTGTTCTTTAATGTGGCCGAAGCTTCCGCACGTGTTAAGCCTGCGCAGCAGGCGACAGGCTGCAGCCTCGGTCGTGAGACCGGGGACCAAAGAAACGTCTGCCCGTCTCTATTTGTAAGCCCGCGCAGCGGGCGACAATGCCGCCCGCTGCGCGGGCTTTGGGGGAACATAGGGCGCACTCTGCAACCACGCCCTAACGGGACGTGGCTACAACATGCCACCCGCTGCGCGGGTTAAACACATACGGAGCTTTCAGTTTCGGTCGCTGGATCAATCGGTTGGCACGCAGGAAATGAAACTACCCCCAAGGGGACTCGAATTTAATTCCACAAAGTATGGCCAACAAACAGCTTAGCGAAAACACACAATCCGAGAAGGTGCATAATACGGTGCATCTTACGCAGTTTCCGCCTGAATTGCAGAAAGTAATCGACGCATGGCGGACCATTTCAGCAGAGACGAAAAACAAGATTCTTGCCCTGATCAGTATATAAACTTATAATCAGGCTTAGTCTGTTCAGGAAGGGGACCAAATGAGATACTCGGTTGCTTTCGTGCTCGCGTTGCCGGTCTTCTCGATTTGCATCTCAGGCTGTCAGCAGAAAAGCAGGAAGACCGTCTCTGACCTTCAATTCAACATGCAGCTATACCAAGTCCAGGAAGTCAGCACAAAGCCCCTGGTGCCCGTAGCCGCTGCAAAAGGCGAAGCCTTTGATACCGTCCAGTATCGCGGCTGGTTTTACACTGAGCCGGGTAAGACCGCGAAAGAAGGGATCGGGTTGCGAATGCTTTTTCCGCAATTGCAGCCCTACCTGCTGACGTTCGAACTGCATCCGCCGCTTACGAAAGACCAGTGTCTTGCTTTGGCTCAAAAAGAGAACGTCTCTAATCCTGAGAGCATGGCCGAAATTATGTCACTTGAAGGATACCGGCTTAGCCGCTTGGTCAAAGTGCAGGTCGATGAAGCAATGCTAACAAGGCAAGCGATCGAGGATCAATCCCAGGATTTGCAGCGAGCCAACTGGCAACTCCAGCGTCTTCAATAAGGCATTGATCGAATCGCTGGACATTCAGCAGGCACGGACGTAGAATAGGAACCATCATGGACGAGAACACACAACACACGGAAGAAGATCCCCACAGCCTCATTGAGCTTCAAGCGGCAATGTCCGGGCGGATTGTCCCACTCGCAGCGTTGCAACGCAGCAGCGAGCCTGTGTTGGACGATTTAAGCCTATTGCAAAGAGATCTCGGAAAGCCACGAATTACTCCGGCCCGCATCAACATCGGCCGTCTCTGCATTTTGTTTTGTGGGCACGGTTGGATGAAGGTGGAACTTCTCTGTCCGGACCATGAGAGCGAAGCGGAATTATTGCCGCCGGCGGATGCGGCGGTTCTTAAAAAGTGGATAGCTGGTAACTAAATATTTATCGGGAAGGCGGGCCGTACACCCGTCAAGCGATCCGGTCGGACTGACTTCGCTCACCTGCTTCGTCAGCCTGGCCGGATCGGCCCGGCCAGAAAGCAGGTGACGAATGGATTCGAAGTTCATCAACGAAGTGGCGCAGCAGGTTCAAAAATTACTCACAACGCATGCTAATGCCAAAGTGGTATTTGAACAGCACGTCAATAAATTCAATACATCCTTCCTTGAATATTGGGGATCTACTCAGGCAACGACAATCAAGGTGCGTTGCGAATTGCAGGAGGATCCGCTACCCAAGAATGCCAAAAACAAGCAGGGCCTTTCAAGGCTACCAAGAATATTGAAGGTATTGGATACTGTTCGCAAACATCCGATATCGCCCGATCCCGTTAATTGGGAGATATCGGACAAGTGGGCATGTCGCTATATGACTTTGGCCGTTGTGCATGATATCTGGATTGAAGCTGATAATCCGGCACCGATCTATCTGTGTAAACCCCTCGTCGATGCGAAGCTGTTTGGTTATATGCAAACACTGATCGAGCAAGGATGGGGGGTGTATTCCGATAAGGCGATAGGTCAAGCTCTCATCGCCATCGAGATGGAACTATCAAAACAGTCGAGCCATGGACCGCTTAGTTTCAAGGATGATGAGCTGTCTATCCTCTGCCAAGTGGAAAACAAGCCAAATGTGCAACAGCAGTCAATCGATATAGCTGCTGCATGTCACTTGGAAGCCTTCTCAAGTTGGACTGAAAAGGACGTAAAGGGTCTCGCTGGTGGCGATAATTGCAAGTTTTATGCTGACAATCGGTTCATAGCTGTCCTTGAAAATGCAGGCAAGCACAGCAAATCGGAGGCTACTGAGAAAGACTGCCGCCCACCTTTAGGAGACATTGCCCAACTTATCTACGAAAAGCTTAAATCGCTGCCAGAGCACCAGGCAATGACGTGTCCGAAAATCGGAGAATGGCTTGCACAAGATCACAAAATAATTCTTGATGATTCCACGATTCGCAAGAATCATCTCAATCGACTCAAACCCTATGGACTTTTCCACGCCAAACGAATAGGATACTGTTTGCGTCAATAGATTTCCTTTATAGCCCCTTTATACACCCTCTACTTCATATAAGCATCATGCTTTAATGCTTATATGAAGAACAAAGAAAATAATCTAATTCACATCAGAACTGCATCCCGCCGCTATGGTCTCCCGGCCAAATGGTTGCGGGAGCAGGCAAAGTCAGGCGCCATACCCGCTCTCGTAGCAGACAACCAGGTATTATTCGATTCCAATATCCTCGCTGAATGGCTACAGGAACGCGCACAAACTGGAGACGCCCGTGGATAATGCCCCCGCTATCGCCCCCCGACTGATGAAACCCAGGGAGGCGGCTGCTTACCTCGCCATATCTGAACGCAAGCTTTGGAGCCTTACTCAGAGCGGCAGGATTCCCGCCGTGCGTCTGGATCGGTCCGTTCGCTACGACTTTTCGGATTTGGATAAATTCATTCAGATTGCAAAGGAGCTCGCCGTATGAGTAGCATTAGTGCCCCTGTTCAAGGTGTGCTGGACCAGCTTAAGGACGTCAGGCCCCAGGGTAACGGATGGCAGGCCAAGTGCCCCTCGCACGATGACAAGCAGGCAAGCTTGAGCATCGGCCAGGGCGGCGACGGCCGCGCCTTGTTGCGATGCCATGCGGGATGCAGTATTGACCAGATATGCGAAGCTTCGCAGATCAACAAGTCAAGCCTTTTTGCCACTAAAGTAAAAAAGCATAAGGGCCGGATTGTTGCAATCTATCCGTATGTGGATGAAAACAGAAAACTCCTTTATCAATCCGTCAGAACGGATCCCAAGAGTTTTTTTCTGCGAGCGCCAAATGGCGCAGGGGGATGGGAGTACAAGCTGAACGGTGTGCGTCGAGTTCCCTACAGACTTCCGGAATTGCTCGCATCTGCTGGACAGACCGTCTATATCCCCGAAGGCGAAAAAGATGTTGAGACGTTGATTTCTTTGGGCTTGATCGCCACAACCAACGTAGGCGGCGCCGGCAAATGGCTGGATGAATACTCCGCTTTTCTGGTGGATCGAAACGCTGTCATGTTGCCCGATTTTGATGAACCTGGCCGAAAACATGCCCTGCAGGTCGCCCGCTCTCTCGCCGGGAAAGCCAAACAAATCAAAATTGTCAACCTTCCGAACTTGCCTCCGAAAGGTGATGTTACTGATTGGGTGAATCAGGGAGGCACCAAAGAGCAGCTTCTTGGCATTATTGAAAGCACGCCCCTGTATGACCCGGCAAAGGACCACGCCGAGGAAACACCTGCGCAAAGCCACGGCCTCTATTCGGTCGATGCTTGCGGAACTTGGCTGCACAAAGGCGACGGAAAAATCCAGCTTGCAAATTTCGCCGGGCAGATAGTAGCTGTCAACACGCTGGATGACGGAGCAGAACAGAGCCGGGTTTTTGACATTAAAGCGGTTCGCAACCATGGGGCTGAAAAAACGGTCACAGTTGCTGCTTGCGATTATCAAAAGATGAATTGGGTGCTGGAGCATCTTGGCCCGGCATACATCATCAATGCTGGCGGCGCCGCAAAAGACCATATGCGGGCGGCTATCCAGGAACTGAGCAACAGCATAGAAGAGAATCATGTCTTTACGCATACGGGTTGGCGATCTGTTGGTGACAAGATCGTTTACTTGACGGGCCGCGGCTGCATTGGCGGAACCGATTCAATTCAGGTCATGCTTCCGGGATTGCCAGGCTATCAAATCCAAAAGACTGAGGATATCCAATCAGCTTTAGCCGCGGTGATTGGTTTCATTGATACAGCGGACACCGGCATCACAATACCGTTATTGGCTGCCTGCTTCCGGTCTGTTCTCGGCTCAACAGATTTCTTTTTGCACCTGATAGGGCCGACCGGCTGCGGAAAGTCCACCCTTGCCGCCTTGATTCAACAGTTCTTCGGCCGAACAATGTGTTATTCACGGCTGCCCGCAAACTGGTCCAGCACGGCAAACAGCCTTGAGATACTGGCCTTTCTCGTCAAAGATGCGATACTCGTAGTAGACGATTACAAGCCGTGCGGTTCGCGGAACGATCAAGCGATTTTGAAAGCGAAAGCGGAGCGACTGCTACGCAATGTCGGCAATGGCTCGGGACGTCAGCGGCTATCGGTCAATTCGGACCTGCGACCCGTGAAAGCTCCCCGCTGCCTGCCGATCTCGACCGGAGAGGATCACCTGCCGGGTGAAAGCATCCGGGCTCGCGGCCTGTGCCTCGAAGTGCGGCCGCAAGATTTCAATTGGTCCGTCATAACAAACTGCCAAAAAGCCGCAGCGGCGGGCTTGTACGAAGGGGTAATGTTCGCGTATCTCGAATGGCTGCAGCCACAGATCACCACAATTCAGCAATCACTTGATGCCCTGGTGCACGAGCATCGTATCCGAGCGATAAACCAGAGCCCACACAAGCGAACCGCGACAATCGTCGCCAATCTGTTCATTGGCCTGCAATATTTTTACAGCTTCCTTGAAAGTACTGGATCCGTTAATAGCGACCAAAAAGGCTGGATGCTTGATGACGCATGGTCGATTCTGCTGAAATGCGGAGCCGAGCAGGACAATATCCAGCGGGCCGCGAATCCAGCAGATCGATTCATTGATCTGCTGAGATCGGGCCTGGCCTCGGGCGCGTGTCATATCGCCATGCCGGACGGCGGAGAGCCTTCCAATCCTGGCGGCCTGGGATGGAAACGGCAGCTGGGCAACCTGGGTTACATATGGTACCCGTCAGGGACGCTTGCCGGGTGGGAAATCGATGGGGTTTATTACCTCGATCCGAATATAGCTTATCAGGTCATACGTAAAATCGATCCCGATGAATTCCCGGCTACGCTTCGGACGCTGAATAAACGGCTTGCCGAAAAACATTACATTACGCAGGACGAGACCCGGCAAACCTACACCTGGAGGAAGCGAATCGGCGGCAGGGCTTCCAACCTGATTTGTCTGGCCGACAGTGTTTTAGAATCCAGCGGAGAGGGAGAATCCGATGAGTGAGCATAAAGTCAGTTGTCAGAAAAGTTGTCAGGTTTGTCAGGTACAAAAATGTAACCCGACAACGAACCTGACAACGCAAAACGCGGTTTAAGGGGTAACGAATGAGGATTTTATATATAGTTGTCAGGTTTGTCATATTATTGCTGTATATACCCTCGCGTGAGAGCACCTGTAACGTGATACATGCGGCTTCACGCGCATATATACAGCATACAGCGCAAAAACCTGACAAACCTGACAACTGCCCCCAAAATACCTGTTTATGCTATCAACAACGCGGTTTTGTGTTGTCAGGTTGCACTTTTGCGACTTGCCAATTTGTCAGGTTTTTCCGACAACGCCCCGGATTTTGAAGGGAGAACGTTAAAAACGTGAGCAGCCAACCGGAAAATCAAGAACGTCTTTTCGAAGCCGACCAGGACAGGATCGATTTTGAACTGTATTTGAAGTTACAGCATATCGAGCAAGCCGGGCTGACCGCTGAATACATCGAACTGTCCGCTATGCTTGAGCATCTTTGCGGCTTCTCAAGATTTGACGCGAACCGGATCGCCGCGGATGAAACCCTTCTCAGGTACAAACGCAAATGCGTTATCAAGCTCTTTATGGCAGCAACGACGGACATCCTGAACGCCATCAATCCGGCTGAGGCGGTACGACGGATCGAGGAACAGGCGAGGGCTGACGCCGATACTCAGGCCGAGGGCGGCGAAAAAGAGAAGCCGAACCCTAAGGCCAACAATGAAGCGGAGGAGGTCGCAGATGATGAGTGATTTCACCGGATTCTGTTTCTTTGTTTTCAGGATACCAGACATGTCCAATCGGGTCTATATGCGTGAGACTTAATATGTCCGAAAGCCAAACCAGTATTTACTATCCTCCGCCCGAAGAGCGCCGCTGCACAGCCAGGTCCAAACAAAGCGGCCGGCAGTGTGGGCGCTGGGCGGCAAAAGGATCCCACGTCTGCTATTATCACGGCGCCCGAAGTACCGGGCCGCGGACGCGGGAAGGACTGGAGCGGTCGCGATCTGCCCGGCTTGTGCATGGTGAATCAGCACTCGATATCCTGAAGATTCGGTTGCTCAAGAGGGTGTTGATGGCTGCCGCCGAGCAGAATTCAATCCTTCAGGTGTTTCCTGAATACGTTGCACGGAAGCTCGAATCCATGAGCGCCCGGCAATTTCGAGACGCCCGCAAGAGCCTGGTCGCTTTTTTGAAGGGTGATATTTCAGCTCAGGGATTGATTTCACACCTTGACGGAAAGAAGCCTAAGGCCGTGCTGTGCAGCGAGCAGGACAAAGCTTATCTCCTGAGAATCAAAAAGTTATTGTTGCAGGGATCAAATGCAAACTCGTAAGCAAAAAATAATTTTTGTCTGTGATCAGGCTCCCGGCGATCTCGTTGTGCTATCGGCTGCAATACGGGATTTACACAAATGCTATCCAGATCGATTCCTTGTCGATGTTCGCACTCGCCATGATGAATTGTTTCTAAATAATCCGCACATCAGCAGGTTGATGGAAGATGATCCAGATGTATCCATAATAGAAATTGAAAACCTTGGCTTAAAGCGACCTGCTTTTCCAGAAGGGCATTACATTCAAAGCTGTATTCAAGAAATAAATCATAAGATGGGGCTGGATGTTAACATGAGCGAGCTAAAGGGGGACATCTACTTGTCCAAGAGAGAGCGAGCGGCATGTTTCTCGCCCCCCAGGGCTCTTCAAAACCCGAAAGAACATGTCAATGAAATACTCACGTATATCGGGAACGAACCAATTTGGATTATTGCACCAGGATGGAAACGCGATATAACAGCCAAGGCATGGGAAACATCAAAATGGCAATCCGTAGTAGATTATTATTACCCCAGGATCAAATTCATCCAGATAGGCAGCAATGATGAAATAGTGTGCATCAACCCAAAATTGCGCAATGTTTTGAATCTATCAGGAAAAACCAATATGCGGCAACTGTGCCGCTTAATATTGTTGTCGAAAGGCGTTGTCTGTCATGTCAGTTTGCCAATGCATCTGGCGGCGGCTTTTAATAAGCCATGCGTTGTAGTTGCCGGCGGCAGAGAACACGTGCGATGGGCCGCTTATCCTGAACACAGGTTCATTCATGCAATCGGCAAGCTGCCCTGCTGTTTGAATGGTGGATGCTGGAAACATCGAGTAGTGAAGCTGAACGATGGAAACTGCAGAGACAATTCGCTATGTTGTAACCCGGTGTTCAAACATGGCTGCATACCTCAGCCAAGCTGCATGGATTCGATCAAACCTGAGCAGGTGATCGCGGGAATGGCGTCTTATTTGAAAACAGAGAAGCCATGCAGAGACAGATTGATAACCACGAGGGGATGATGTCACGATTTTTTATACAAGGAGATATTCAATGGGAAAAGAATTAGATCAGCAGCGAAGGCGAGAGCCGTTAAAGACCGGAGCAAGCCGAAGCGAACGATTGGACGCCCTGATCCGGGGTACAAGCGCCGTCTCCGTGCAGGAACCGTCGGCTACGCCTGCCCCTGCCCCCGCTACGCCCGCCGCCCCTTCTTCCAGAATGACGCGGCTGGATGCGATCTTGGGCGGCAGTACGTCGGCGGTCGCAGAGACAAAGGCCAGTCGGGTACAGGAAACTCCAAAGCCAGGTGTCGATCTGTCCTCCCTCCAGGGTATCGACTATCAAATGCCGCAGGGTCCGCAGATCGCCGACCCGCAGGCGCTTGCGCCGGGCGCGTTGGACGCCGCACAGAGGTCACAGGCGCTGCACGGAGCCGATACGGAAAAGCCGTTTGCGCCGGGGTTGGCGCAGCTTGTCAACGATATTTCACTGGTCAATCAGGCCAGCAAGTCGCTGGAGGCCGAGGATACCTCCAAGTCATGGAAGGAGATCGGCAAAGAAACTTTGAACCGTGCGAAAGTGGCGGGCAAGACGATCCGTTCCCTGGGCGGTCTGACGGGCGATCTGATCCCGTTTGAAAAGTTGCCGTCGGCCGTCCAGACGTTTTTGAACTATAATCCGGGCACATGGGGTATAACGACCACTTCCGAACAACTGGGCGAGGAGGCGAACAAGCTATCCGGGTTCGGCCCGGCTACGGTGCCGGCGACCGCCGAAACAGTCACGTCGGCGCTGGAGTGGGCGTACTTGTACCCGGCGGCGTTCAAGGGCGCTGAAAAGATCGTTGCCGGTGCCGGGAAAATACCGCTGGTCAAACAGGCGGGGCAGTACATTGAGTCCCTGGGCGGCGTCAAGTGGGTTGCCGAGCACTATCCGCGTATCTATCAGGGAGTCAAGTCGGCCATGCACGCGGCTGAGGCGGGAGCGATCGTCGGGGCCGCAAAGGGCGGCGTTGAGGCCGTCGCTGAGGACATGGAGATAGGTGAGGGCCTGGAACATACTGCCAAAGAGGCAGGCACGTTCGGTCTGGTGTCCGGCGTGTTCAGCGCCGCCAGTGACATCGACAAGACGCGATATGTCGGCAGGCTGCGCGAGGCGATGCTTCGTAAGTTTGATGCCGACCTGCGAGGGAAGATCGCACAGACCAAAACGGCGGCCGAGGTCAAGGGTTTGCGGGGGTACCGCGACAATGCCCTTCGCAATATCGACAGTATCGTTTCGGCGGTCGAGGCTGACCTTCGCGGGATGACGCAAAGCGACCTCTATAAAAACATTGGTTCCAAGATCGAGGCCCCGGAAAAGGCGGCTGATCGATTTCTGAAATATGGGTACGAGCCGGCAAAGGCGGCCAGGATCGAGGGCGTCGAGGCCCTGAAAGAAGGGTACGGCCAGCGGCCCAAGGGCGACATTATCGACCTGCCCGCCACCCGGACCGAGGAAGTGATCGAGGCGGTCAAGAACCCGGTCAAGACCGTCAAGGCGGCCATCCAGCAGATCCGGGAATCGGCACCGAGGCCGTCCGCCCAGAGCGTGACACCGAAGCCGCCGACCGCTCGAACCGCTCCGATTGCCTCTAAGAAGGGGGAATTACCACCTACGGCTGCCCCTGTCATGCAATCGCCCGCTGCCCCTGCCGTGCAATCAAAATCCGTTAATGCATCGCCCGCACCTGCTCTTAACAAAGAATACCAGGCTATTGAAGTCCCTGTGAGCGAATTGGTTCTGTCCAAAGAGGTACCCAATTTCAAAGAGGGTGCGAGCCTCCAAACGGGAGTTGTATCCGGCCAAGAGCTGCAGGGAACATACAACAGATTGGGTACTGCTCCGATTCTGGTTTGGGAGCGGACAGACGGAACCAAAGAAGTTATAACAGGTCGTCACCGGTTAGACCTTGCCAAACGGACAGGCGAAAAGTCCATCCCCGCCCAAGTGGTCCGCGAGTCAGAAAGGTTTACCCGTCAAATGGCGTTGACTTTCGACGCTGAAAGCAATATAAGGGATGGTCAAGGAACGGTAAAAGATTATGCACACTACTTCAAAAACTCCAGAATCACCGAAGAAGAAGCCCGACAGAGAGGCTTGCTTTCAAGAGTTAAAGGAAATGTCGGATTCCGAATGGGAAAAAGTGCGGCAGATGACATATACGCCGCCTTCACCGCAGGTAAGCTGTCTGAATCGAAAGCCTACGCAATAGCAAATGGCGCTCCAGGTAATGAATCGGCACAATTGGCCGCAGCCGCTAAAGCCTCAACATTTTCTGCAGATGAATTAGAACAATACGCTCGGATCCTTGCCAGGTCACAGCCATCAGATCTCCAAAAAACCACACAGGGCAATCTGTTTGGTTTTGATGATTCTGCCCTCATTGAGGCCGAGGCCGTAGCTAAAGAGGTTGGCAAGGAACAAAAGGCAATCAGTGAACGGATTTTAGCGGTTAAAGGTGCATTGAAAAGGCCCGAGGCCGCCCGGACGATGGGGCTTAAATTTTCGGACGAGGAATCTGTTCGCAACGAGGTTGCCCGGCTGGAAGACAGACTGGATCAGCTGAGCCGGACGGCTACGACACCGGAACTATACGACGAAATGCGGCGGCGGGCCGGACTTGCTTCTATGCCAGCGATCAATGTTTCAAGCAAGCCCGTCGATCTCCTTGACCGTCCGGTACTGGAAGGCGGAACATCCGGCCAGCAGAAGGAAATGCTGGATAAGGATAACTTCAAAACCATTTCCGAGCAGGAACGCATCAACGCCAAAGATGATGTTGCCGGCCAGATGGACTTTTTGGGGGGCGTCAAGGCCGAAGCAAAGCCTGCTTTCGAGAATAAACCTAAGCCAGAGGACAGGACGGGGGATCTGTTTGATGCCAACCAAGAGCCAGAGAGAGCAGCCATTCTCCGGCAATTAGAGATTGACCCCGATACTGTAACGATTGCCGACGCAGAACGTATAGCGAAGGATTACCAGGACGGGATCAATGCCGAATCGCTACCTAAAGTGCCTCTGGAAAGTAAACGCCTGCCGGGCGGCAAACACGCCGGCGGAACAACTATCCTGTCCGATGTCGCTGCGGAGATAGTAGGCCTCGGACACAAGGCAATTAACAGCCCCGTCCAGCTTGGCAAGTCCGCCGTCAAGATGGCGGTCCGCAATATCAAGGCCGGCAACAATCATATCCGAACACTCGGAAATGCCGGGCGGCGCACTGCTGAAGAATTGGACTCTATTGTGTTCAGAGCCACAAAAGCGGCGAATATTGACAATGATGACATCCGCCAGATTTACAAGGGCTTGTCCAAGTCACAACGGGAAACGATTGCCAAGATCGTCAATGGCCGCATCGACGCATCCACCCAGAAGCCCGCACTTGTGGAACGCGCCAAAAAATTGCGGGAAGTGCTTGATCGGAGCATGAACGAGGCTGCAAACGTCGGCATGTACCGTATCGTGGACGGAAAGAAAATATCGGTCGGCGGCTCAGGCAAGGCGTTTCCGCAGATCCCAAACGCGGCAGGGATCAGATTTCTTAATGAAGCCGAAGAAAAAGGCTTGTCGTCTGATCGTGTATTCGCATGGGCTACCGATCAGGTCAAAGATGGCAAATTGGAAAACGTCGATCAAGCCGTTTCCATGCTTCAGATGTTCCGCCAAAATAGGCTGCGTGGCGTCAATCGGTATCTGGAATCAACTCGCGTCGAGCTTCCAGAAGAATTTGTTGAGTGGGATGGCGCCAAAATCCTTTCATGTTTGCTTGAAAAGAACTGGTTGGCGGTCGAGGGCGTCCGGGCATGGGGCAATAATTTCAACCTGATTAACTCCAGGGCTGAACAGATCGCGGCCCGATACGGCCGCAAAGAAGCGGAACGGGTCAAGCTGTTTATAAAAACATCGTTTAGCGTGATCTCTCCGGCCAGTACTGAGTCGCAAAAAATATCCGATGTGATCCGCGGATACCAGTTCAACACAAAGGTAGGGCTTAGCCCTCTGACTATCTTGCGGAACATGACCGACAGGATCGCCAAGAGTCTGACTCTGACAACGAATTTCGCCATCAACCTTTCTACGGCAGTCAAGTATCCGCCTTTTATCAACCAGTTCATTCGTTCATCGCAACGGCTTGAGCGGGACATGATCCGGAGGGGCGCAGTTTTCGGGCACGGTTCGTTAAGCGAAGGATACGAGGCGGGCAGCTTCTTCTCCGATATTGCCGGGCACCCGTTCTCTGCGTCGGAACGCGGAAACCAGATCCAGATTGCAATTACCAAATACCTTCAGTTGAAGAGGGACCTTGCGACACTGGAGAAACGGGGCGGCAAAGACGCTATTTCCACCAAAATAGCAAATGCCCTAAAAATACCTTTCCAGGACGCGACCAAGTACCGAATCGCCGAGCACGGCGGCGAACAGTTACTGGATAAGGCATTGGCCGGTGAAGCCATACCCGATGACCTGATTAACGAGGTCTTGCACCGCACGGTTAGAGACAAGGCATTTCCGATGGTGATCAGCACAAAACCGCTTTGGTACGATAATCATCCAATGGTCAAGGTGTTGGCACAGTTCAAGACATGGCCCATGAAGCAGACCGCCATGATCTGGAACGACGTAGTAAAGTACACCGTTAAGACGGGCGACGGAAGTCGGCTGGCCGGGTTCCTGCTTGGAACGTTGATTGCCGGAGAGATTTACAATATCCTGCGAGACTTCCTGTACGATAAAGACGAATCAATCATGTCGAAACTCATTTCCGGCGGCGATGGGAAAGATGTGGCAAAAGCCGCACTTGGCGACCTTCTGGATGGCGGCGTAGTAGGAATGCTGGCCGATTTCACCTATGGCGTTTACGATTGGGTTACGGGCGTATCATTCAATACCGCCGCGAATGTCAAAGAAGCGGCAACTGCAATTTACAAGCGGCCAAAGATGACCCTGCCTACACTAAATCGGTTAGTTCAAAAGGAAGTGACGCCGGTTCGGCAGATGATGAAACTGGTTGACAAGATTGACCGCAATTTCATCAACAAAAAGAATGTCACTAAGGACTTTTTCCGGGTTCGTGATTGGGCGTGGGAGTATCGCAACAATTACGAGGCCCCCGGCCTGAAAGATAAAGCTGAACAGATTGCCGATGACCTGATCTACGGTAAAACGCAGTACAAGCCAGGCGACAATACCCTGTCTTATCAAATGGCCTCGCGTCAGTTGCAGGTTGGTGACATTGCTGACGCCGCTTGCTTCTTTAACGATATTTTGGAGCATGGCGGCAAGGTATCGGACATCAAACGAACGATGTTCACATGGTACAGTCCGTATGGCCATATCAATGAACTTGAACCCGATTTTCTTCGAAATCTTCCCGCCCGTAAAAGAGAAATCGCTGTTGAAACATACGAGCAATGGGAAAAGAATTATTACGCGGCCATGAGCAAAGCCCTTGAAAAACGCAAGTAGCGACCGGCTTTTGCAATGATGCGGAAAGGCTCAGCAATCTATGGACCGTCTGATTTTCACGGTGACATATTGAAAAGGATTTTCTTGACTTTTTCGTGACGAGATCCGATACTTTATAACGTGAGAAATTTAATATGCAATTCCGTTCAAACTAAAAGCATGGTCGGGGACTGTCTATCCGTAAGGACGGCAAAATCTAAGCATATTGGATTTCTCACACCCCCGGCCACCTTTTTGAAACGGAGTCCAATCATGTTCAATTCATCAAACGTTCACACCCTGAGAGCAAAAGCAAAGTGCGTTCTAGGTTCGATGTCCTCGCACGAGGTCGCTGCAACCCTATCTCTACTGAAAGCGGACAGCGAGTCAGCCATGCGGCAACTGATTGACGGCCTGAGCAATGGATCGCTGGCTAAAATAGTCTGCGCGGTAAAACTCTGGCATGGACAATTAGCATAGAAAAACAACCGCCGGCCGGGATCCAATTTCATCGGACCCCGGCCGATATGGATGCTGGATGATAAAAACGTGTCGAAAAATAAAAGCGGAGGCGCAATTGCAGGCTGCAGAATTGCCAGTCTCTAAGCACCCTGAATTGCCCGGCCGCCCTGATGACCGCTTAACCGGCAAACAGGTTTCGGCCGAATTCGGTATTCCAGAAGGAACGCTTGGCCGATGGAGATACTCACGGGCTTACGATGGACGCTTTCCGCGATATCATAAGCTGTTCACCGGCAAGGTGTTTTATATCCGCAGCGAATTTGAGGAAGATTTAAGGAATATGGAAGTAGATACAACTCCTTTGATGCCGCTCAGAAGACGGCTGGGGAAATGAGGTGATGTATGGCAAGTATCATAAGGACACAAACGATAGCGGGAGTGCGGTATCTGATCCAGCTCAGTCCTGGGGAAAATGCAGCAAGGCCGAAAATCAGCATGGGAAGAATAACCAAGAGGCAGGCTGAGACCGCGAAAGTCAATATCGAGAGCCTTGTTAAGTGTAAAGATACAGGTAGCGTAATGCCTCCTGTTGTACAGGAGTGGGTCAATGGTATATCCGATGGGTTACGCGGGCGGTTAGAGGCCTTGGGCTTGGTCGCACGCAGAGCGAACCTGAAAACCTATACGGTAGATGAGTGGGTCCAGCGTTATATTAAAAGCCGCCCCGATGTGAAGGAGATCACAAAGGGAAAGTGGGAGAATGCCGCTAATAAGCTGGCGATCTTTTTTAAGGGTCAGTACATCGACGACGTGACTATTCAGCAGGCAAAGGACTTTCGGGTTTATCTCAAATCCGAATGTGAATTACAGGAAAACACTTTGCGACGGCTGATAGGATTGAGCCGGCAGTTTTTCAATTCAGCAATCGAAGCCAGCTTGATTACAAAGAATCCGTTCATGGGCCAGTCTGTGGCAGTGCGGGCGAATCCGGCAAGGTTCTTCTACGTGACCCAGGAAATGGCGCTTAAAGTCCTTACGGCCTGCCCTGACAGCCAATGGCGGCTGATCTTTGGCTTGGCACGGTGGGGCGGCCTCCGGTGCCCCAGCGAGATCATTCGCCTGAAATGGCAGGATATCGATTTCGAGCACAATCAGTTTCGGGTACATGCCCTGAAAACGGAGCACCACGCGGATAGCGGGATCAGAACGGTCCCGATGTTTCCAGAACTAAAGCCTTTGTTCCAGGATGCATTTGACGAAGCGCCCGAGGGGGCGGTTTACTGTGTCCCGAGGAGCATGGATAAGGGCGTAAATCTGCGTACGCAAATGGAACGGATTATCAGGCGGGCAGGGCTTGATCCTTGGCCAAAGTTGTTCCAGAATTGCCGCAGCACGCGCGAAACGGAACTGTTCAAGATGACCGGTGGCAACGTAAAGGCGGTATGCTCTTGGATCGGCAATAGTCCCGAGGTTGCAATGCAGCACTATGCACAGGTTACGGAAGCCGATCTGCAGGAGGCGGCGAAAACATCATTGTTGGCTGATGCTGAAAAAAAGGTGCAAGATACGGTGCAGACAGTTCCTGAACCGAGCCGCACAGAGCCGCAAGAAGATGAAGGCGAAATTGACGCAAACCCTTGCGGTTGCGGTGAATTGCGAGAGCTTGCGGGATGCGGCAACTCTTTACAGAATAAAGAATTATACCCCCAAGGGGACTCGAACCCCTGTTACCGGGATGAGAACCCGGCGTCCTAGGCCGCTAGACGATGGGGGCCTGGAAATTGAAAATTGCCGATTTCAAATTGTAAATTAAAGCAAAAAGAAAGCTTGAAGAGCTTTCTTTTTGCGATAGCGGCGGGTGGATTCGAACCACCGACCCTGGGCTTATGAATCCCATGCTCTAACCAACTGAGCTACACCGCCAGTTCAAGATATGTCCATATAGTCTAAACACCGGCCCGTATCAAGCAAAAAATCCGTTTTCCATAGGCCCCGGCCGGCCAATTTGTTCGCGAAAATCCCGCTTACTGACCACAGCATGCAGCGTGAGCGACATGATTTTGGTCGGGAGCACGGCAGCGCAGGCGACGTCATTCAGTGCCGATTATTCTAGCATCGCGACTAACGGGGCGCTGACGCTTGCCGCCGTGACGATTGTTAACTTGGCAGTTCCTTTTTATCCGGTTTTGCCGCTGTTGGCTTTTTCTCGGCCTCGCCAGCTTCGCCGTCGGCCATCTTGCCCAAATAGTCCGGCAGCTGCACGCCGGCCATAGTGGCGATATCCTGCAGCGGCGGCAGGGCCTTGATCATGCTGGACATAAAGTTCGCCGTCGATGAGCCTTTGTCGCTGCTGCCGCTGTCCCAAACCGTGATCTTGTCGATCTTGAGATTCTTGATGGCCTCGACCTGGCGGCCGACGATATCCTCGATCTTCTCGATCATCAGCAGCGTCGAAGCGGCCTTGGCGTCGCCGTTGCAGCTCTTGACCAGCGACAAATACCCGGCGGCCTTGCTCTCGAGCACCTGCTTGATACCCTTGGCCTCGGCCTCGTACTTGGCCAGGATCGCGTCCGCCTGGCCCTTGGCCTCGCGGCGATAGCGCTCCGCCAGCGCCTCGGCGTCGATCTCGATCTTGCGCTTCTCGGTCTCCTGCCGCACGATCACTTCGGCGTTCAGCCGCTGCTGTTCGGCCAGGTACTGCGCCTTCTGGATCTCGACCTCCGCCTGGCGTCTTGCCACCTCGCCTTTCTTCAGGGCCTCGGCCTTCTTGATCGCCAGCAGCGCGTCGGCGTCGGCGATATCGGCCTTGGCCCTGTTCTCGCCGCTGACGGCCAGCGCTTCCTGCTCCTGCACGAACACGCGCTGGTCGGCCACCGCCTTCTTCTCGCCCTTGACGGCCTCGGCATCCTGCTGCTGGATATAAACGCGCTTGTCCGCCTCGGCCTTCTTCTGGCCCTTCTCGGCGCCCGCAACGTTTTCGGCGATGCGAATCGCCTTCTCGCGGTCGGCCTCGGATTCGCCCACCGATGCGGTCGTTTCCTGCTGGCGCACATAAACGCGCTTGTCGGCCTCGGCCTTTTTCTGGCCTTTTTCCGATTCGGCAAAGTTCTCGGCGACCTTGATCGTCTGCTCGCGAACGGCCTGCGCCTCGCCGATGGCGCCGATCTTTTCCTGCTGGGCCACATCGACCTTGGCGGCATTGACGGCCTCGGCGGCGGCCTTCTTACCAATGCTCTCAATATAGTTCGACCCGTCCGTGATATCCGTGATGTTCACGTTGATCAGGAACAGACCGATCTTATTGAGTTCCGGCTCGACGTTCTTGCGGATCGATTCCAAAAAGCTTTCGCGGTCCTGGTTGATCTGCTCGATCGTCAGCGAGGCCACTGTCAGACGCAGTTGCCCGAAGATGATCTCCTTGGACATCTCTTCGATCTGGCGCGGGCTGATCCGCAGCAATCGCTCGGCGGCGTTGTTCATAATGCCGGGCTCCGTGCTGATACCCACGGTGAACGTGCTGGGCACGTTGATGCGGATATTCTGCAGGCTCAGCGCGTTTTCCAGCGGGATGGTGATCGTCATCGGCGTCAGGCTCATATAGGCGTAATCCTGGATCAGCGGCCAGACGAACGCGCCGCCGCCGTGGATGCACCGCGACGACTGATTCTCGCCCACGCGGCCATAAATCACCAGGATCTGGTCCGATGAGCACCGCTTATAGCGCGACGCCAAAAACATGATTGTCGCGAAGACCAGGATCGCCAGCGCGATAACAGCAAACGACAGCAGCATTCCGGAAGTCAATGGCATGATTGAACCTTTCTAAGTGATTTGCACATCAAGCGATTATCTTTTCCACAACGAGTTTCCCGGCGGCAATCCGCACCACCCGGACCGTTTCGCCCGTCTTGATCTCGGTATCACTCTCCGAAACAGCATCCAGGATGCTGAGCCTGTTCTGGAACCGCACCTGCACCTTGCCGCTCGCTCCAGGCCGAATGGTCAGGTAAACGCTGCCTTCCTGCCCGACGGCGTTACTGAGATTCATGGTCCCGCTGGATTGCAGCGCCCCGGCGATCTGGAAGATCTTTTTCATCAGCCAGACGGTGGCAAGTCCCGCGGCCGTTCCCGCCGCTACCGGGACCCATACCGAATCCGGATATTGGCGTATCGTCGCCCAGCCGATCAGCCCGAACATCATGAAAAACGCCGTGATGCCCTGCAGCGACAGTGCCTTAAAGCTCAGATCGCTTTCGTGAAAGTCGCCGGCATGTTCGACGGTCCCGGCGTTGCCCATATCGGCAGGCCCCGCCTCCATGCCTGCGGCCTCCCCCGCATGCGAATCGCCCATCCCCATGAACATCAGCACCAGCCGGATGACAAACAGAGTCGTCCCGAAGATCGCGCAGCACGCAAAAAGCAGTTCCAAACCCCGGAGGTTATCGATCCATGTCAACATTCCTGATCCCTTCCAATTTCTCCCATGTCCACCGGATTCTAGTTTAATCGTCTACAGTTGCAAGCTTTTTTTAGGACATTGCATTTATGGTTCTCCGCGGATTTTGATGATACGGGATCATAATGGAATCGGTTTTTTTGCCAACTGTCTGAGGTTTAGAAAGAGGTAACGCAGGTTCTTGCATCCGCAGGATCGGTTGATGACCATACCTATTTTTCGATTGAAC
>JAJFTK010000117.1 GCA_021372945.1 Planctomycetaceae bacterium | reverse complement strand
ATGAGTCAACTCAAAGCCCGGATGCACCAGATCATCTGGCGTCAGGAGGTTCAGAATGTGATCAACTATAGCCATGAAAAAACTGTTATCCGCCGCTTGGAAAAACTCTTGGCGGCCTAAAATTCGGTCAGTTTGAGTTAACTTAGATAACTGATCATTCGCTAATGCATTCTGCGGGTATATGAATAACGCAGTTGAGTTAGGATCGTTCAGGTGAGCGTTAAATATAGGCAGTGTAAACAACAGACTCTTTCCTGAAGATGTCTTGGTTGCCACAACAGTGTTCTTTCCACTTAGAATTGCTTTAATCGCATCTGCTTGATGTGTGAACAGGCCAGAGGGATATCTCAAGTTCACGTAGGAAACAAGCAGCGGATGCAAACCAACTCTTGCAGGCGACACATATTCAGCATCTTGGCCTTGATACGTTCTATGATATGCAACCTTCAGGTGCTCTTCACTTTTTATTACGTCATCAATATCCGAAAACAAATCCTTCCTCATTTCGTAATTCCTTAATAGTGATAGCGGGAACGTCTTCAATGGCTTGTTCCATCATTCAGTTATTTCCATTCTTACCTTTTGCCTTTTCCCTTCTGATATAAATTAACGATCCACACCCACACCGACCCGTACGCAAGGATAATGACAATGCAAACGATCAGAATCGTGCCGAGCAGGTTTACCTGCCAAGGTTGAAGATGCTGATGATAGTTGAGCAGGGCGGCAAGACATGCCAGGAAGCATCCGGCGACCCCGCAGCACGCCCCCAGCCGCCTCATCCGGTCCGCTTTTGAAATGACCTTCTCCCCTGTACTGCGATCCCTTAATTTCTTTTTCTTGTGCATATTCCTTCATAGCCCGTGGAATAAACTAACATTCGTTTTAAACTTAGTATTTTGTGTTTGGAATCTACTTAGGATTGCTGATAACTGATCACTGTTGACTGTTGATGTTTTCTCCTTCCCATTTTCTTTCCTTCCGAACTGCAAAACTGAAATTTTCCCGTTTTCTCAAGTACTAACTCGGCAACGAGCGATTTTTCTCTTTGAAACAATTGGAAATAGGAAATTGAAAATGGGCAATCAATCGTCCCTCATCAATCGTCCATCTACAATCGTAAGCCATTCTCACCGCCCATTGTACCCAGCCCGAACCACAAATCAACTCCGTCACTGGTTCAATTCGAAGATTTTCAATATACAATCTACAATTTGCAATTTGGATATTCTGGATTTGCCAGTTTTTGCGGTCATACCCGCTTCATATAAGCGCTGGGCGAGTACTTTTCTGCGTCATTTTTGGTCGCCGGAGGTCGTGCGATGGTCGTCCGACGTCGCCGCAGGTTCTCAACTTTCAAGCCCAAACAATTCGTGAAATATGATGACTGGACTACCGACTCACGACTTCTTGTACGCTTCTGCCGGGTCATAGACCTTTTCGGCCACGAAACTGAGTTTATCTTGCGTGCCGGCCTGTACTTGCCGATAGAAGCACGACTGGTACCCCACATGGCACTGGCCCTGGTCCACCGCGACCTTCAGGATCAGGCAATCCTGATCACAGTCCACCAGCACCTGCTGAACCTTCTGCACGTGCCCGGACTCTTCACCCTTGCGCCACAGCTTCTTGCGTGACCGGCTGTAAAATACGGCGTTGCCTGTACTTAGCGTCATCTTAAGCGCCTCGGCGTTCATATAGGCCACCATCAGCACCTCGCCGGTGCGCGCATCCTGGCTGATGGCGGTGATCAGCCCGTTGCTGTCAAACTTCGGCTCAAATTCCAGCCCTTCTTCGATTTGCTTGCTTGCGCCCACGTTCACACTCCAATTTATTCTGTCTTGAATCTTGGATTTTCTATTCGTATTTGTCTCGAATTTCGATATCCGTATTTAGGATTTAGTTTGAAGCCGGTTCTTTTAAACGGTATTTTACGCAAAAACAAGCGTTTCGGAAATATTCTTTGCAAAAAGCTGAAAAAAACAAGCTGAAATCGCGGTTTTCTCTCTTTTGCCGCGTGGGCATCGCCGCTGTGGCCTGCTGGATCATTGTCAAGGACCTTGATTTTGCCCAGTTGGGCCGCACCTTTGAGCGTCTGCATTTCTGGGTTCTTCTGGTCGCCATTGTCACTTACGGCATCGGGCAGTGCATGGTCGGCTTTCGCTGGTGGCTGGTCTTGCGGGCCCAGGGCATCCGCATTCCGCTTGTTCTTGCCCTGAGACTTACGTTTGTCGGCCAGTTCTTCAGCCAGTTTATGCCCAGCTCCGTAGGCGGCGATCTGGTCCGTGCCTGGTACATTTCCCGCCATAGCGAGAACAAGAAGCTGCAGGCGGCCCTGGGCGTGGCGGTTGATAGAATGGTTGGCCTTATCAGCACTTTTTTGCTGGCATTCAGCAGCTACCTGCTCTTCATGCGCGGCCAGGACATCCTGCGAATCACGCCCAAAGCAGCCGACGGACGCGTCTGGCAGATTGAGCCTGACTACTTGATCCCTCTGCTCTTATCGGCGGCCTTCATAATTGCCGGAGTAGTGACCATTCTTTTGGCGTCCAAGACCTTTAAGGCTGTTGCGCTTAGGCTTTTCCGGCATACAAGCCACTTTTTTTCGCAATTTTGGCAAGTCTTGCGAGTCTATTACCATCATCCCGCTCTCTTCCTCATCTGTATCATTTTGACGCTCATCCTGCAGGCAGCGATCATCGTATCCTATTGGGGCATCGGCAAGGATCTCGATATCGCCATGCCTGTAGGCTATTATCTTGTCTTTTTTCCCATGGTATGGGCATTCGGTTCAATCCCTATCAGCATCGCGGGGATCGGCATCCTCGAAGGCGGCGTGGTTTTTCTGTTTGTTAAATTTGGCGGCTGTGATCCGGAAACCGCCATGACGCTGGCGCTTTGTCAAAGGCTCACCTGGGTACTGTCGTCCATACCTGGGTTGTGGTTTCATCTTTCCGGGACATATCGGTCAAAGTCAGACTAACAAATATCAAGATATCGCACGTTGTGAAATAAAGTTGGTTTAAAGTTGGGCAACTGTATTCTCCTGCCCACAATTCAGTTAGATTTTTATTGACGCCGATATTCGATAGTTGCATAATGAACCTGTTTATTTGGACCAAACTGCTTGACTACTGGTCACGACTGTCGTGATTATTAATAAACTTATGGCATGAGGCCGGGGATTGCATAGGCAAATGCAGGCTTTAAGGAACCTTTGCAGCTTTTTCTGTCGTTTAAAGGCCGATTCATTGCCTGCGATTCGTTCGAACTGGGATTTTGTGCACGATCTTGGGTCTATTCTTGTGCTTGTTTATCCTTCCAAGGCATGTCCAGGCATTTGTGGTCAAGGTTACGATTGCCGCTATGCTATCAATAACTTGCGTGAGCAGCGTTTGGAAAATCGGGTTTTCCCTACGCGCCAAATGGAGCTTTTGTTCTTTAACCTGTGGAGGCGACTATGCTTATAAAAATTACAGGTAAGCACGTTGAAATTACACCAGCCATTCGATCGCGTGTGGAAGATAAGATCAATAAGTTGCCGCGTTATTTTGACAGTCTAAGTGAAATGCAAGTCGTGATCGAAACGGCAGGCGCCCAGCAGAGCGTTGAATTAGTTGCCAACGTGGAGCGTTACAGTCCGTTGGCGGCTAAGGAAATAGGCCCGGACCTTTACACGTGCATCGATATGGCAGTCCATAAAATGGAACGACAGTTGAATAAACTCAAGGAACGCGAGCGTGAACATAAATCTACGCCGACCGGAGAAATAATTGCGCCCAAGGAACAGGCGGATTGATAAGTCACTATAGTAAGGGAACATAGAGGCATTCGCCTCGCATTAGGAAGACTTGTTTCTTCCTAAGGAGAAATTATGAAATTGGCTGACATCATTTGTTTTGATGCGGTCGCGGCCCAGTTAAAATCCACGGACCGAGACAAGGTAATCGAGGAACTCATTCATTCTCTGGCCAAATGCAGGAAAATACAGGAATCCGACACCAAGATGCTCGCCAAAGCGGTCATTAAGCGTGAAAATGAAGCCAGCACGGGGATAGGCAAAGGGGTTGCCGTACCGCACGTGAAACATGAATCGATCAAAAACCCGGTCGCGGTGGTCGGCTGCTCTCAGGAAGGCATCGATTTCTCATCTCTGGACAAACAGCCGGTCTATTCGGTTTTTCTTCTGCTGAGCCCAACGTCAAATCCGGACAAGCATTTGCAGGCAATGGAGACCATTTTTAAGAACCTACAGAAGGATGACTTCCGACGCTTTTTGCGTCAGGCTCAAAGCAAGGAAGCCATTATTGATGCCATTAAAGACGCCGATGAGGATGGGAATTAAACCAGCAGCCATTTTCACAAGGGAACCGGCGAGTGACTAAACCTATCTGCGAGACAGAAGTCGAGGTTCGCAACCCGGAAGGCCTTCATATGCGTCCTGCGATGCAGTTTGTGGACCTGGCCAATTCTTTTGAATCGGACATTACGGTCAGCAATCGCCATGATACAGTTGACGCCAAGAGCATCATGCAGATGACCATGCTGGCGGCGACGTTTGGGACGCGTTTGAAGATCCGGGCCGTGGGTACAGATGCTCGTGAAGCGGTCGATGCCCTCCGCGACCTCTTCGATCGGTTCGCACCGGAATCGCTGCCGAAGACCGGTGAAAAAGAGGGTCACTGAACAATGGAAATCAGGAAAGGAATTGCGGTCTCGCCCGGCATCGCCATTGCCCGCCCGATGCTGATCGACTCCAAGGATTATCGCATCCCGCGTCGTTCGATCTTACCTTCGCAGCGCAGCCGGGAGATCGTACGGCTGCGCAAGGCCTTCGCGACTGCGCTGACGGAACTGGAGCAGATCGAAGCGGCGCAAAATATCGAAGAAAGCAAGATCCGGGACATTTTCGCAGTGCATATGCGGTTTTTGCGGGACCGCAGTTTTCGCCGGCGCATCTCAGACATGGTGAATAATGAACTGGTGACGGCTGAATATGCCGTCTCGGCTATTTTACGGGAGATCGCCTCCCATTTCGCAGGGATCGATGACTCTTATATCAGTGAGCGCGCCGCAGACATCTATGACATTGAAAAACGTCTGTTGACGCACCTGCTGGGCAAGCGTCAGGAAGAACTCGATCATCTGCGCGAAGAGGTGGTCATTCTTGCGCGGGATCTGACGCCAACGCAGACGGCCGGTTTCAACAAGTCCTTTGTCATTGGCTTTGCCACGGAAAAGGGCGGCCGTACCAGCCATACGGCGATCGTCGCGCGTTCGCTTGGAATCCCGGCGGTCGTTGCGCTGGGCGATCTGTCTTCTGAGGTGTCTGCCGACAGCGTGGTGATCGTTGACGGCAATCGCGGCGTGGTCGTGATCGACCCCGATGAGGAGACGCTGCGCCAGTACAATCAGTACGCCAGGCAAATGACCCAGTTCATCAGCAAGCTGAATGAATTGCGCGACTTGCCCGCCGAAACGCGCGACGGCATTGACGTGCAACTGCTGGGCAATATCGAATTTCCAAACGAAGCGGAGATGGTGATCGCCAAAGGCGGGCAGGGCATCGGTCTGTACCGCACGGAGTTTCTTTATCTGTACGGCGGCCAGGAGCCTACGGAGGAGGACCACTACAACGCTTATGCCGAGGCGGTGCGTTCGGTCGGCAAACGTCCCGTCGTGATCCGCTCGATGGACCTCGGCGCCGACAAATTGCCGCACTCGGGCTGGCGGCCGAACGAGGCCAACCCGGTCTTGGGCCTGCGTTCGATCCGTTATTGTCTGCAGGACCTGCCGTTGTTCAAGACGCAGCTAAGGGCCATTTTGAGAGCGTCCGTACTGGGCGATGTGCGCGTGATGTTTCCGTTGATCACCAATCTGCAGGAACTTCGCCAGGCCAAGATGATCCTTCGCGATGTCATGGAAGACCTGGATGAGTACGCGGTGCCCTACAATGCGCACATGCCCGTGGGGATCATGATCGAAACTCCCAGTTCGGCGCTGACGGCGGGATTGCTGGCCAACGAATCGGATTTCTTCAGCATCGGCACCAATGATCTGATCCAATATACGCTGGCCGTTGACCGCGCGAATGAACATGTGTCCACTCTCTTTTCAGCCGCTGAGCCGGCGATCCTGCGTCTGATCCGCAATGTCGTGCAGGACGCCTTTAAGGCCGGCATCGGCCTGAGCATCTGCGGCGAGGTCGCCTCGGATCCCGAGTTTATCATGCTGCTGCTGGGCATGGGGGTTCGAACGCTGTCGCTGGCGCCGCCCATGATCCCGGAGGTCAAAAAGATCATCCGGTCGGTGACGATCGAAGAATGCAATGAATTGTCGCGCAAGGTTGCGACCATGGATTCGCCTCGCCAGATCAAAAATTACTTGCGCGACGCCGCCACTCGCATTTTACCGGAAACATTTTGATCATGCAGGAACAGGTCTATACATGGATAGCGGACTTCAAGATAGAAGACAGGCTTGCGTACCTGTCACACCAGGAAACCCTGGCGCTGTTTGAGCGGACGCTCGCTCGAGCGAGGGTTCCGCTTTCGTTTTCCGCCGGCTTTAACCCGCGGCCCCATCTGTCGATACCGCTGCCCAGGAGCGTCGGCGTGCAATCGGGGGCTGAACGTCTTTGTGTGGTCCTGGCGGCTGTTGAGGCGCCGTCCTGTGATGCGCTGTGCCGGCAGGTTAATGAGCAATTGCCCTGTGGGTGCCAGATCCTGGCCTCAACCCTGCTTGCAGGCAAGGTCGTTGTTCATCCGGCCGGCTATCGCCTGCGTTTCGCTTTAAGCGAGATGATCAGCTCTGCTCGGCTTGAAGACCTGGCCAAAGCGCTCCGGGAGTTTTGCGCGGGGCAACCTGTGATGGTGCAGCGATTCATGGCCAAGAAAGCGGTCATCAGGCCGCTGGACATCGCGCCATTCATTGAAGAGGCGGCCCTGGTGAATTTGAATATTGATGTACGCTGCCGGGTTTCGCAGGAGGGAACGGTTCGTGTGGACGAACTGATGCAGTGGCTTAAACTGCAGCCCGAACACCTGCGGGAACCGGTGCGAAGAACAGAAATCTATTGGCATCCCATTGCCGCATAAGGAAATCAAATCGTCATGTCACGAGAAATGTTGATCAATGTCTCCGAAGGGGAAGAATGTCGCGTCGCCGTTGTGGAAAACGGGTCGCTGGAAGAATTGTATATTGAGCGGGCCAGCCTGGCCAGCCACGTGGGAAACATTTACAAGGGGCGCGTGGTTAATATCGAACCCGGCATCCAGGCGGCATTCATTGATTTTGGCGCCGAAAAGAACGGGTTTCTGCATATCAGCGACCTGCATCCGCGGTACTTTGGTCAGAAGGAAAGCGTGGAGAATATCGGCCGCCGGCAGGCGCTGGCGCATCGGCCCCCCATTCAGAAGTGCCTCAAGAAAGGCCAGGACGTCATTGTCCAGGTCACCAAGGAAGGCATCAATACCAAAGGGCCGACGCTGAGCACGTACGTCTCGCTGCCCGGCAAGTACCTGGTGCTGATGCCCTGGATGTCGCGCGTCGGTGTTTCACAGAAGATCGAGGACGAGGAGGAACGAAAGAGGCTCCGCGAGATCGTGGAGAATATTTCTCCTCCCAAGAATGCCGGACTGATTATCCGAACGGCGGCACAGGCGGCCAATAAACGGGAACTGCAGAACGACATTGCCTATCTGAAAAGACTGTGGGGCGTCATCAGCAATCGCATTGACGCCGACAAAACGCCTTCGGAGATCTATGAGGAATCGGACCTGGCCATCCGGACGGTTCGAGATATCTTTGATACGAGCATTAATAAGATCTTCTGCGATAACGAACAGGTTACCAAGCTGATTCGGGACTTCTTGTCCATCGTCCAACCGCGTCTGAAGGGTCGCGTCGAATATTATGACGGCAAAAGCCCGCTCTTTCACCGGTACAACATCGAAAAAGAGATCGAGCGGATCCAGTCCAAGCGGGTCGAACTCAAGAGCGGCGGTTCGCTGATCATTGAGCCGACCGAGGCGATGGTTACCATAGATGTGAACAGCGGCCGGTACCGCAAACAGACCAACGCCGAGCAGACCGCGCTTAAGATCAACCTCGAGGCGGCCAAGGAGATCGTGCGGCAGTTGAAGCTGCGGGATCTGGGCGGTTTGATCATCTGCGACTTCATCGACATGCGGGAGAACCGCAGCAAGCGCCAGGTCGAAAAAGAATTTCGCGATGCGCTCCGGACCGACCGGGCTCGATCGAAGGCGCTCCGGATGAGCGCATTCGGCCTGATCGAGCTGACCCGCCAGCGCATGCGGCCGTCGCTGCAATCCGCTTCTTATTTGACCTGCCCCAACTGCAAGGGGTCGGGCATCGTCAAAAGCGTGGACGCCCAGTCGATCGAATTGCTCAGGACCATTCGCATCGCGGCTTCCAAGAAAGAGATCCGCCGGATCGAAGTTAGCGTGGTGCCCGAAGTAGCGGACTTTCTGCTCAATCAACGCCGTACTGTGCTGGTCCATATCGAAACCACGTGTGAAAAAGAGATTCGCATCCATCCCGATCCGGCGGGCCAGCCCGGGTTAGCCAGGATCGTGTGCTCCGATGAAAGAGGCAGTGTAGTTCGGTTTTAGGCAAACGCTTGCAGCGGTGCGGCAGAGAGTTGAATATGGCAAGGATCAAGATTGATTTGCAGTTTGCCGAGCATGTGATTTGCTCGGAAGGCCAGGCGGTTCTGGGTTTGGCCAAACTGGCCGGCCGGCCCGAATTCGAGCAGGCGGTTATGACGCTATTGCAGTGCAAAGGTTCGGTGATCGTCACCGGGATGGGCAAAGCAGGCCTGGTCGGCGGGAAAATCAGTTCAACGCTCGCCTCGACCGGCACCGCAAGCCATTTTATGCACCCGGCCGAGGCCGTTCACGGCGATTTGGGCCGTATCCAGTCCAAGGACGTCGTCCTGGCCCTCAGTCATAGCGGCGAAAGCGATGAGATCGTCCGCCTGATCGAGCCTCTCAAACAGCGCCAAGTTAAGCTCCTTTCGATCGTGGGAGACGCCAATTCCCGCCTGGCACGACACAGCACCATAGCCCTGAGCATGGGCATGCTGGAAGAGGCCTGTCCGCTGGGGGTTGCGCCAAGCGTTTCAACCACGTGTATGCTTGCGCTGGGCGACGCCCTGGCACTGACTACGATGAAGGCCCGCAATTTCAGCGTCAAAGATTATGCCCGTTTTCATCCGGCCGGCGCCCTGGGGCGCAAACTTCTAACGGTCGGCCAGACGATGCTGTTCAAGCGCGGCGAATCGCTGCCGCTGGCCCGCACGAGCGATACGCTCAGCCAGATGCTGGATAAGAATGCCGCTTCGAAACGCCACGGCGCCGTGATGGTCACCGATGACCGCGGATGCCTGGCGGGCATCATCACCGATGCGGATTTTCGCCGCACGGTTGCCGCGCATGGAACGGGCGCGTTTTCGATGGCCTGCAGCGAGGTCATGACGCCCAATTGCAAACGGATCGGGGAAGATGAATTGGCCGCCGAGGCCATGGCGATCTTTCACAAGTACCGTATCGATGATCTTCCGGTCGTGGATGCCGGCGATAAGCCGGTGGGCATGATCGACGTACAGGATATTGTCGCGATTAAGATAGTCGGATGAGAGCACAATGGACCGCGCGGATTTCTTAAAGATCAAGCTGTTGATCCTTGATGTGGATGGCGTCCTTACCGACGGAGGCATCATCGTTCATGCCGACGGCACGGAAAGCAAGCGGTTCCATGTTATGGACGGGCACCGTATCCGGATGTGGCAGCGGGCAGGGGGGATCGCGGCCATTCTCAGCGGGCGACAAACCGCCGCCACTGAAATGCGAGCGCGCCAGCTTGAGATCGAACACGTTCTGCAGGGCTGCACGGAGAAGCTGCCCGCGTTTGAAGAACTGCTGAAAACCGTCGGGCTCGATCCGAGCCAGGTCGCGTACGTCGGCGATGATGTCATCGACATTCCCCTTGTGCGAAGGGCAGGCTTTGGCGCGGCTGTGGCGAATGCGGCCGAGGAGCTGAAGAGGTATGCGCAATACGTAACCAGCCGAAGGGGCGGCCAAGGCGCAGTTGCGGAGATCATAGAGTACCTGCTGAAGCAAAGCGGCAGGTGGGACCAGGCGATGGAACGATATCTAATCTGATAAAGCCGAACATTATGCGAAAATTCACGATGATCCTTTGTTCCGCGGCTGTGGTCGCGATGGCTTTCTGGGGTTATCTCCGGTTTGCAGGCAGTTCTTCCGGCGATGTCGCCGATACTTCCGACGTGCAGGATCTGACGATGCCGCCGCCCAACATCATGCCGGCACGCCCGGGGGAAACCATTCTGCAGACGGCCGTCCAGGCCCGATACACCATTTTAGATCCGGTGACCAAGAGACTGAGCCGGGTCCTGGGATTTGAAACATTGCTGAACCCCGGCACAGACAGCACGTTGTGGCAGGTGGAAAAACCTTATATCGAATTTTATGAACCCACCTACTCGTGCCGCATGGATTCTCAGAAGGGCACTTTTACGGTTAGTTCGATGGGCGGCAGCATGTCTCCAACCGACGCTCGGCTGCAGGGCAGCGTGGTGATCCATATCCAGCCTCAACCCGGCAGCAAATTCAGCGAAACATATATCTACATGGATGACCTGGCTTTCAGCAGCGAACGCTCCGAATTCTCTACGGACGGCCCCGTGAGAGTGGTTTCCGAGCAGATGCTGCTTGAGGGTTTCGGCATGATCCTGATTTTTAACACGGGAACAGGCAAGCTCGAATACGTGAACATCCGCGATTTGGAACAGCTTGTTTTGAAAAACATCGTTGAGCCGGGAAGCGACAAACCCTCCAAGCCGGCGCAGACCGTTGCCGCACGCCAGCAGCGTTCCGAGACGGTCAATGCGGTTACGCCAGGCCCTGCGCAAGAGACCGCACAGCGAGCGAACGGCGCACAGGGTGATCTTTACCAGTGTACGATGGATAACAATGTCCTGATTCGATACGGCGAACAATTGGTTGTGACAGGCGCAGACAATCTTACGATCCAAAACATCCTTCTAAAATCGGCTGCGTCAGAAGTCTCGGGCGATTCTCCTCCGCCCGCGGGCAAGACGCCGGCTGGCGAGCTGGACGCGATGCGCGGGCGCACGGCGCCCGAAAACAAAGAGCCGCAGGTCGCCGCCGAATCCGGCGCAGCAGAGCAGCCGATCAAGGGCAGGGACATCATCGTCACCTGCGACGGCGGCATTATCTTTCAACCGATGAAAACAGTGTCGAACACAGCCAATAGCCTGCTGAACCTCCGAATGAGCGGCGCTCCGCTTCGCATTGAGCATTTTGCCTCCGCGGGGCAGGATCAGACGCTCGTCCAATGCGGACGTCTTGAGTACAACCCGCAGGAGGATGTCTTGCGGCTGTTTACCAACGCACAGCAGCGGCAAATTACCTTTGATGCGCAGTCTGTCAATAGCCGTATTGAAACGCAGGGCAGCATGTTATGGAACAGGCCCGCTCGTACGGCCAACGTTGCCGGACCCGGCAAGATTTACCTTTCCAATGCGGGCAATCCTGCCAGGGAACAGAACGAGGTTGCTTTCCAGGGAGAGATGAAGCTTCTTTTTTCACAGTTATCCGATCAATCCTCTTCGATCGAGAAGATCAATCTAACAGGAGGGATCGACGCCGTTCTCAAGGATGACGGGGGGTACAAGACTTCCGCCCAGTCGGCCCAATTGGATTTCGGTCCCGGCAACATGCTCTCGCAGGCATTTCTTGACGGCGGAGTGAAGTTTGAGTCACTGGCTCAGGCCAATCCGCAATCGGCGTCCTCTCAGTCAGCCGCATTTAAGTTCGGCTCGGAAAACAAGCTGGCTACGGCGGAAATGACGGGAGGCGTGTTCTTCGAATCCCGTGAAAAGGATAAAGCGGCGAAGGCCAAGGCTCAAAAAGCTGTTTTCTTCTTCGATAACAGCAAGATTCGAACGGCCAATCTCGAAGGGGATGTTCAGTTTGCCTCGGACGCAGGGCAGGTTGCCTCCGCGGATGCGACGATTGACTTTACCGCGGATGCGGCCGGCGTTCTCAAACCCGGAAAAGTATATACGGCGGGCAATGCCGTGCTCCTGGCGGCTGTTTCCGCGGCGGATGAACCGCCGGCCCGTTTCGAGGCCCGTAAGATCGATTATGACTTGCAGTCCCGCAGCGGCATGGCCTACGGGCCCGTGCGGTTTACATTTTATCACGAAGCAGAAGCCGGCAGTTCCTCCGTTGAACCGTGGATCCCGGTTGTCATTACCGCCGAGGAGAATACGGAATTCCTGTCGGACGAGTCCGGCGCAATGGATCATATCGTGTTCCATAAGAATGTGCTGGCCAGCCGGCTTTTCAAATCGTTCAATTATACACAAACCGATCAATTCCATGGCGATGTGCTAACCGTTTACCTTGGACAGGCGGAGGCCGGCCGCAGGGGCATCAACCGCATTCAGCTGACGGAGGGCAATGTTTTTGCCGAGTCGGTTCGAACGCAGAATAACGTGAAACTGTCGCACATTAAACTATCCTGCACCGATATGGCGTGGGACCGTCTGGCCAACAGGATCCTTGCCAAAGGTCCCGGCCAAATGGAACTGGATAACAGCCAGATCGAACAGCCGAACGCCGCGGTAAGTTCACCGGCGCTATCCAAGCGCCCTGCCTTTGCCCGCGTAACGGGGTTTGACGTCTTGAACTGGGACCTGGCTGCGCAGACGCTGGTAGCGGATGGCAACAAAGATACACTGCAACTGGCGTACGTGCCGCTGCTCAACGGAACGCCCGAGAAGTTCCTCTACGCCAGTTCCGTTCGCTTTGAGGTATTCCTGATGAAGGATCCTGCCGGAAAGATCGTGGTCAAGCGTGCCTATACGGATACGGGGATTACCTTCCGGGAACTCGATTCCGATCAATCCAAAACGCTCAATGAAATGATCGGTCAATCGCTGGACTACAATCCGGTTGAAGGCGGCTGGCTCAAGATCATCGGTTCGCCCGCGGTACCGTGTTTCCTGAACGGCGCCCGCGTGCCGTCCATTTTTGTCAATGTTGATACCGGGCGGATAGAGACCTCGCTTTCGACCGTTCCGAGCGTTTATACGAAATGAGCAGCCGCGCGGCGATTACTTAAAATCTTCCGGCAGAAATTGCGTCTCGAAGCGCGTGCCCCCAAGCCGCAGTGCCGCAAGCTCCGCTTCTCCGACTTTGCCGTGAATGAACTGCTGGACGATATCATTCGGATGCGTGCGGATATGGTCGGGGCCGCCATCGGCGATAATGCGTCCCTTGTGAAGCATAATAATGCGGTCAGCGATCTTGTAGGCGCTTTTCATGTCGTGCGTCACGACCATGCTGGTGACCTTCAATTCCTTTTGCAGCTTCAGGATCAGCTCGTTAATAATATCTGACATAATCGGATCCAGTCCTGTTGTCGGCTCATCATAAAGGATCACCTCCGGGTTGAGCGCGATCGCCCGGGCCAGGGCGACACGTTTTTTCTGGCCGCCGGACAAAGAGGCGGGATATTGATTCTGATAACCATCCATTCCCACCATGGCCAGCTTGTGTTTAACCAGTTCGCTCAATTGCTTGTAGTCGATCACGCGGACGTGCTGCTCGATCGGGAAAATAATGTTCTCGTAAACAGTCAGGCTGTCGAAGAGCGCGCTGCCCTGAAAACAAAACCCAAAGTGCGTGCGGATTTGCGCCAGTTCTCTTTCATCGAGGTCATCGATGCGGCGTCCCTGGAAATAGACTTGCCCATCGGTGGGGCGTTCCAGCACGATCAGATGCTTCATGAAAACCGTTTTGCCGCAGCCGGAAGGCCCGATGACAACCGTGGTTTTCCCTTTTTCGATCGCCAGGGACAAATGGTTCAGGACCACGCGCTGATCATACGTTTTATAAAGATTCTGCACCACGAGGATGCCGTCCTGGGGCTGTATTGTTTTGGGAGACATCAGGATCAAACGCCTTTATAACAAAGGTCGCAGCGGCCAGAACGTCTTGTAGATGGCGTCCAGGACGACTGCGAAAACGTAATTCAGGAACAAGATGGAGATAAAACATCCCACGAACGCCTCGGTACACGCTTCCCCGACTCCCTGGGCTCCCTCTCGACAGGTAAACCCTTTGTAGCAGCTTATCAGGGCAATCGCGCCGCCGAAAAAGAAACCTTTAAGGATACCCGTTGAAATGTCCCACATTTCAACGCCGATCGCACTGTAGTTCCAGTAGGCGCCGGCATTGATCCGTAACTGGAAAACGCTGACTGCCCAGCCGCCCAGGATACCCAGCAGGTCCGCAAAGATGATCAGGAAGGGGGTCAGCAGCAGGCAGGCGATCACGCGCGGGGCCACCAGGTAGCGGATGGGGTTAGTGCCCATGCTCTGAACGGCCGAAATCTGCTCGGTTACATTCATCGTTCCAAGCTCGGCCGTCAGTGCGCCGCCGACGCGTCCGGCCAGCATAACCGCCGCAAGCACCGGCCCCAACTCCTTGACTACGGCGATATTGATCAAAACCCCAAGCCGTTCCTCCAGTCCCATGCTTGCAAGCTGCCCATAGGCCTGGATCGCCAGGATCATGCCGACAAACGCTCCCGTTGCCATGACCACGGGAACGGATTGAACCCCGATCGCATTCATCTGCGTGAAAATCAGCGGATACGTTCGCGGCAGCCAGAGCGTCCGAAGAATCGCCGCAAAAGATGCGGCGCCGAACCTGGAGAATCGCCCCAGGTCATTCACGTTTCTAATGGTCCACTGGCCCAGTTCTTCGATCATAATAAATCCGTCGGGGCCAATCCGGCCCTGCAACCTTTGAGTTCATATCGGTCTTTTCCCGTCCAAAACTTAAGCTGAATCACCTGGTCATTCTGTAATCGCTAATCGATAATCTCTTTGTACATAATAACATACGACAAGTGTTCGCCTTGGGCCTTGCATTTGCTTTAAATATGTGGTATAATCTTGTCTTAAACATTTTCCTTTTGGGGTTCCATTGATTTATCTGAAAAACGCTTTTGTGTTTCTCTTTCTTGCATCGGCCTTTGCGGCGCATGCTTCGAACCCGCGTGTCTTTGTAGAAACTAATCTTGGTCAGATCACAATTGAACTGTACCCGCAGTCGGCACCCATTACGGTTGACAATTTCCTGTTCTACGTCAACACAAGGTTCTACGACAACCTGATTTTTCATCGTGTGATCCCCGGCTTTATGGTCCAGGGGTGGGGGCTACTATCTGGATGGTCGTTGGATTACGCCTGCCCCTTCGACAGCAGGACCGATTATTAACGAAAGTGGTAATGGACTGGAAAATCTTCGCGGCACCATCGCAATGGCTCGCACAAGCGAGCCTCACTCAGCAACCTCACAGTTTTTCATTAATCACGTCGATAATCCCCACTTGGATCGTGAAAACGATCCAAAGGGCTGGGGGTATTGCGTTTTCGGGCGAGTTATCAAAGGAATGGATGTTGTAGATATGATCGCAAGTGTGCCAACTGCGAATGTAGGCGGCGGTCTAGCGGATTTTCCGTATGATCCTCCGGTGATCATGTCCCAGGTTCAGGTATTACCGTGCGAGCTTTCGTATGACTCTGATTTTGATAAGGACGGCAGGGTAGGCCTGGCCGATTGCGCTTTATTTTCCGTCAATTGGCTTGATCAATGTACCTCGGCGAATGGTTTTTGCCAAGGTTCCGACTTGGATTTTAGCGGCGGCGTTGATGTTGTTGATCTGCAAATCTTTCTCCAACATTGGGCCGGCCCTGCGGGGTATGAACCGCAGGCAAGCGATCTGAGCGTAAATGGCTCGATCGATCTTGCGGACCTGACCACGGTGGCGGCTTGCTGGCTGGATTCAGATTGCGGCCAGGCGAATGATTTTTGCCGCGGCGCGGATATCAATCATAATGGGCGCGTTGATTTGGCGGATTTTGCGTTATTGAGCGGCAATTGGCTGCTGCACTATTGACCATCGGGTACCAATTCGATAAGGATCGTATTGTCCGCGGATGGACCTGCCGTAAGGGGCGCTTTGTGAATCGTGATCTGCCGCGTTTGCGGCGGATAGCCGCCGAAGACCGTTTGAAGCGTATAAGCTCCTGCCGGCGCCGCTAAGAATGCGCCTCTTCCATTGCTTTCGCCAAGAAAGATGTCGTTGCCATTTGTGAGCCAAACCCTTGCCCCGCTCAGAATTGCACCGCCGTCGTCAGTGACCATAACATAGAAAGGGCTGTACGGTCCCGTAATTTGCTCCACGTCCAGGTCCATCAGGACTTCCGCCGATGCTTGCAGGTCGATTTTTGTGAATTCAACAAGCTTGCCGTCCGCGAAAGCGGACAGACTATAAAGTTCAGCAGGCACGTCGGTCAGTTCATACGTGCCATCGCCCCTAATCGGCAGATCGATCTGTATAGATCGGTCAGAAGAGAGAAGGAACAACCCGGCGCGGCTCGACGTCGCCTTGCCTTTTAACGAGGCCATTTGTTCCGGCAGCGGCTCCAGCGTAATTACTTGTTCATCGATACGAGGCTGGATCTCAATTTCCTGCTGTAAGGTGATCCCGCTGCTTGTCTTGGCCTTCAGCAAGTACCTTCCGGCCAGCACGTTTTCAAACCGCATGCCGCCATAGTCTCCGATCTTCGCCGACTTTTCCTCCAGAATGGTGAGCGGTTCGAATTGGTAGGCCAGTTTCGCGCTCTCGATCACATTGGGTTCAGGGTATTCCACAATGATCGAAAGCGGCTGCACATCCAAATCAAATGCCGCGATGTCGGTTCCGGCGATATCGAGCGTACTCAGCCGAACCAGTTTTTGGTTCTCGCTCGAGCTGAGCAGATGATAAAACCCCGGCCTTAGCCCGCTGAATACAAAACTTCCATTCGCCTGGGCGACGGTCTCGGCACGGAATGCGGCTTTATCCCGATCAAGCACATCCGTCAGAATCAGCTTAAGCCCGCTTAACGCCCGTTCGGCGGCGTGGATCCGGCCGGCCACAACGGTCCTGCCTCCGAATTGGACGACGGCTGGTTTCTGTTTGCCGCACCAAATAGCCCGGCTGCAGTAATCGGGTTCAGCTTTAGAGGGTTTGCACCTGAGAATGAATGATCCCTGCAGCGGCTGCGAAATCACGAAACGGCCATCTTCCTTCGAAACGGCTTGTGCGACCGGCTTGGAAAGGTCGCCAACCCCAGCAGGATTTCTAAATAGTTGGATTTCGGCGCCCGCCAGCGGCCGCTCCGCTGAGTCCAGAACAATGCCCTGGGCCGCGATGACCTCCGATTTGACGTCAGCCGGGGCCGCCTGAAGGGCAATCTTGTCCAGCATGATGCTGGACTGCGGGTGCCGGCGTATGATCTGATCGATCGCCTCGGCAAACGGGTTGTCCGCCGGGCCGTTGGGATACCACTGGTTCTCTGCCTGCTCCAGCAGGGCGATTGCCGAAGGCTGTCCCTGCTTTCCTAGAAAATGAGCGGCCGCCAACTGACTGCTGAAGTGGCCGGATTTGAGAACCTCCAGCAGCGCCTCAAGGTTGCCGTTCTGCCCAAGCTGAAACACCATTTTCAGCTCCTCTTCATCCATGTCCTGCGGATTGGCTTGCGGCTTAACGGCTGCGTTCTTGACAGCCGTTGGTATCACGGCAGGTTTGTCGGATTGGGCGGATTGCATATTCTGCGCAGGCTTTGCTTTGAAAAGCCAAAGGAAAACAGCCGTTGCCGCCAGCAGAAAAACTGCTGCGCTTGCGGCAGCGATTAAGACCGTCGGCCATTTGCTCGCCGACGGCCCGGACGGGACCATTTTCTGCGCAGCCTCAAAAACGCGATCACGGATCAAAAGGTCATATTCCGCCGATGGCAACTGGTACATAGCCGCAGCGCGAAGCAGTTTCTCAAGGTTGTTGTCCAGCATCTCGATTCCGGAGCCCGCGGCAGATTCGTTAAATCCGGGGTTAACGGAGGCGATCAGTTGAAAAAAGCCCCGCCGGAATGCATGCCTGCACTTGTACAGGCGATCGTTGATCTTTTCGACGCTCAGGTTCATATCGGAGGCGATCTTGTCAGGCGTATCCAGGCGACTGTAGCGCCGCATCATCAATTCGCGGTCGGCCTGTTCCAGTTCGGCCAGACTGGCCTGAACGATCTCCTGCACGAACGGATTAGCCGCGACGGTCTCCCGCAATGGTTCGGATCGCAACTGAGACAGCGCTTGCAGCAGCGGATCAGGCATCTGAGACCAGGCCCACGGACGCTGCGCTTTGAGCTGCCAATGCAAGAGCCCTTCGTCCCGAGATGCGCGGGCCCGCTCTTTTAACCATTGGAACAGGGTATGCTCGTTTGGGTTGAATTCTGAAAGGCGTTCCAGCGCTTGGATAAACGTTCTGGCCGTCAGGTCCGCGGCAATGCGTGCGTCGGCGCCCACCTGGTAATACATCCACGTATAAATGACAGGTTTGTACTGGTTGAGCAGCTCTTCAACAGCATCTTGCTGCCCGGCCAGCAGAAGCCCCACGCGTTTTTTGTTCCAGTGTGATTCCATCAAGACCCTTGTATTCAACGGCATTATAGCACAAAAACCCGCATGAAAAAGCCAATTCCGGGGCCCCAAATGCCTTTAATTGTCATTTTTGATCCATGCGGCCGGATCGACTTTGTAGAATTCTGTTAGTATTTGATACAGCTTGGGGGCTTGTTGTTCCAATTCGATAGATTTTTCAAAGAATGCCTCCGTTGCGACAGCCAGGAATTCGGCGTCATCCTCGAAGGCGTAACGGTCCAAAACGCACCTGTGCAAAGCCTCCAGTCTGTCGAACTCGCTGTCGAACACCGAAATCCACTGGCGATATTGCGATTCATTTTCCAGCAGCGGAATGCCGTCGGATTGACCGTCTTCCTGGTCCAACTGGTGGGCAAATTCGTGAAGCACGACATTATAGCCGTCATGTGCGCCCCGCGCACTGTGCTCGATACTGTTCCATGCCAACACGACCGGCCCGTTTTCCCACGATTCGCCCAGCCGGACGCTGCGGCCCTCAACAACCAGAAACCCATCGGACTCGATGCATTTGGCAACATAGGCATCCGGATAAACATAAATGGTCTTGAGCTTTGGATAAATCCGCGTTCTGCGATTCAGCAGCAGCAGCAGCAGGCATGCCTGGGATGCCGTTGTCAGCCTGACAATGTCTGTGATCTCTTGTCCGCCGCAGCCCGTGAATCTCTTTTCCGCCAGGAAAACGTTGATCAGGCCGTGCAGTTGCGGCTTCAAGTCCGCCGGGATTCTGCGGTAAAGGGGTACATATTTGCTGAGAATTTCAATGTAGTCAGGTTGGAGGGGGGTATTTAAGAGACGCCTCCTCCTCCAAAGCAGCGACACGCGCAAAAAAACCGCCCACAAAAGGCCGGTCACTACGATCGCCGGCAAAAGCATGAACCATTGGAGATTATCCATTGTCAATCAAATCCCGAATCTGCCTTGTACCCAACTGTTTTCATTTCTTGGCTGCCTGCCGAACAACAAACGCATGCACATTATAGTCTGCTTGTTGGGCTCTTCAATTCTTAATTAAGCCGACTCCTTGACAACCGCTTTGTTTGGTCTATTATTAAGCACCATGTACTCAACTATTGCATGATTCCGGCGTTGAAAGGAGCATATAAGTGGCGTATGTGCATGGATACTCAAAACGAGAAACGCAGCGGCTTTATGAACAGGCTGAGATACTGGAGGCTATTATTCATGGCTCAACTGTATTCGGGGCCGGCGAGAAGGTCCTGGAGGCGGGTTGCGGCGTCGGCGCTCAAACGCGCCTGCTGGTCCGCCGCAGTCCGAATACAGAGTTCACCTGTATCGATGTTTCCGAGGATTCACTTGCCTGTGCGGCGCAGCTAAAAAAAGCTGAGGCCTTTGAAAATGTGACCCTTAAAAAGGCAAGCATTTACGAATTGCCGTTTAGCGAGGGAAGTTTTGACCACGTGTTCGTCTGCTTCGTTCTGGAACATTTGACTGAGCCAGTCAAGGCCTTGCGGGAATTGAAGAGGGTGCTTCGTTCCGGCGGCTCTGCAACCGTGATCGAGGGCGACCACGGCTCATGCTTCTGGCATCCGGAAACGGCCGCCTCCGCAACCGCATGGAATGGATTGATTCGCGCTCAGAAAGCGATGGGGCACGACCCCACGATAGGCCGCAAACTTACGCCGCTGCTTGAGCAGGCAGGCTTGCGGATCAAGACCTGTTCGCCCGCCTGGCTTTACGCGGATCGATTGGATCGGCCCTTGCGGGACGGTATGGTCGATCATATTATCGTGCCGATGGTCCAGTCGGCCCAGGAGCAGATCCTGACGGACAAATTGGTCGATGCCGCAGTTTATGAAACCGGTATTAAGGATCTGAGTCGTGTCGATGAGATCGATGAAGGCACCTTTTTTTATACGTGGTTTAAAGCGATTGCCGTCAACGAATAAATTAGATAAGATACACAGAATTAAGCCTGGACGAGGAAGCCCATGAAGATTGTAGCGGATCAGAATATCCCTTTCGTCAGGGAATGTTTTTCTTCACTCGGCGAGGTGGTGGCGGTTGGCGGCAGGCAAGTGACCAATCAAATGCTGGCCGACGCGGATATTCTCCTTGTCCGCAGCATAACCAACGTCGGACCTCAATTGCTCGCCGGTACCCCGGTAAAGTTCGTCGCGACCGCGACGATCGGTTTTGAACATGTGGACCTGAATTTTCTTCAGGAACACTCGATCGGATTTGCGTCCGCGCCGGGGTCCAACGCCAACAGTGTGGCTGAATATATTACGGCCGCTCTGCTGGTTTTAGCCAATAAGAAAAAGTGGACGCTGGACGGCAAGTCCATCGGCATTGTCGGCGTCGGCAATGTTGGTTCTCGTGTTGAAAAAAAATGTCGCGCGCTTGGCATGCGTGTCGTACTCAATGATCCGCCCCTGTCCCGAAAAACACTGGACCCCAAGTATAGGCCGCTGGAAGAGGTTTTCGGCTGCGATTTTGTGACCCTGCATACGCCGCTTACAAAGCAAGGGCGCGATAAAACCTGGCATCTGGCGGACGATAAGTTCTTTGACGCCCTAAAACCCGGCGCCGTCTTTTTGAATACGTCCAGGGGCAAGGTGCACGATGAGATCGCGCTTCGCCGTGCCATGCAGGCAGGGCGGCTCGGCGGTGTTGTCCTGGATGTGTGGGAAACCGAACCGACTGTCGATCCCTGGCTGCTTCAAAAGGTGAACATTTCCACGCCGCACATCGCTGGCTATTCCTTTGATGGCAAAGTCGCGGGGCTGCTAATGATCTACGAGGCCGCATGCAGATACTTCGGGATTACGCCGTCGCACACGATCAATGATTTTTTGCCGCCTCCGCCTGTTGAGCGGATCCGCCTGGCTCCGGCGGATATAAAAGAGCCGCATGAGTCGATCCTGCATCATATTGTGCAGCAGGTTTACGTCATCAACCGGGACGATTTCAATATGCGGGAGATCCTTCTGCAGAAAGAAACCGAGCGCGGTATATTCTTCGACAATCTGCGCAAGAATTACCCCGTTCGGCGCGAGTTTCAAAATACGCGCGTTGAACTGCCCGCGGGCAATGATGATCTTCGTGACAAGATCGGCGGGATCGGTTTTCGCGTGGAGGATCATGAAATTGCGGACTAAAATTGAATGGTCCCGCGGGCGTCTGGACTTTTCCCGCGGTGCGATCCTCATGGGCATTCTAAATGTCACGCCGGATTCGTTCAGTGACGGAGGACTTTATCTGGACATCGATGCGGCCGTTGAGCACGGCATCCAAATGGCCAATAGCGGCGCAGCCATCATTGACATCGGCGCTGAGTCCACGCGCCCCGGATCGCAGCCGGTGGCCCCGCAGGAACAGATCAGGCGCGCCGTCCCCGTCATCCGGGCATTGGCGCGGTCGGTCAATATTCCAATCAGCATTGATACCACCGATCCCGAGACGGCTGCCGCCGCCATAAAAGCCGGCGCCGGCATCCTCAATGACATCACTGCCCTGGCCCATCCGGCAATGGTCAACCTTGCCGCAAAGGAAGGCGTGCCTGTCATCCTCATGCACATGCAGGGAACGCCCGCTACGATGCAGAAGCACCCGGTTTATACGGATGTAACGCGGGATGTCTGCAAGTTCTTGCTTGAGCGGGCCAAAAATGTCGAAAGCAGCGGCGTTCCAAGAGAACACATCTTTCTCGATCCTGGCATCGGCTTTGGCAAAACGATGGACCACAATTTGCAGTTGCTCAACAAATTGGATGTCCTGTGCGCTTCAGGCTACAGGGTCTTGGCCGGGCCTAGCCGAAAAGGCTTCATCGGCAAACTTACCGGCCGGGTGAGCGCTTCGCAGCGGGATTTTGGTACGGCCGCCGCCGTGGCGATCTCCATCGCCAGGGGAGCCTCTATCGTGCGCGTTCACAATGTCGAGGGGATGTCCGATGCGGCGGCAGTTGCGAATGCCATTGTTCGCGCGGAGCGGACAGCTAAAGCTGAATCTTGAAATTCCGCGCCTGCGGAAAAGTAAAGGCTTGTTCTTTTTCGTACAGGGCTTTGGCAAATTCCATCATCGTCGCATTTCCAATCGTGGAAACCGGCGTGGTGGTGGAAAGCAGATTCGCGATCATTGCCGTCAAACCGGAAAGAAAACCATCTCGCCTATGCGCTTTCCGAATAGACGCCAATTGGACGGACATGCGGGGCAGGCCATTGCTGCATTGTTTGAACTGCAGGCTATTAATGCGCGCGATCCGGCAGTTGCGGCGATTGGCATAGAGAAACTCTCCATCAACCCGGGGGACATCGTAAATGCTGACCTCAACAGGGCTTTGCGTTCCTCTGTAATTGAACCGTACTTCAATGCGCTCCATTTTTACCGAATTGCCGGCCACTTTGCCTACCGCTCTGATATGCCCGAGGCAGGAACCGCTCAGCCGAATCCACTCAAGCAGTTCGGGGTACTCACTAGCCTCAGGTCCGTTTTCATGACTGCAATCCTGGATCATCTCGTTCGGATCATAGAATGCGCAGTATGACCCGTCGCCGCTGATCGTGAAATCACATTCAACATACGCCTTGCCATCTGCCTGTTCAGTTTTCCAACTGGTAACTTTTGCCCGGAGGGTATTGTTCGACTGCGTGGCAATAACAATGGAAGTGGGAGACGTCAGAGGCACAAAGTACATGAAGGCATCCACCGGGTTGGATGCCTCCGCAGCGGAATCGTATGCCAGTTGCAGTGTCGGGCCCGTTGCAGAATTTGCAGCGGTGACATTGCAGCCCAAATAAATTATAGAAGATATAATAGAGTAGAAAAAGTAGCTTCTAGACATCTCTTATCTCTAATAAAAGTTGTATCCTAGAATACTTTCGGCCCAAACGCAAGTAAATATGAGGTTTACCTCAAATCGGGCCTGATGTTCGAAAGAAGGGGAGAAAAAGAAATCCGGGGACGATGTGAAAGGTAACCAGGTGAAACGTCCCCGGATGGTGAAGGGTGATTATTTGTCGTCCTGCTGTTCACCCTTGCAGAGATGGATTTTTCTTCTGCCGTCGCCATAAGCGGTCATGATGTAAGAGTCATACCAAATGGAAAGATTGATAAAAATTAGTGAGAATTTTTATTTTTTTTAGTAAAAAGAAGAATTGACGCTCCTTGGGAATTATGTCACGATAAATTCGACTTTTTATGAAAGGGCAGCACGTGAGTGATATTACGTACTTTCATGAGCCGAAATTAAAAAAATGCACCTTGATCGTGGGATTGAGCGGATGGATGGATGGGGGAGATGTCTCGACCGGCAGCATGGAGTATCTTAAGCTCAAACTGGGAGCCGTGCCCTTTGCCACATTGAACGAAAACGGTTTTTATATCCTCAATTTCCCGGGTTCAATGGAATATGCGTCCTTATTTCGTCCTTTCGTCAAGTTCGAGGAAGGTGTGATCGAGTCATTTGACTACCCGAAAAACAACTTTTCGATCGATCCCGAACGAGGAATTATTCTTTTTGAAGGCCAGGAGCCGAATATCAATTGGTCCCGGTATGCGGACAATCTTCTTGAACTTTGCCAGAAATTCAACGTAGAGATGGTCTTGTTTATTGGTTCCGTAACCGGCATTATACCGCATACGCGCGAAGCCAGGATCACGTGCTCGATCAGCAACGAAAAACTCCGGCGGCTGCTGGATAAGAAGGGCTTTCATTTCAGCAATTATGAGGGGCCAAGCAGCTTTATCATCTATCTGCTGGACCGCTGCGGACATGTCGGCCTGGATATGATTTCGCTTGTGGCCGAGGTTCCGGCGTATGTGCAGGGATACAACCCAAAGAGCATCGAGACTGCGATGCGTTTTATCTCCGGGATCCTCGGGCTGCAGTTGGATTGCGAGGACCTGCGCGTGCTTGGGGACGAATTTGAAAAGCGCGTCACTGATCTGGTTGCGAAAGAGCCGGAACTGCTGGAGCGGGTCCAGCAAATCGAAGAGATCTACGACAACGAAGTGTTCGATTCGGAAATGGGTGAGTTAAAATTGTGGCTGCAGCGCAGGGGTGTGCGACTCGATTGATATGAGCGGTTCAATGAAAAACGAAAGGCAGATCGTTGTCATCAGCGATTTGCACATGGGTGACGGCGGACCCCGTGATAACTTCGCGTTCGATCACAAGGAACGTGACCTGAGCCGTTTTCTGGACTACGTGGAGCAGCTCAATGCCGAGCTTTTTATTCTTGGTGACTTATTTGAGTTTTGGCAATCCAACATTGGAAAGGTGTTGATCCAGCGGCTCGGAATTATGGACCGGCTGGGGCGCATGCAGGCGGCATATGTTCTTGGAAATCATGATTGTGATTTTGAGGACCTCATCGGCACACGGCTTTTCGCACACCCGCTCTTAGAGCGAATGACCGGTCCTTTCGAACGGATCATCGCCGGCAAACGGGTCATGTTCATGCACGGCCACGAACTGGATCCGTTCAGCCGCGATGGCACGCCTCGATGGGGCCGCATCCTGGCCATCCTGGCCGGTATCCTGGAGGACCGCAAGGGGCATCCTTTGCTATCGGCGGGCGGCTTTACGGAAAAAAGCCTTCTGACCGTCAGCCGTAGTTTTATGCGCGTGTGGAACAATTCATTGAACCTGTTCGAAAAGAGCGCAAGTGACCAGCCGCCGCATAAGCTGCAGGATTCTCTCACGCCCGCACAAGACCCAGGCCAGATCAGGGGTATCATGGCTTTGTATCATTTGCACAAACGTCGTGAAAACTATGACTACCTCATTACCGGGCATACGCACGCCGCCGGTTTTTTCCGGGACTGGTATTGTAACAGCGGTTGCTGGATCGGCATGCGGATGAACTTCGTGCGTATTGCGCCGGACGGTACGATCAGCCTGTGCGAATGGAAAAACTGCAAGGAATCCGTGAAAGCTCAGCGGAGCTTGACAGCGCCGGCCGGGCGCAAACCGCCGGTGCATGATCGACCTGTGACGGGATCTTGCCTTTGAGGTCGTGTTAAGGAGCGGATGAACGCGATGACGATATTTGAAACATTCTCAGGATCGCCGCTGTTCTCCTGGCTGCTGCTGCCTTTGTTCATTTTGTGTGCCCGTATCTGCGATGTTACCATCGGCACCGCCAGGGTTATCTTTGTCTCTCGCGGGTACCGCGTTTTGGCGGCCTGTGCCGGCTTTTTCGAGGTCTTGATCTGGCTGACCGCGATCGGGCAGATCATGACAAACTTGACCAATCCGGCGTGCTACGTCGCCTATGCTTCGGGATTTGCGATAGGCAATTTCATCGGCATCACCTTAACCGAGAAGCTGTCCCTGGGCGTTGTTCTGATCCGCATCATTACTAATCAGAACGCATCCAAACTGGTAGAGGCCTTCAAGCAAAGCGAATACGGCGTGACCTGCATTGAAGGCACCGGGGCCTATGGTTCTGTAAATATTGTCTTTACGGTGGTGCCCCGGCGGAATGTGACCGAGATCATTGATATTATAAAAACATTTAATCCGCAGGCATTCTATACGATCGAAGAGATCGGAAGCGTTTCTGCCAGCCGCTTTATGGCTCCACGCAGCTTGGCATTGGGACCGGCCGTTCTATTGCGCCCATTTCGAAAAGGAAAATAGCCGTTATGAGGAGAACACTATCCAAGCTGGAGCAATTGACGCAGGTCCTGCGGGGACATACCACGATGCTGATCACGATGCAGGACAACCCTGATCCCGACTCGATCGCCTCGGCTTGCGCGTTGCGGAAATTGGCGAACACGCTGTCTGAAGTGCAATGCTCGATCGCTCATGGCGGAACGGTTGGCCGCGCCGAGAACAGGGCGCTGGTCGAATATCTGGGCCTGAATCTGAGGCAGATCGGCCAGCTCGATCTGTCACAGTTTGAATTGTTCGCCATGGTGGATACTCAGCCCGGAGCGGGAAACAATTCTCTGCCCTCCGAGATCGAACCAGACATCGTGATCGATCACCACCCTTGCAGGCCGCTGACCCGGCATTGTCGTTTTACGGATATCCGCAGCAGGTATGGCGCCACGGGGACGATCCTTGTGGAATACCTCAATGCCGCGAAGATCAAGCTGGAGATGTCGCTGGCCACGGCGCTCTTGTATGCCATACGCTCCGACACCCAGGACCTGGGCAGGGATACGGTACATGCCGACATCCGGGCCATTACGCACTTGTACCCGCTTGCGAACAAACGCATGCTGAGCGATATTCAGCGCGGCAAAGTCGAGCGGGTTTATTTTCAGATGCTCGTGGACGCCCTGAAAAACGCGCGTGTCATTGACCATGCGATCGTAACTCACCTGGGGGAGGTTGAAAATCCGGACATGATTGGCGAAGTAGCCGATCTGCTGCTTCGTGAGGATAGCACCGAGTGGGTCATGGTGTGCGGTTTTTTCCGCGATAAGATGCTGCTTTCGCTGAGAACCTCGCGCCAAGATGCGAGTGCTGACAAGGTGGCCCGCCATCTCGTTGCTCGCAAAGGCACTGGCGGCGGGCATCCAAGCTACGCGGGAGGGCAACTGTCGCTGGAAGGCCTTACCGAAAGACAAAAAGCAGTTCTGGTCAAAAAGATCGTCGAGCGTTTCGTGAAAAAAGTCGGCGGCGATGCGGCAAAAGCGGAGCCGCTGATCGCGTCCAAAAACTCGCCAATTTCCTGACCAATGTTCTGCGATCCGCGATGGCTCCTTAGAATCGCGATCGATTTTCTCATACGTCCATTAAATATCGGCATTTATGCTTTACATTCTACCGATTTCCTCTATAATGATTCTATGGTTAGAAACAGATCAGGAGAAATCGCATCCGGTTATGTGTCAGTTGTCAAAGCCCTGTGTGACATTACGGACTCTAAAAAGATGCAATCATTTTTGGAAGAGATTCTAACGCCGGCAGAACGGCGAGACCTGGCCTTACGATGGGATCTGATGAAACGCCTCAAGGCAGGTACTTCTCAACGTCAGATCGCCTCCGAATTGGGGATCAGTCTATGCAAAATCACGCGGGGAGCAAAGGTTCTCAAAAATTCCGAATCAATCAGTAATTCCTATTTAGACTCAGGAGAAGAAAATGGATCGAAAAATTCACCTGGATGAAAAAGACATCCCGCGTCAATGGTATAACATTGCCGCTGACCTGCCCACGCCGATGCTTCCGACGCTCGGGCCCGATGGAAACCCCGTCAAGCCCGAGATGCTGGCCCCGGTTTTTCCGATGAACATCATTGAGCAGGAGGTCAGCACGCAGCGTTGGATCGATATCCCCGAGGAAGTCCTCGACATCCTTTACCGCTGGCGGCCGGCACCCCTGAGAAGGGCGGTGTATCTGGAGCGGTATCTCAAGACGCCTGCCCGCATCTACTACAAAGACGAAAGCACCAGCCCTCCGGGAAGCCACAAACCCAATACCGCGGTCCCGCAGGCTTGGTACAATAAACAGTTTGGGATCAAACGCCTTACGACCGAAACCGGCGCAGGCCAGTGGGGGGCGGCCCTGGCCTTTGCCTGTAAGCTCATCGGCCTTGAGTGCAAGATCTTTATGGTTCGCATCAGCTTCGACCAGAAACCCTTCCGCAAGCTGATGATGCAGGTGTGGGACGGCAATTGCGTAGCCAGCCCCAGCAGCGAAACAAATGCCGGTCGTGCGATCCTCGAAAAATATCCCGATACGCCGGGCAGCCTTGGCATGGCGATTTCAGAGGCCATTGAACAGGCCGTCACCGATCCCAAAGGCCAGACCCGCTATTCGCTCGGCAGCGTGCTGAACCATGTCATGCTGCATCAGACGATCATCGGCCTTGAGGCCAAGGCTCAGCTCAAGAAGATTGGCGAGCGGCTTCCGGATGTCGTCATTGGTTGTGCCGGCGGCGGCAGTAACTTTGCCGGCATCGCGTTTCCATTCACCGCCGACAAGATCAACGGCGCCAACATCGAGATCATCCCTGCCGAGCCCGCCGCGTGCCCCACGCTGACACGAGCGCCATTTGCCTATGACCATGGCGATACGGCCTGCATGACGCCGCTGTTTCCCATGTATAGTCTCGGTCACGATTTTGTGCCGCCGCCCATTCACGCCGGCGGTTTGCGCTACCACGGCATGTCACCGCTTGTTTGCCAGTGCGTCGTCGAAGGCCTTCACAAGCCTCGTGCCATCGATCAGGTGGAATGCTACCAGGCTGCTCTGACCTGGGCCCAAACCGAGGGCTTTATCTGTGCCCCGGAAACCAGCCATGCCATCGCCGCGACCATCCAGGAAGCCAACAAGGCCAAAGAAGAAGGCAAGGAGAAAGTGATCCTCTTCTCCTATAGCGGTCATGGCCTGATGGATCTGTCGGGTTACGACGCATTTATGTCCGGCAAACTTCAGCCATATCAGCTTCCCGATGTAATGCTTGAAAAGACAGAGGCCTGTCTCAAGACACACCCCAAGGCCCCGCAGCGTAAAACCGGGAAATGGTAAAAAACATGATGCTTCAAATGCGAGCCCGCCTCTGTGCGGGCTTTTTTGTTGCTGGTGTCAAAAGCCTCACAAAATAGCCTTTTTTCTATTGCAAAACCGCTTTGGGCCGTATAATATTAAGGATTCAGGGTCGATGCCCGAGTGGCTAAAGGGGATGGACTGTAAATCCATTGGCTAGCGCCTACGGAGGTTCGAATCCTCCTCGGCCCATGGGCCTGTGATTCGTCGCGAGTCGCAGGCCCTTGTTTTTGCGCTGTAAGCCGGCTTAACGGAGCGTTTACCGAACGCTTTCTAACCACTCAAACGCAAGTGCGGCGAAGTCTCCCAGGTTGATCTTGTCATCCGAGGGCTCTGCAATATCGTAAGCGTCGCTATAACCTGCCATCCCGGCCTGGGTCAGCCAGGCATCCATCAATGGCAGCAAGTCCGAAAGATTAACGCGGCAGTCGGTATTGAAGTCGGCCGTCAGCACGTCTGAAACAATAGCATGCACCTTGATGCTCGGCTTCATATTTTCACTGAGGTATCCGCCAAACATGGAAATCGTCCAAAACTGGGGATCACCGTGCTGACTATCTGATGATTGCGAGATGTCCTGGTTGGCGGCATAAAGACCATACACGAGCCCGTTGGCGGCGGCCCAGGACCAATTGTCAAAACTGATATCCAGCAGTATATTGTCCCGGCCATTGTAATCAAACGGAGTTTGAAAATTAAATCGCCTCCACCCGCCGGATACGATCCATTCGTCCGCTTCATAGACATTGGTCCAGCCGGTGTTGACGAAATCGCGATTCAGCGGATATTCAATCAATGCCGTCGGCTGCATCCGGATGCGAAAGTGAGTCAGTAAACTCGGCGGCGGCTGTACAATATGCAATGAAATTGCGCCGATGCGCTTGGCGTGCCCAAACTCCGCCGCCGTGTAGATCAATTGCGTGCGGCTGTCGTGCTTCCATGTGTGCAAGGGATAATCCGAGAAGTAATCGGTTCCGCCGGTCTGGCTTTCCATGACGTCCAGCCAAATCTCGGCTGTATTGGAGTCGCCTCCGCCAGGAGGTACGCCACCGTCGTTTGCCTTGAACGCAAAGCTGTCCAACCCCCAAAAGTACTTGCACGGTTCATAAATGACCGAGTTGGCGTCATTTCGCAGTTCATGCGGGATGTCGATGATCTGGCCGAAATTCGGGTCATATAGTCGTCCATGCCGCGGCAACGCTTCGATAAAGTAGCGAACGCGTCCCGGCGGGTTCGGCATGCCTTCATCCAACGCCGTCAGCACCAGGCTAATGGAATTGGAATCAACTATGTTAGGGTCTTCAATCGCAAGCGGCGGAAGTTCGCCGGGGTGTTGAAAGTCCACCCCCCATACGTTACCCGTTACATCCGTATGAGGCTGCCCCTGGCTGCCGCTTTTGCCTATATAGACGACTTGATCCGCAAAACGGCATCCTTGCTTTTCTGCGCGCACCATGTACGTGTGTTCGGACGGTAAATGGGCCAGTGCATAAATGCCGTTCGCATCGGTCATGTCCTGCTGCACAATCGCTGCATCGAGCAATGCCGAAACACTTACGTTTTCCATCGGCAACCCTTCTGGATCGATAACACGTCCGCTGACGATCTCGCCGGTTCCATCGGGAAAGATGTTGTAAATACACGCGTCAATCACGTCGTACGACGGCATGCTGGTGACGTCCGGCAGGGCGTACCAAACATTATCCCGGCCGTACCAGCCCATGTTGAGATGATGGTACAACGTCCCCTCCTGGTAGCAGTAGCCGTCAACGACGACCGCATGGCCGGCATCCGGCCCGTCAATCCCAAGAATCGACGGGTATCCCGCATCCAGCCCTGGATTGATCATTCGATTGATGTCAGGCATGGGCATGGAGCCTGAAAGCTGGATAAGGCTGTTTGTCTGCAATCCGCCGGAATCAAAACTGCCGATCCCGTAAACGGCGCACGAGTACTGGAAAAAATCAGAAAGGGCGCTGTGGATCTTCCGCATCGCCGCGGCGGAACCGCTGGGTGAATAACTCATGTTGACGGTCAGTCCCGCATCATGACAGAGTGCACCGATCGCCTGTCTTTGGATGTCATTCGTGAAAGGGCCTGGGTCCAGCGGCATATTGGTCCATTGGTAGGGTCCGCCGGCGCCGTCGCCTCCCCGCGTGTACGCGGTGTAGTAGTTGCCATTGACGGAAATGGAGAATGCGGAAACGCCGACCGAACCGGAAGGGTGCTGATTGTACCGCATGACCTGCGCCATGGCCGTGGCAACACATCCGCATCGGATGTTGTTGTTGGGATCTCCATCCGGCTCGCTGCCCGGCGGCGTATAATAATCATAGCAGGGCAGATCCTCCTCATCCTGCTGTCCCCAGATACTCCAGATAAGCGGTTCAACGCGAACTTCCCTGTCACCCAGCGTATGAATTTCGCGGCTGTCAAGACTGCTGCTCGCCAGGTACTTTTTCCATTTCGCCGCATTTTCAGCATGAAGTCTCGGGTTACGCCTGAGGCAGCGCAAACGGGCCGTCATATCGCGTTTGGCAAACTGATAAAGCGGGCTCTGTTCATCAGGCACATGCTGCCATTCTGTGCTGAACGCAATGACCGGCTCCAGGCATTCATCGGGCGCCAGTATCACAAAACCGGAAGGACTTAGATTGACAACGAAATAAGCCGTTTCCTCATTAAAGATTACTGTTTCGACTGATTTGATTGCAAATTGCCCGTGCTTAAACCGAGAACTATTCTTGAGCCATTGACGGGTCGTCTTTTGAGCTTCGTAAGCGTCAATTCGCATGGCAACGGCACTCGAAAAGGAGAATAGCAATGCCGTCATCCACCACAGGATAGAGGATCTGTTTGTGGGTTTTATCTTGCGCATCGGTTTCTTCCACAATACGGTATAAATTTGCGTAAAATCTTTAAAGGCGGGAAAATGCCAATAGCGGTTCAGCGTTTACCTTTCCTTGTTTGCCGTTTTGGCGGTATGCTTGACAGTACGGCAGACTTCTGCTAAGAAGGGGGACGATTGAATATGATTGTTAACGAGCTTTTCTATTCTTTGCAGGGCGAAGGATCCCTTGCCGGCGTGCCCAGCGTCTTCATTCGTCTGGCGGGCTGCCCTTTGCGCTGTAAATGGTGCGACACAAAATACGCATGGGACTTTGCGGCAGGAACTGAAATGAGCCCCGACCAGCTCATGCAGCAAATAAAGGATCATCCCACGCGCTATGTCGTTTTGACGGGGGGAGAACCACTGCTGTCGGCTGATCTGGCGCCTTTGACCTGTCTGCTCCACCAGCACGGCTGCCATGTCACCGTGGAGACTTCCGGCATCAAGTGTCCGACTGATCTGATGGCCGACCTGGTGAGCATAAGCCCAAAGCTGGCAAATTCTGCACCGCTCGATGGCGACACTGCCAAACAGCACGGACTGGCGAGATTCGATCCGGCTTCCCTGCAGTGCCTGATAGAAACCTATCCTTATCAGCTCAAGTTTGTGGTCGATGTGCCCGCTGACCTCGATGAAATCGCCGAGTGCCTGGGGCAATTGCCCGAAGTTGACCCCTATAAGGTTTACCTGATGCCGCAGGCGGTTCGTTTAGAGGAATACCTGCAGAAATCGCGATGGCTGGCCGATTTCTGCCTGCAAACCGGGTTTTCGTTTTCGCCGCGTCTGCAAGTCATGCTTTGGGACAATCAAAGAGGCAAATAGGGATACCATTGACCGCCGGAGGTTTTTCCTGAAATTTCAACCATCGGGCTTGATTTTACCCAATCAATTCTATACAATCTCGCTTTCATTGCCCAGGTGGCGGAATTGGCAGACGCGTTAGGTTGAGGGCCTAATGCCCGCAAGGGCGTGCTGGTTCAAATCCAGTCCTGGGCAGTGGTTTTTTATTCGAGTCCCGCCATCGACTTATTCCTCCGCCGCCATACGGTCTTTCTTTAATCCTGCTAGATGTACTATCCCCTAGTCCTCGTGAGATCTCGTGACAATTGTTTGCAAATGCGCGGGATCAGTGTTACGATGCGACTGATTTGAAAAGCGAGTGTCAAGATATGTTTAGAGCATTCATGGTACTATTGATCGCGTGCGTTTGCGGCTGGTTTGTCATGGAATTGGAGATCCTTGGCGTTCGTATGCTGGCGCCTTATTTTGGCAGCGCCGTATATGTCGTCACCGGCAGCGTGATCGGCGTTTTCCTGCTAAGCCTGGCACTGGGGTATATGCTGGGCGGATGGTTATCTACGAAAAAGATCTGGCAGTCTGCCCTGGGCCTGGATCTGCTCCTGGCCGGACTTTGGGTTGTTGCTTTACCTCTTATTGATGAGCCGATCTGCGACTGGATCTTCAGACTTGGGATGGATGAGAAATGGGGATCCCTGATCGCGTCGCTCGCGTTGTTCGGTCTGCCCACGATCCTGCTGGGCACGGTTTCCCCGACGGTGATCCGTTGGCTTTCCAGTCAGTGCCGGCATTCCGGATACAATGCCGGCCTGGTCCTTGCCGCATCGACCATCGCCAGTTTTGCCGGCTGCGTGGTTACAGCCTTTTACCTGGTGCTTTTATCAATGCGGCAAACCCTTATTATATCCGGTTTAATGATCGCGGCGTTGGGAATCTCCGTGTTTATCCTCTCCCTGCTTGGGCCGGCTGCATCTGAACATCATTTACAGATCGAACCGGAACTTGCCGCCGCGGACGAATGATTCATGAATAAATTCTGCATGTATAGGGCGTTTTGCCTGCTATGGCTTACGAGTATTGTTGTGTCAGGGGCCAAACCGGCCGATCCTGCCTTCGGTGAATTGCTCTGCAGGAAAAACTCGCTCTACACTGCCATTTACGTCTATCAGCGTGATTCAATCGTTACGCTCCGGTTCGGAATGCGAGACTCATCAACGATCCAGTCCCAGGTCGATCTGGACAATCCGCGGAGGCACATGCTCGAATATACGGAGATGTCATTTTGCGGACTTCTTTTTAACCCGGATCCGAACGCGGTACTTGTGTTAGGGCAGGGCGGCGGCGTTATTCCGCGAGATGTTCATCATTATTTTCCAAATGCCATGATCGATGTGGTCGAGATCGACGGCGAGATTTCCGCAGTTGCCGAGAAGTACTTTGATTTCAGAACCGATGAAAAACTGCGGGTCCGCGTGGACGATGGCCGCATGTTCATCAAGAAGAAGTTGCTGCGCGAACCCGGACAGAAGTACGATTGGGTTATTCTGGATGCGTTCAACGGCGACTACATCCCGTTTCATCTGATGACAAAAGAGTTTCTGCAGGAAGTGAAGAGCATTCTGACCGATGACGGCGTCGTGGTCGCCAATGTATTTCTATCCAATCGCCTCTTCGATTCCGAATTGAAAACATTCCGTTCCGTTTTTGGACAATGCCAGGTTTTCGCGGGCATTCGTTCGGGCAATGCCATGCTCGCAGCGACAGCCGCCCAAGGGCCCGCCTTGACCATCGAAGCCGCCGTAAAGCGCGCCGGCCAACTGCAAGATCGTCATGGGTTTGAATTTGACATGGTGCAAATCGCCCGCAGGCTTGATCCCGGCTTTGTAGAGGATTCCGAAGCGATGCTCCTGACCGATGATCGAGCCCCGGTCAATTGGCTCAAGACCCAGCAGATTCGATAGACGGCAAGATGCCATTTTGCGCGGCGCAATAAAAAACCCCGATCTAATAACCGGGGTTGATGCTTGGTCCAAATTACATGAATGCTTAGATCTTGCCGATGAGCAGGCTGCAGTTATGACCTCCGAATCCCAGTGAATTGCTCAACGCGTACTTGAGATCCATTGTCCTGGCCTGTCCCGGCACATAATCCATCTTCGGGTCGCAATCCTGGGCGACTTCCTGCAGGTTGGCGGTCGGATGGATCATGCCTTTTTCGATGGACTTGGCACAAACGATCAGCTCGACCCCGCCGCTTGCCCCGAGGCAATGCCCCAGGCAGCTCTTGGAGGAACTGATGGCCATTTTATAGGCGTGTGAATTGAACACGGTCTTAATCGCCCGGCATTCCGCGGCGTCATTGAGTTCGGTGCTCGTGCCGTGCGCGTTGATATACTGTATCTTTTCCGCCGCGACCCCCGACTGCTCCACCGCCAACCGCATCGCCTCGGCTGCGCCGTCGCCGTCCTCGAGCGGGGCGGTGATGTGGAATCCGTCGCCGGTCGCTCCGTATCCGAGCAGTTCGGCGTAGATCTTGGCGCCGCGTTTCTTGGCGTGTTCGTAGTCTTCGAGGATCAGGATGCCCGAACCTTCCGACAATACGAACCCATCCCGGTCCTTATCGAAGGGGCGCGACGCATGCGAATAATCGTCATTGCGCGTGCTCAGCGACTTGAGGGCACAGAACGACGCCAAGCCGATCGGCGTCAGCGCCGCCTCGGACCCGCCCGTGATGCAGATATCGGAGCGGCCGCTGCGGATGTTCCAGAACGCCTCGCCGATCGCGTGGCTGGCCGATGCGCACGCGGTCACAACACAGAAGTTCGGACCTTTTAAACCGTACTCGATGGAAATACACCCGCTGGCCGCGTTGCCCATTAATTTGGGAACGCAGAAGGGCGATACCTTGCGGGGGCTCTTCTCCAGCAAACGGATATGCTGTTCTTCGATTTCTTTGATGCCGCCAATGCCTGTCCCGACGATGACCCCGACGCGCCGCTTATTTTCTTTCTCAAAATCCAGTCCGCTGTCGTTTACGGCCTGAACCGCCGAAGCCAGTGCCATTTGCGTGAACCGGTCCATGCGCTTGGCTTCCCGCACGCCGGTATATTTTCCAATATCGAAAGTCTTTACTTCGCCCCCGAATTTGACAGGATATTCGGTGGTGTCGAACGATTCGATGAGCGAGATGCCGCTGCGGCCCTGACATAAGGCTTCGAAGAGTTCGTCAGGAGATTCAGCGAGGGCGGTGATGCACCCTAATCCAGTGATGACGACGCGACGTTCGGTCATGGCTATCCTTAATCTTCCTTGTTCTTCATGATCTCGGCGATGTAATCGATCGCCGCGCCGACCGTCTGGATCTTTTCTGCCTCTTCATCCGGAATGCTCATGTCGAATTCGTCTTCAAATTCCATGACCAATTCGACCGTATCAAGCGAGTCGGCATTCAAATCGTTAATAAACGATGTCTCCCGGCTGATCTCGCTCTTGTCAACGCCCATCTGTTCACTGACAATCTCAATAACCTTCGCCTCAATGGCTTGAATATCCACGTCTGCCACGTCCAATCTCCTTAAATTAAAAGAGTTATGTAATTCAGTCCTTTTAGATGTATTTTTGAGTTTTCGGCGGTAATATACCGGCCGCACGGCGCCTTTTCAATCTTTTTTTATTCAATTTTCTACATGGCCATGCCGCCATCCACGCACAAAACCTGGCCCGTTAAATAGCCGGCTTCGTCGGCCGTTAAGAACGCCACCGCGCGGGCGACTTCTTCCGGTTTTCCGAAGCGTTTCATCGGGATTACGGCCATCGCGGCCTCTTTGACCGGCTCCGGCAGAATCTGCGTCATGTCCGTCATGATAAAGCCCGGCGCGATGCAGTTGGAGGTCACGTTCTTTTTGCCGACCTCGCGCGCGATCGATTTGGACATGCCGATCAAGCCGGCCTTGCTGGCGGCGTAATTGGCAGATCCGGCCTGCCCCATGACGCCGGCCACCGAACTGATATGCACGATCCGGCCGAATTTATTGCGAACCATCGACCGGGCGGCCACGCGCGTGGCGACAAAAGCGGCCCGCAGATTGACCGAGATAACTTTATCGAAATCCTCGTCATCCATCTGGATCATCAGTTTGTCACGAGTGATCCCGGCGTTGTTCACCAGAATGCCAATCCCGCCATAGCTTTCGGCCAGCGACTCCAGTGTTTCGGTCAACTTATCCGTTTGCGTGATATCGACGCACCGCGTAACGACCTCATAGCCGGCCTCTGCACAAACTTTTTCCAATTCGTCAAGCTGCTGCCTGTTCAGGTCAAGGCCGGCCACCTGCCGCCCTTGCTTGAGCAGTTCCAAAACTATTGTCCGCCCGATCCCTCGAGCGGCACCGGTAACAACCGCCAAGCGTTTTTCTGCCATCACATCATCCTTAAAAAACTGCTATTTCAGATTACCTTTTAAAAATTCCTCGAAGGATTCGACCGAGCTGATGTTCGTGATTTTGGTGCGGCGGCTGATCCGTTTCATCAGCCCCGTCAACACGCGCCCCGGTCCGATCTCGTAAAACTCTTCAACGCCCGCCGCGAGCAGCCGCTCCATGCAGCGCTGCCACAGAATAGGCCGCACCAGTTGCTTGACCAATCCGTTGCGAACCGCGTCAGCCGACGCATAATACTCCGCGCTGATGTTGGCGATAACGCTGACCTGTCCGGGTTCTTTAATGGCACATTGCGCCAGCGCGGCCGCCAGTTCCTGCGCCGCCGGATCCATCATTTCCGTATGAAACGCCCCGGCTACGCTCAGCGGCACAGCCTTCATCGCCCCGTACCTGGGCGCCAGTTCCTCGGCGCGCTTGCAGGCGCTGACCGTTCCGCTGACAACGATTTGTCCCGGGCAGTTAAAATTCACGGCAACCAGCAATTCCCCGCCGGAAGCCTCCTCGCACAGCTCGATCACCTTCAGTTCATCCAGCCCCAGCAAGCTTACCATTGCCCCGCGCGTGAGTTCGGCGGCCGCCTGCATGGCCTGCCCCCGCTTTTGCACTAAGCGGAGCGTATCTTCGAACGAGATCAATCCGGCCGCGTAAAGCGCCGTGTATTCGCCCATGCTCAATCCGGCCGTCACGTCCGGCTTCAACGATGGAGCCCGCGACATAAGCAGGTCGAGCAGGGCGGCTGAAACCGCAAAGATCGCCGGCTGCGAGTACATTGTGGAATTCAGTTTTTCTTCCGGGCCGCTGCCGCAGATCTCCAGCAGATCGTATCCGACGACGTCGCCGGCTCGCGTCAGAAGGGCCGCTGCCTGCGGATACTTCTCCGCGAGGTCCTTGCCCATCCCAACGTACTGGGCGCCCTGACCTGGAAACAAGAATGCGGTCTTCATTTCAAATTCAACCTTCCCTGTTATAACTGAATGACGTTTGCGCCCCACGTCAGTCCGCCGCCGAATGCCACCAGAAGAATAATATCGCCTTTGTGAACTTTGCCGCTCTTGCGGCACTCATCCAGGGCGATAGGGATCGAAGCGGCGGACGTGTTGCCGTATTTGTCAATGTTGATAAAGATACGGTCATCCGTGAAGTTCAGACGCTTGCCGACGGATTCGATAATGCGCGCGTTCATCTGGTGCGGGATGAACATCGCGATGTCCTCTACCCCCAGATCGCATTTTTCGAGACATTCGTTCACCAGTTCCACGATCCTTCGAACGGCGGTATGATACACTTCGCGTCCGTTGATTTGCATATACACCATGGACGGGTCCGCCAGCGGTTTACTGACCGGGTTCCGCGAGCCGAAGGCTGGGCAATTGAGGGCGGTCCAACCGCGGCCGTCGCTGAAGGATGTACTGTACATGATTCCCTGCGATCCCTCGTTAGCGGCCTTAAGGATCACCGCGCCGGCGCCGTCGCCGAACAGGATGCAGCTTCCGCGATCCTGGTAATTGGTGATGCGGCTGAGCGTTTCGGCGCCGATCACCAGGGCGTTGTGGTACCGTCCCGAACTGACAAATTGATGAGCGATCGAAAGCCCGTAAACAAAGCCGCTGCACGCGGCCGAAAGATCGAATGCCCATGCGTTTCGCGCACCGATCATATCCTGCACAAAGCACGCGGTCGAAGGAAAAACCATTTCCGGCGTGACGGTACCGATCACGATCATCTCGATCTCATCGGCCTGCATCTGCGCATCCTGAAGCGCATTGCGGGCCGCCTGCGCCGAAAGAGTGGCCGTGGTCTGCCCGGGTTGAGCGATCCGCCGCGTCTTGATGCCCGTCCGCGTCGTGATCCATTCATCCGAGGTTTCCACGATCTTCGTAAGATCCTGGTTGCTTAATATCTTGTCAGGTACACAAGACCCCGTACCCGCCACTACCGCGCGGCGCTTCGGCGTCTCGATTGTCGGATTATTGACCATTGCTATCCACCATCGCCATCTGTGACAGGCGTTCTACGATCTTCTCATTAATGTGCTTATCAGCGAATTTCTTGCATGCGAATATGGCATTCTTGATGGTTCTTGCCTTGCTGGACCCATGGCAGATGATCGAAAGTCCATTGACCCCCAGCAGCATGGCGCCGCCGTATTCATGATAATCGTACTTGCGAAAGACACTCTTCATCACGGACTTGAACCACAAGGCCATGAGTTTGCTGCGGGTCGTCAGTTCCTGCCGGATCGCGGTAAAGATCATCTCGACCAGCCCTTCGGTCAACTTTAGAACGACATTGCCCAGGAATCCCTCGCAGATGACCACATCGCATTTGCCCTGGAACAGATCGCGTCCTTCAAGATTGCCGACAAAGTTAATCTTAGGGTCGTTCAGCAGCAGGGCATGCGTCTTCTTGACCAGGTCGGTACCCTTGCGTTCCTCTTCGCCGATGTTCATCAGGCCCACCCGCGGGCGCTGGATTCCGAACATCGCTTCGGCATAAATACTGGCCATGACCGCGTACTGGTATAGATGGATGGGCTTGCACGCGATATTGGCGCCCACGTCGCACATGGTCACCGGGCCGCCCAAGGTTGGCAGCACGATGGCGATGCCCGGCCGCTGCACGCCTTCCAGATTACGCATGCGAAGCTGGCAGCCCGCCACGCAGGCCCCGGTATTGCCGGCCGAAAGCACCGCGTCCACCTGCCGGTGAGAAGCTGCTCGTGCCATAATAGCGATCGAGCTTTTCGGCTTGTGCCGAAGCGCCTCAACAGGGGATTCATTCATCCCGATCACTTCAGACGCATGAAAGATCCGGAATGTGTCCGGTGACGCGCCTAGCCTGACCAGGCACGATTTGATGATTCCCTCATCTCCGATGAGAATCAGTTCGTCGTCGCTTTTGAGGACATCCTTAGCCTCCAGCGCCCCGGCTACGATCTCGTCCGGAGCATGGTCGCCGCCCATAGCGTCAATAGCGATCCGCATTTTTAGCTTTCGGCCTCCTTGGCCAGCTTAAGCGTTATCTTGTCATTTACAAAACCGCATTGGCTGCATGCGGCATGCGGCAGTTTGGCGGCTCCGCATTTCTTGCACAGCGAATAATTCACAGAACTGAGCTTCTTGTGGTTACGTCGCGTACGGGTTCGGGATTTACTGGTTTTCTTTACCGGTAACATAACTTATTGCATCTCCGTTAAATCTCTGATCGAATTAAAAAGATACGTTCCCTTAAGGTTGCCGACTTTCCGGGGCCGAAAGGGTCTTTTTACAATGACTCCATCCCGATTCGTATATCAAAATACAAATCTACCGTAAAGTAAAATATTCCGGAAAAGGCAATTCTATAGTCGATAAACCGGACGAAGTCAAGAATTTAATTCTCAAAAAGACGCTCATAAAATCAGTTTTTTGTTAAGTTTACGGTTGAAAAGTCCGCTGTCCGCGTGTATGTTAATGCGTTCTGCAAGTATTGGGATATGTGCCGGGCGGCAAGTCGCCGCTGATGGGCGTGGGGAAGATTTCTCTCTGAGTCGAAGGATGAGATTATGGCCCGAAAACAAAACCAAAAGGCATTGTACGAAGCGATCCGACAGGGACAAGTGCGTATCGCAGAGGGTCTCAAGACCGGTCAGATGAGGTCCGATCGAAAGCGTTTTAATCATTTGACGCAAAGTGGTTTGTATGCGGCCTCCCAGAATACGGCGCAGTCGAAACAAACGGCAGATGAAGAGGTCAGTAGCGGTACGGGCTCCGGTTTGTCCGCAAAAACCTTGTTAATTATAATCGCAGTGGCCGCTCAGGTTGTGGTATTGGGACTTGGGGTGTGGATTGGCGCCCTTTATTATGGCGGCGGGCAAACAGATGAAAACGTCGCCTCGGCGGCGGCAACGAAATCTCAGCCAACCGTGCCGGACCTGAAACGCCAGACTCCGACGTCCATCGCCGTGCAGATCCAGGAGCCCAGGCCCATTAAGCCTGAGGCCCCGAAAGAGCCAGTGCGGTCTCAAAGCAAATCGCTTGCGGCCCAGGCGGACCCTGGTGACGGAAACAACGTGATCGTGATCCAGGGCATACAGGAGTCGCGCAAGGATGAACTGCTGGTGCTGCGGGATTTCTTTAAGAAAAAAGAGGTTCCGACCGACATTATTGTTCGCAATGGCTACGCACTGCTGGTAACATCGCAGGGCTTTAACGTAAATCCCGAGAGCGAGGGAACGCCCGGGTATGAACTGGTGCGCAAGATCCGCACGCTCGGACTGGCGTACGCCAAGGAGACAGGCGACACGAAATTTGGATTAAAACCGTTTCAGGATTGTTACGGATTGTTGAAGTAGAATCTAAGTTAAGAGAGGTTTTGTATGTCAGTTGATCGTTCGCTAAAAGTAAAAGGCGCCCTAAAGCGGCACCGCAATGTTTTATCCAGAGAAGAACGCGTCAAGGTCCTCAGCGAAGAAGAACGCTGGGAAGAAGGAAACAAGGTAACGGGGCTGCCGAAAGTCAGTCATCGCAAGCCGAAGTAATAAGTGCATATCCGCGTTGCCGCTGTGTACAGTCTGCTGTACAAGCGGCAATTCCTATGCGCCGATCTGTGGGGAATTGAATATGGATTATCTTGCCGACCGTACCCGTTTGATTGATGCCAGCGGCATCCGCAAGGTCTTTGCGCTTGCCGCCCAATTGAAGGATCCCGTGAATTTTTCGATCGGGCAGCCGGACTTTGACGTTCCGGATGCTATTAAAGAAGCGGCGATCGAGGCGATTCGTCGCGGTAACAATCGTTACTCGCAGACGGCCGGCGATGCGCAGGTCCTGGCCCGACTCAACGAAAGGATGCAGGCCCGGTACGGTTGGCAGAATGCCCCCGCGATGCTTACCAGCGGGGTCACGGGCGGTTTACTGCTGGCGTTCATGGCCCTGATCAATCCCGGCGATGAGGTGATCATTCCCGAACCGTATTTTGTGATGTACAAGCATCTGGTCAATATGCTCGGCGGCAAATGCGTTTTCGTTGACACCTACCCGGATTTCAAGCTGCCGGCGGACAAGATCGCTGATGCCGTGACGGCCAGGACCAAGGTGATCGTTCTCAATTCCCCCACGAATCCAACGGGTGTCGTCAATTCCGCTGATCAGATCAAGCAGGTCGTTGAAATTGCCAAAAAGCACAATCTGCTTATCGTAAGCGACGAGATCTACGAGGATTTCGCCTACGCCGGCCCAAATGCCAGCGCGGCATCACAGTATGACAAGGTCCTGGTGCTCAAAGGGTTCAGTAAGACCTACGCCATGACAGGATGGCGTTTGGGATACGCCGTCTGCCATTCTAGTCTGGCTCCGTTGATGGAAAAAATGCTGATGATCCAGCAGTACACGTTTGTCTGTGCCCCGTCTCCCTTCCAGATGTCCCTGGTGACTGCGCTGGATTATAACATGGATGCATATATCGCTCACTATCGGGCCAAGCGAGACCGCATGGTTGAAGGTCTTGCCAAACACTACGAAGTCGTCAAGCCGGAAGGGGCCTTTTATATCTTTCCCAAGATCCCGTCGCATTATCCGAATGCAAGCGAGTTTGTAAAGAAAGCAATTGCTAACAATCTGCTTGTGATTCCAGGCAACGTCTTCAGCGAACGGGATACGCACTTTAGGATCAGCTATGCGACCACGGATCAAAAGATCGAACAAGGTCTGGACATCCTGAAAAAATTGGCAACAGAACGTAATTAAGGGATTTGCAGAACGGCCCGACGTGGTGATTCGCAGCGGATCTGGTTAATTTTTTTTTGTGCTTGACAATAGCACTTCAGGTGGTTTAACTCCCTTCAATCCTTTACGTATTCAGAACTACGTAAAACCCTCATCTTAAGGTTCGTTTTATCCTGATATTTATGCTGCCTGGATGATGCTATAAGGGGATTTTTATATGAAAAAAAGAACGCTTTATCTTCTTTGTTTTCTCGCGACGTTTTATTTTTTTGATGGCTGCAAACGCTCCGCCGACCGCAGATACATCCAGATCAAGGGCTCGGATACGATGGTCAACGCCGCCCAGTTGCTCAGCGAAAAATTCATGCAGCAGTATCAGGACATCTTCGTCGCAATCACGGGCGGCGGCAGCGGCGTCGGGATCGCCTCGTTGATCAATGAGACTTGCGATATTGCGACGGCTTCGCGCGAAATGAAACCCAAGGAAATCGAAATGGCCCGCAAGCGGGGGGGTAATCCCGTAGAGATCGTTGTTGCCTACGACGGGATCGCGGTGATCGTCAATTTGAAAAACCCCGTCGAACAGCTTACCATGAAGGATCTGAACCGAATCTTCACGGGGCAGGCGGGCAACTGGAAGGAATTCGGAGGTCCCGATCTGCCGATCGTCCTCTTGTCACGGGAAGTCAGTTCCGGCACGCACATCTATTTCAAGGAAGAAGTCATCCGCGAAGGCAAACGCGACAGCACCGCCGAATTCTCGCCGGATGCGCTGCTGCTGACCTCCTCGCAGACGATCGTTGAGGAAGTCGCCAATAATCAAGCCGCCATCGGTTACTTTGGAATGGGGTATATCTCCGACCGCGCCAAAACGCTAAAGGTCGGCAGCGATGGCGTTCATTTTTATGCGCCTGACATAAAGAATGTCCTGAGCAAACAATATCCGCTCTCGCGTCCGCTGTATTTTTATACCAATGGCGACCCGGTCGGGATTGTTAAGCAGTTCGTCGATTTCACGCTGAGCCCTGAAGGCCAGCGGCAGTTTGCCGAAACCGGGTTTGTTCCGCGGGAGGCCTTAAGTGAATAGAAAGTGGACGGAAACGGTTATCGAAGCGGCAATTCGCCTCAGCGGATTCCTGCTGATCGCATTTGTTTTCCTGATCTTTTTGTTTCTGCTTAAGGATTCGCTTTCTTTGTTTCGTGTGTATCCGTTCTTTGACTTTATCGCGGGAACAAAATGGCTGCCTATTTCAGAACCTCCCTCGTTCGGCATCGTTCCTTTGGTCATGGGCTCATTCATGGTGACCGCGGGAGCCATCGCCATCTGTGTGCCGATCGGCGTGGCCGCCGCCCTCTATATCGCTGAGATCGCTCCCGGCTTTCTCAAAACGATCCTGAAATCGCTGATCGAAGTGCTCGCGTCCATTCCCAGCGTAGTGCTCGGCTTCATCGGCATCGTATGGCTTGGACCTTTTGTCAAGAATCTATTTCATCTCCGCACCGGAATGTGCGGGCTGACGGGCGTATTCCTGCTGGCATTCATGGCCCTGCCGACCATTATCACCATTTCCGAGGATGCCCTGGCGAGCGTGCCGCGCATGTATAAAGAAGCCGCTTACGGTTTGGGCGCCACCAAGTGGCAGGCCCTTTGGCGGATCGTGCTTCCGGCGGCATCGTCGGGCATCATGGCCGCTATCATGCTCGGCATCGGCCGGGTCATCGGCGAGACCATGGTCGTCATGATGGTTACGGGCAATGCCCCGGTGATTCCCACATCGCTTCTGCAGCCGCTGCGAACACTCACCGCCACGATTGCCGGCGAGATGGGCGAAGCGGTCAGCGGCTCGGATCATTATTACGCCTTGTTTGCCGTCGGTCTGGTTCTGTTTATCATTACCTTTATTCTGAATTTCACCGCCGAGCGCTTTCTCAGGAGGACACGCAGATGAACGGCGCCAAGTTGCGCGAAAAGATCGCCTTTACCGTTCTCGGGTTTGTCACGCTGCTGGTCATTTTGCCCATTCTGCTTATCCTCTACTATGTCATTAGCCGCGGCTGGGGAGCCATGAGTTGGGAGTTTCTCACGCAGAACCCGCGAAATGGCATGAAGGAAGGCGGCATCTTTCCCGCTCTGGTCGGCACGATCCTGCTGGTGATCGGAACGATGGCTTTTTCGCTGCCACTGGGCATCTTGTCAGCCATCTACCTGGTCGAATATGCCCGTGACAATCTATTCACCCGCATGATCAAGCTGTCCGTCGTGAATCTGTCCGGAATTCCTTCGATCGTTTATGGTTTGTTCGGATTTACCGTATTTGTTGTGTTCCTGCATTTTGGCGCCTCGATCCTGGCAGGGTCCCTTACGCTGGCCATCATGAGCCTGCCGGTAATCATTACCTCCACGAAAGAAGCGCTTGAGGCCGTGCCGATGTCCTATCGCGAGATCAGTCTTTCGCTCGGCGCGACGCGCTGGCAAACGATCCGTTATTGCGTTCTGCCTTATGCCATTCCCGGCATCCTGACCGGCACGGTGCTCAGTCTCAGCCGGGCCGCCGGCGAAACCGCACCCATTCTCTTTACCGTCGCGGCCTTTTATCTGCCGCATCTGCCGCGTTCTGTGTTCGACCAGGTCATGGCGCTGCCGTATCATCTTTACGTCATCTCGACGCAGGTGCCCAACGTGCCCGAGAAATTCAGTTTTGGAACCGGCCTGGTACTGATTGCCCTGGTCTGTCTGATGAACGTGGTCAGCATTGTCCTGCGTGCGCATTTTAGAAAGAAAAAACAGTGGTAGAACAAGACGCCATCATCAAAACGCTTGACCTGAACTGCTTTTATGATGAATTGCAGGTGTTGCGCAATATCAATCTGGAGATCTATCGCAATGAGATCCTGGGGATCATTGGCCCCGCCAACAGCGGCAAAACGACGTTTCTTCGGGCGTTGAACCGCCTTAATTCGCTCAACATCAATTACCGTCAGCAGGGCGTCATCCGCTTCGAAGGCCAAGACGCCACGCAGATCCCAGACTCGGTTCTCCGCCGCAAGATCGGGATCATTTTCGCTATGCCCCAGGTATTGCCGATCACGATCTATGAAAACGTGGCCTATGGCCCCAGGGTGCACGGGGTCAAAGACGGGCAGCGTATCGACGCGCTGGTTATGGAATCTCTGCAAAAAGCATATTTGTGGGATGAAGTCAAAGATCGTCTGCAAACCTCTGCGACAAAGCTTTCCGGCGGACAGCAGCAGCGGCTCTGCATCGCGCGGACGCTGGCCGTTGAGCCGGATGTGATCCTCTATGATGAGCCCTGCTCCGGCCTGGACCCGATCTCGACGGCCCGCGTCGAGGATGCCATGCAGCAGCTTTCGCAGCAATATACGCAGATCCTGGTGACCAATAATACCAAGCAGGCGGCAAGGGTCAGCCATCGCACCGCTTTCTTCCTGATGGGAGAGTTGGTTGAAGTCGATAACACGCAGGTTCTATATACCAACCCGTCCGATAAGCGAACAGATGATTACCTGACCGGAAAATTCGGATAACCAATGGAATTCACGACCAAGATCAGCATTGACGATTTGAATCTGTTTTATGGGGATTTTCACGCGCTGAAATCCATACAGCTGCATATCCCGCAAAACAATGTGACCGCTCTGATCGGGCCCTCCGGCTGCGGAAAATCAACGCTGCTTCGCACGATTAACCGCATGAACGACCTGATCGAAAATGTTCGCACGGAAGGGCGGATCCTGATTGACGGGCAAAACATCCTGGACCCGTCGATGGATGTCGTGACGTTGCGCCAAAAAGTGGGGATGGTCTTTCAACGACCGAATGTTTTCGATCAGTCGATCCTGGACAACCTGCTGTTTGGAATGCGCATTCACCGGCAGATGCGTTCGCGCAGCCAAACAATGGATCTCGTCCACAAATCCCTTGAAGACGTTGGCCTCTGGGATGTCTTGAAAGACAAGCTTCGTAAGAATGCGCGCACCCTGTCGCTCGAACAGCAGCAGCGGTTATGCATTGCCCGTGTCATTCTATTGACGCCTGCGATTATTCTCTTCGATGAACCTTGCTCAGCACTGGATCCGATCGCGACCATGCGGATCGAGGAACTGCTTAAGGTCCTCAGGGAACAATATACGCTGGTGATCGTAACGCACAATATGCAGCAGGCCGCAAGGGCCTCCGACTATACCGGCTTTCTTTATCTGGGCGAATTGATCGAATTCGGTCCGACCGCGCATATTTTTACTAACCCGCGTCAGAAAATGACCGATAACTATATCAGCGGAAACTTTGGTTAAACGGGGAACGAAAAATGACAACGAGCTTTCGCAAAACTATCGACGCGATGGAATTGGACCTGATCTCGATGGGCAAGGCCGTGGAAGAAGCTATCCTTTCCTCGGTGGAGGCCTTGAAGCATCGCGACCTGCAATGCGCCGAAAAGATCATCAAAGACGATGAATTGATCAACGAGCGGCGATGGAAACTGGAAGATGAGTGCATTAACCTGATCGCACTGCAGCAGCCGGTTGCCTCGGATTTGCGCGAGGTGATCGCGATCCTCAACATGATTACCGATCTGGAACGCATGGGCGACCACGCGGAGGGCATTGCCAAAATTGTGCTGCTTTTGGGGACGGAAGAGCCGGTCAAATCATTCGAGGACATTCCTCAAATGGCCCAAATCGCCGCCGATATGCTGCGGCGATGCCTGAAAGCCTTTGTTGAGCGTGACGCAAAGGCCGCCGAGGAGATCTGCAAAATGGACGATCGCGTGGACGAATTGCACGAGAAGATCTATCAGGAACTGTTGAATAAAATGATCGAAAACCCGCGGGTCATCACGCGCGCCACGTACGTGATATGGGCCGCCCATAATCTGGAGCGAATCGCCGATCGCGTAACCAATATCTGTGAACGGATCGTTTACTTTGTAAGCGGTTCAAACCCCAAGGACCTGAATATCTCACGGTATTAACCCACCGAAAGCGTGCTTTCGCAACGGAATATTCTTGACATTTTCAAAGGGGTCTGCAAGACTTCTCTGGTCCCTGTTTTTCGATCCAGGCAGGGGCTTTTTTCGATTGCAGCCGGATCGACATGGAGTATGGGTTCGTCAAAGGGATTGCGGGATTATGACGTATGGTATTTGCCTTGAGATGTTCTCCTGCGTAGTAGGGGGGCTTGGCATTTTTCTTTTCGGCATGAAGAACATGTCCGAGGGTTTGCAGGCCATTTCGGGCGACCGTCTCCGCAGAATGATCGGCGCGGTGACCGATAACCGTCTCATGGGGGTCGGCGTCGGCGCCGGCGTCACGGCGACTATTCAGTCCAGTTCCGCCACCACCGTGATGCTGGTCAGCATGGTCAACGCCGGCCTGATGACGCTCAAACAGGCTATTCCCGTGATCTTTGGCGCAAATATCGGCACCACGCTGACCGCCTGGATTATGGCGTACAGTCTGACCAAATATGGCTTGCCCATTCTGGGCATGGCGGCCTTCTTTTATCTTTTCACGAAAGGCGATCGGGTCCGCTTTACGGCCATGATCATTATGGGTATCGGCATGATATTCTTTGGCATGGAACTCATGACCAAAGGGCTTGCTCCCATTCGCGGAATGCCTGAATTCGAAGCTGCTTTTCAGCGCTTCACAGCAGACAATTATTTCGGGGTCATCAAGTGCGTCCTGGTGGGCGCCCTCGTGACCGCAATCGTGCAGGCGTCGGCCGCCACGATCGGCATGACCATGGCCCTGGCCAACGTCGGTCTCATTGGCTTTCCCACCGCCGCGGCCCTGGTCCTGGGCGAGAATATCGGCACGACGGTCACGGCCTTTTTTGCCTCGTTTGGAACCACCACCAACGCCAAACGATCGGCCTATGCTCACATGTTGTTCAATACCATTGGCGTGCTCTGGATCACGCCATTGTTCTTTGTTTATACGCCGTTTATTATCTGGTTCGTGAAAACGTTTCTCGGCGGCGATGCCCCCGATGTGCCTGTAATGATCAATGGCGAACAGACGTTTCCGCACGCCCAGCGAGCGATCGCCGCCACGCACTCATGGTTCAACATTGCTAACGTCCTCGTGTTTCTTCCGTGGGTCGGCCCTTACTCGCGGTTCCTGATTTGGCTATTGCCCGAGAAAGCCAAACGCGAAAAACCCAAGCTGACGTTCTTGGATATGCGGCTGTTTGATGCGCCCGCGATCGGCATCCAGCAATCTTATAAAGAACTGGTCCGAACCAGCCACATTTGCCGGAATATGCTGCGTAATTTCAAGCCGTTCATGACCAATGCCGAGCCGAACCGCAAGATCGCAGAAGACATCTTCCAGAAAGAAAACGATCTGGATGTTATTCAGAAAGAGATCGTGGAATTCATTGGCGAAATCCTGACCGGCAACATCCCGCATGACCTGATGCAGAACGCCAATGGCCAGATCCGCATCGCCGACGAACTCGAATCCATCAGCGACTATATCCAGGGGTTAATGAAACTCCGGCTGAAGATGCAGGAGAATAATCAGAGATTCAGTCCAAAAGGCCTGGAGGATATAAACCGGCTGCATGATAAAGTGGACGAGTACCTGGGCCTGATCAATGAGGCCCTCGAGCGTGAAGACAGCTCGCCCGAGTACTTTAGTGAAATGCAGACCAAGGGACTGGCCGTCACGACCTTGATGAAGGAATGCCGCGGCAACCATCTTCAACGCGTCAGCGATGGGATCGTTAACCCCATCATGAGTCTCACATACACGGATATGCTGACAGCCTATCGCAGGATCAAGGATCATGCCTTCAACATCGCTGAAGTCCTCGTCGGCGAAAAATAGAAGCCGACGCCGATGAAATGGCCGTTCACGAACCGGAAAGCCTGAAAAAAACAAAATATTGAACGTCCCATAATGTATCTTATGTTGCATTCGGCTTTTTCAGAAACTGCATTGGTTCTAATTCAAGGGACTTTCCCATCGCGGCCTATTCTGGGCGTCGTTGAATGAATCTTACGGTCTCACGGTGAACCTGAAAATGTTCTCGCCTGCTGGGGCCATTTGTCAAATACTCTTATCGGAGGCTTTCTTCAAGTTCGCCTTCAATGAAGGCACAGCGCCGGGAAGCTGCTGCATCACGAGTTCGGCCATCATCTCAGCGCCTTTGCGATTGAAATGCGTGCGATCCTCGGGCGCGTTGGCCAATTCCGCCGTCTTTTCCGGGCCCAGTTTAAGATACAATTCGCCGCTGGCGGTATGCAGATCGACAATGGGAACCTTCAGTTCGACAGCAACTTTTTTCATCGCTTCGGCATAGGGCTTAAGGTTTTCCTCAAGCGTGCCATTGGCCTCGAATTTCCGGCGGTACATCGGCGTAATGAGGATCGGTTCGGCGCCGGCGGCGCGGCTATCGGCGATGTATTTTCTGAGATTATCGGCAAAATCCGTCGCCGCGTTAGTGGCTTCCGGCTTGCTCAGGTCGTGCGAATCGTTGTGCCCGAACTGGATCAGGACCCAGGCGGGCTTGGTGGCGAGCGCCTTTGTCCACAATCCCTGGTTAAGGAAAGTCTTCGTGCTGCGGCCGCTCTTGGCGTGATTCAGGACCTTTACGTCGTCCGTGAAATAACCCTGAATAAACTGTCCCCAACCGGCCCGCCGGTCGCTTTCCGGGTATTCGCAAACGGTCGAGTCGCCAATGATCATTAGCACCTTTGCGCCTGGCGAAACCAGCAAATGCCCCCAGCGCCGCTGCCATTTTTCATAATCTTTGTACACGTCATCTCCCCATCGCCCATACCAGGCATAACCCGTACTGCGTTCCTGGTCGATCAGATTATAGTCATATTTCGGTATGCCGTCGCGGTCGCAGAAAAACGCGCGATCCGTTTCGATCTCGCAAAAACGTCCCCAAAGCGGTTTGCCGTTCGGGTCCGGTACAGCCGTTAGTTTCCCGTCCACCCAACGAATGGCTAATCCGTGGATCTCGCTTTGCTTATACCATGCGACGCCCGCCTGGATGGCCTGCACCACCTGCGGCGAAGGATTATCCAGGCTCATCAGCAAACGCAGGATGCCCGCGCTCTCGCCGCCGCTGAGCGACGCCAGCTCGTACGAGCGTGCCGGCCGAGGACTGAAATCGACCTCGTCGTGCTGCGCGCACCACACCTTCAGTTTTCCGTTGACCCGTATCTGGCATTTCAAAACGCAGTCCACGCCTTTGTCAAAGGCCGCTTTCGCGTCCGCGCGTCGTTTAGCGTCAACAAACGAATACGTATCTGATTTGGCGACTTCATCCATCATATTCATGAGGCGGACCATGCACTGATCATTGAAGGTGATGCGCGTGTAATATCCTTTGCGTAATGGATAATACTGCGGCCAGCCGCCGTTGGGATATTGAGCCTTCAGGATAAGGTCCAGACCCTTGAGGAACGCAGTCTTATACCGCTCATCGCCCAGGACCGTGTAGCCGCGTGCCAGCATCCTCATCTCGCCCGTCGTCGCTTCGTTATCGAATGTGCCGCGCAGTTCCTTGCGGTCGGCCGTAAACGCCATGATGTCCGTATCCTCGTTCTTGGGCCACACGCCGTTGTCATCCTGCCACGTCAGGATATTCTCCAGGATCTGCTTGCCCTTGTCGCTCTTGAACCAGTCGTCCGGCTTATTCAGGTAATAATTCCATGGCGCACGCGCATAGGACAGCATGCCGCATGCACAAACCACGATGAATAGCCATAAACGCCCCATTCCCTTGACTCTCTTTAATTCAAGCATACATTCTTCCTTACTGAATTTATCTTACCAGTGTCACACTCATCAGGCCGATCACAACCTCATTGGCAATCGCCCGCACCGTGACGCACTGAAGTTCCTTGTCCGGTTTCAAAGGCAGATCCAGCACCGAAGCCGCCCCGCCGGCGATCGCACCGCCTTTGCCCCTAAACGCGGCCGCATTGGCGATGACGGCCTTGCCGGTTTTCAGATGAACGCGCGGCGGGATCGCCTCGGGCCGCTTAAACCCGTAATCGTCACAAAAATAATCCTGGTCGATCGGCCACCATGTGGTTGGGTTCTCCAGCGCAAGCCTTTCGGTTTCGCCGTCCGCGTATGTTACGATGACTTCGCCGTTATCAAACCGGCTCTGCATCGAATTGGTCGATCCGGCCATGAGCAGATAGATATGGCAAGCCTTGCCGCACAGTTCAATCGTCTTCTCCCGTGGGTAATTATCCCATTGCGATACAAACATGGTATTGGCAGCTTCGCGCTCTGCAGGTGTTATAAAAACGACACCATTGGCCAGCTCGTACTTGCCGCCATGTTCGCTCGCGGCCTGCCGCAAGCCGCTGTCGTCCACGTCAAAAGTCTTCTCAAAATTGCACCAGCTTCCGATCCCCTGTTTAGGGATCGCCAGCGAACAATAAGGCGATCGCGGCGAAATATACGAATTGCGGAATATCTGCGTCACGCTGTCATTAAAGAACGGCCGCAGTTCGACTGCACTCCAATTCGTATTGTCCGGAGCCTTGATGTTCCAGTTGGTCACGATCTCTTCGGCGATGATCGCCTGTTTGGAACGGATCGTTACCGCGTTTGACCCCGGCAGCAGCTTGAATTCGACCGCCCGCAGAACCATCTCCTCCGAGTCCGCAAACGCATCCGCTCGCAAGACGCATTTCATCTCGTAGTTTCCGCACGTGACGGTTACTTCATTGTTCAGCATGTCGGATGTATTGTTGCGTAATCGAAACGCGATCGAATCCGCCGCTTGCGCACGTGCAGGAACGACCTCGTAAGAAGGCCGCACCTCGAACGTCAGCGGCTGGCTCCACCGCATTTGATCCTGCTTTAGGGTCGCGAACACTGTGCGGTGCCCTGCCAAGCCGTTCACTTTGCCTTGAATGGATCCAGGTTTCGTCGTAACATTCTGCAGGGCCTTCTGCGGGTCCGTTACAGCTTCGATACTTGCAGTCTTAACATCGATCTTCAACTCGCCGCCGCTGTTGACCACCTCCGGCACAGCGATCCGGCGAATAGGCGAACCCTGCCACTCGACGACTATCTTGTGATGCGCTGCCGGTTCCGCCTGGATCCGGATCAAGGGCTTGCCAACCGCCTCAATCGCGGCCCATCTCGTCGGCTTGCCATTCACTGTAACGCTGCCGATCCTTGAGGACAATGCGGGAATACTTAAAGCAATACTGACTGGCTTTGCAAAACGCGATTCGATTTGATAGGTCTCAGTTTGCCCGTCTCGTTTGAAAGCAAAAGAAAAGTCCGGGTGTTTAATACTTGCATAATCCCATTCGCCCGGAAAGCCTGGGCGCACTTCCAATACGCCGTTCAGCAGGTCCGGCCGAATACCGAAAAGTCCCTCGACCATGGCGCGCCAGCATGTTCCCACGGCATCCCCGAAATCGCGCTGCGCCTCGCCGCGCGCCATATCAAAATATGTCGTCATTCCTGCGTTGCCCGGACAGGCGCCCATGAACATGCTGTCCAAAATGCAGCCCTTGAACAATTCATAAGCTTTATCCGGCCGTCCGCACTGCCAGTACGCCAGCGAAGTATGCGCAACTTCCGCCATGACCACATTGTTGGTTGACCACGTATAAGGCATCCAGTTCGTCGTTGGCAGTGTGTAGTATTTCCCTCTCGGAATGCCGCCCCCGTGCACCGGAATATGCGCGATCTGCGTATCGACAAACCGGCTCATCTGCCAGGCCTCTTCGGGGCTAGCTGCCTGGGAATCGATCGTATGATAAAACGTCCACAACGCCGCGCTCGGATGCACCTGCTGGGCACCCCGCAGATCCTTCCATTCGCCATACCAGCCGCGGTCGGCCAGCCACAAATGTGTCTGCATCCCGTTGCGAATCAAGTCGGCCTCTTTCTGATAGGCCGCCCCATCTTTGCCCAGCAATTCCGCCAGTCGTGCCAGCATCAGATTATGGTAATAATTGTAAGCCGATGCGTGGGTCACCCCCCCGCCGGAATATTCCAGGTCATCGCTGGCCCAGATGGCGGCATACGCCTCGTAAAGGGGCAACTGTTCCGGCCCGAACGTTCGCCGGAAGAGTCTGCGTTCCCAATCCATGTGCCGCTCGATCACCGGCCACAATTGGCCGGCAAGCTTCAAATCGCCTGTCCACAACAGGTGCCTTATCAGTGCATCCATGTAGACCAGGTTCATATCATAGTGCTTGCCGCCAATATCGCCGCTGGTCTGTTTGGCCGGATGGCTCCGCGACAGATTTGATGCAGGATCGGGCCCGAGTAGATTCGGATCAAACGGCTTGGTGTTCTGCTGGGCCGCCCAGTAAACCAAGTGCCGCTTGGAGCGGTCGTGCCGCCCCACCGCGTCATTGGCATAAGGCCCCCGCCAGCCGAGGTATTTCGATCGCCACGCGACCGCCCCATGCATCACCGACCCCTGCGGCTCATCCCATATCGCGTCAGCAGCAACGCACAAAGCCGCGGCTGCTGCATCGATAAACGGGTCCGGCGTATCAACCGTGACACGTTCGGCCACTGCCGTTCGGCGCTGTTCCGTTTGCGACCACATCGCGTCCAATTGCTCAGATGCGGGCAATTGAACGCTCCCGCCGGCACGCTGAATAACGGCGTAAACAGGCTCATTTGACCGCATGGGCACAGATGCCATCAGTACAGGATATTCCGCCCTGGCATTCGGGGAGTCCGTTAATGCTTTGATATTGTCCCACCTGGAACCATCCGCGACCGCAAGCGCCGCTCCACTGCTCAACACGCCTGCCATCGTAGCCGTCTTGCTGCTGAGTATGAACGTATTTGCATTGATCTCGAATACATTGCCGCTGCAATTCTCCGGCCGGAACTGGAAGAACTCACTCACGGGTTGACTCTCGCAGCCGATATCGCCTCCCCGCTTTCCTTTCTTCCCGCCGCATCCGCCGTAAACCATCACCAGTTTCGCTTCGTCACCGCCGTTTTGCAGTTCAGCACGTGCGATGAACCCTTCCGCGTCATACATGCGCGCCACCGACAAATTCAGTGCAGCGCTGCCCAATAGAGGATCGCGAATCTCATAGACCATGCTCCCGGGCCTATACCTGGCAGTTACATCCTTTGCCTTGTGCAGCAGCAAAAATCCCTGAATGGTCTCAATCCCAAACTGAACCTTGCCCACCTGCCCCGGCAGATACAATGAAAACTCCGGCATATCTCCCGCGTCGATACGAAAGGCGGTGTTGCCCCCATAAAGCGGGCGATTAAAAACCTCCTTGCCGTTACGAATCACAAAATCTCGATTCTGCGGCTGATAGCGCAGTGGTCTTTCGGTCTGCCCTTCGAAGGTCGGCCTCACCACCATGATCCGTTCCGGCGGGTCATACGCGGCGCAGACACTCCCCCATAGAGCCACTATCAATGCAGTCTCTTTTAGGCTTACTGCCAACGTACGGCCTCCGGCTTGGCGTCCTTGATGTATTCGATCTTGCTGCTTACTGCCGCCTGATCCAGCCCCTTCAACAGGATATTGGCCGTCTTGTCACCCGCAAGAATGATCTTGCCTGAAGGCTTCAGTTCCAGGCCCTCAAACGTGATATTGCGGCTGTTGTAAAGCCCCAAAACCGGCCCGCTCATGGGCTCGACTCTGACATTCTTGAAAGTGATCCCAGCCGCATCGATCATCGTGATCCCGTTTTTGGCCGAGATGACCACGTTCTCGAACGCGATCTTCTGCACGGGCATCTCCGGCAGGCCCTGCATGAAGATCGCGTTTTCAGCCATAGTGCAAACGATATTCTTCATTTGTATATTCCGAAACTGCGGCGTCTCCTCCGTTACAGGCGCTGGCGGAACATCAAGACTTTGCTCCGGCCCGGGGGACTTTGCTGAATAGAACAAATCGAACAGTATCGCATCCGTCGGTATATCCTTCATCCGGATATCCTGGATGTAGATGTTCTCGACCACACCGCCGCGCCCCCGCGTGCTCTTGAACCGCAGTCCCACGTCGGTTCCCAAAAACACGCAATTGCGAACGTCAATGTTTCGCACGCCGCCGGACATCTCGCTGCCGACTACAAAGCCGCCGTGCCCGTGATAAACAACGCAATCGCGAATTACGGCATTCTCGGTCGGTCTGCCGCGTTTTCGGCCATATTCATCCTTGCCGGACTTCATGCACATCGCGTCATCGCCCACATCGAAATTGCACTGATAGATAACGGCGTTCCGGCACGATTCCAGGTCAAGTCCATCGCCGTTCTGGCTCCACCACGGATTTCTAACCGTCACATTGCGGATGATCAGATTCTCACAAAGCAGCGGATGCAGGTTCCAGGCAGGCGAGTTCTGGAACGTCGGGCCATCAAGCAAGACGTTTCGGCACTTCACCAGCGATACCATCACCGGCCGCAAAAATTCGCCCGCGGCCGCGTATTCGGAAACTCCTGCTTTCTTCTGCCGCAGCGCGGCGGCGGTCTTTTCGCCCTCCATCGCTTCCTTGGACGGCCACCAGATCTTGCCGTCGGGCTGCACCACTCCGCCGGACTTAACCAACTCCTTCCATTGCTTCTCCGTGAGTTTTTCCTTCTTTACGGGCCGCCATGCCTGGCCGCTGCCATCAATGATCCCCGCGCCCGTGATCGCGATATTCTCCACGTCATATCCGCTGATCGGCGACTTGCGGCGAACCGACGGAACACCTTCAAAAGTCTTGTCTTGCAAGGGATAATCCGCAAGCTCGGTGCTGAACAGGATGACCGCCCCCTCTTCCAAATACAGGTTGAGGTTGCTTTTTAATTCGATCGGTCCGGTCAGCCACATTCCCGGCTCGACGACCACCGTTCCGCCGCCCGCTTGCGCACAGGCCTCGATGGCCCGGCGAAACGGCTCGGTATTCTTTGTATGGCCGTCCCCGATCGCTCCGAATTTCGAAATTGAGAAACTCGCGTCCGGAAACTGCGGCACGTTGATCGCCGCCATCTCGAACGGCACGTCCTTAAACTGAATGCTCTCGGCGAACAAAACAGACGCAAACCCCAAAACAATCATCGCTGATACAAACCCGATCAACACAAAGTGACCCGCAGGTTTCATTGTGGATTCTCCTTAATACCGTTAATGATCAGAAGCCAGGACCGGTTCGGCAACATTAACCTTCTCGTGCTCAAGTGAGGCAAAAATGAAGGGTCCGACGGCCTTTGGGTCATCCGTTCGCACCGGTTCGCCGATGTAATACTGGTAAGAACCGTCCCTGTAGGGGTTGCCTCCAAGCCCGGCCACCGAGCAGCCTTTCAGCACGTGTACCTGCTGATCCGGCGACACTTCAATGAACTGCTTCAGAATCCCCTGGTACCCCTTTTCGGCAGCATCCATGAAGCTCTCCGGAATGTAATCATTGCGAATGGATTTAAGCATCGCATAGACGAACATGCCTGAACATGAGGATTCCAGGTAATTGCCTTCACTGCCTGCCTTATCGACCACCTGATACCACAACCCGCTGTTCGGGTCCTGGTACTGAACCACGGCTTCCATCAAGTCGTTCAGTATTTCGATCACTGCGGCCCGCTGCGGATGCTCCCTGGGAAGATAATCGAGCGTATCGACAAGAGCCATCGAATACCAGCCCATGGCTCGTCCCCAAAAATTGGGCGATACGCCGGTTCTGGGATCTGCCCACTTTTGCGTCCTGGATTCATCCCATGCGTGGTACAGCAAGCCTGTCTTTTCATCACGGGCATACTTGTTCATTAAGATGATCTGTTTGGCGGCCTCATCAAATAAAGCGGGCTCATCATAAACGATTGCATACTGGGCCAGGAACGGTGTTGCCATGTAGATCCCATCCAGCCACATCTGGTGCGGGTAGCGCTGCTTGTGCCAAAAACCGCCGGGGCTTGTACGCGGCTGATCTTTCATCTGATCCCGCAGAATACCGGCGGCCTTGCTGTATTTGTCTTTATTCGTCAGCGCGTAAAGTTCGAAGAGGACCTTGCCCGCGTTGATATTGTCAAGATTATAATCTTTCACATTGTAGCCAATGATCTGCCCTTCTTCATTGATCATGGTGTCATAGTAACATTCGATGTAAGCCAGGATCGCAGGGTCATGGTTCTTTTCCCACACCTGCCACATGGCCTTTAGAACAACGCCATACGTATAACTCCATTTCGGTTTGCTGCCAAAGTCCAGGCTCCAGATATCGGGGCATCGTTTCATCACCGAATAGGCAGTCATCTCGGGCCATTGAACAGCGACCGTGCCGGTCTCAACCGCCGGGATCACCTGGAATCCCTCGACCCCTTCGGCAATACCATCCTTTAGCGTATTCTCGAACGTGCATCCCCTTAGAACGACATTTTGCGCCGGATTATGGGCGTACCCGCGGATATGCCACGGATACTCGCTCTTCTTGCATTGCACGTTGGTCATGAAAACATTGCGCACGGTCGGCTGAAACGGTCCGCCATCGCCTTCCTGGTAATAGTAATCGATTTGCAGGGCCGCCTGCCGTACCTGCGGCATCATCACATTCCGCATGAAGATATTCTCGATCACGCCGCCGCGCACGCTGTTCGTCTTGATCCGCAGACCGCGGTCGAGGTTCGGGCTGTCCATCACGCAGTCTTCAGCAAAAACATTGCGCACGCTGCCCGAGACCTCGCTGCCTATCACAACGCCGCCGTGCCCGTCCTTCATCGTGCAGCCGCGGACGATAATGTTCTCGCTGGCTACGTTCACGCGCCTGCCGTCAGCATTTCGCCCTGATTTGATTGCGATGCAGTCATCGCCCGTATCGAAGAAACATTTCTCAATGAGAATATCCCTGCTCGACTCGGGGTTGCATCCATCGTTGTTCGGTCCGTGCCCGACAATGGTTACGTTGCGTACCGTAATATTCTGGCTCAGCACCGGGTGAATGTGCCACATGGGGCTGTTCTTGATGGTCACCCCCTCGATCAGGATATTCTTGCAGCGGTACGGCTGGATCATGCTGGGCCGCAGCTTATGTCCGTCGCCGTAGATTCTCTGTTCGACCGGCACTTGCTCTTCTGCCTGCTTTGTCAAAGCCGTCACATCCGCTTTTTGCGTCCACTTCCAGCGCCACCAGTTGGTGATGCCGCCATTGCCGTCCAACGTCCCGCTTCCGGTGATGGCGATATTCTCCTGCGCATCGGCATAAACAAGCGGCGAGTAGTTCATGCACTCGGTTCCTTCAAACCGCGTGTAAACCATCGGCAGGTAATCCTCCGGCGAGGTAAAGAAACTGATTATCGCGCCCTTTTCAAGGTGCAGATTCACATTGCTCTTCAGGTGGATCGCCCCAACGACAAAGGTCCCTTCCGGGACAACCACCTGCCCCCCGCCGGCCTCGCTGCATGCCGCAATCGCTTTTCGAAATGCCTCTGTGCAGTCAACGTCGCCGTTTCCCTTGGCGCCATACTGCGTGACCGCGAAGTCCTTGTCCGGAAATACCGGCGCCTGGATTCGGCTAAGGATCTCGGGCATGACCTTCCAGCCCTGCTCTTCCGTCATGGCCATGCAGAAGGATGAGACCGCGACCATCCAGCAGATTAAGTGCTTGAGAGTGCATTCATGTCGTTTCATTCTGTTCTCCCGGGCATTATGATGAATATTGAACGGCATCTCTGCCGCTTTCTATTGCAGCGGATTCCAGTCATCCGTGCCTTTCAAAACGTTTGCAGCGGTAATCGCCGCCGCCTCGGAATCATTGAGCTGTCGCGACCACCCGACACGGGCCGATGTATCGGCACCTTCGCCCCGGCTGTTGTATTCGGCATAGCGAGCGGTCTTCTCGCGCTGCGGGTTGTTCCAATTGTGCCAGCCTTCCGGGCGGATCACGCCCTCCATCTGCGTGTTCAAGAAAATCACATTCGCGTAATCGCGCCAAGGTCTGCCAAGGTAAGTCTTCGCATTGGCCGGCTCACCGCTGATGGTGCAGTTTGAAAAAACGTAACCGTATGGTTGATCCTGCGGTGTGGACGCTGCCGTAATGTAGCTGCCGTTCAGGCAATGGATATGACAACTTTCAAAAAAAGCCGTGCCGCCGCCGAAGATAAAATCACAATGTCCGGCGATATAGCAGTTTTCATAATAATGCCGCCCCGACTGGTCATAGATCGTATCCTGCCAACCGAGAAATCGACAATTCTTGAACACGGCTCGGTCGCCCAGCACCGTGACGGCCAGGGCCTGTCCCACGTCGCCGGCGCTATTTTCAAAGGTGATATGCTCCGCACAAAAACTATCCGCCTCGATCGTCACCGTTGGGGTTCCGAACGTCCCGATTTCGCTGCCGTCGGGCCCCTTCATCCGCGCGCTCAGATTGAACGTGATGACCGTCTTTTCTGCATCGTTCCCTTTGAAACAGACAAATGGCGTTGACCTTGGGACCGTAACCCGCTCCTTGTAGATGCCTTCGGCGATCTCGATAATGATCGGTGCCGTATTGCCCTCCGCGATGGAATCCACTGCCGCCTGCACCGTCGTAAACTGTCCCTTCTCCTGACCGACCTTGAGAACGCGCGGAGTCTCTGCCCGGCCGGACATCTTCAGTGTCGATTGCAGCCATCGCACGATCTTAGACTGGTACTCCGGATCAAATTGCTCCCACTGGCCAATATTATGCGCCGCCCCGGGCAATGTGATCAGTTCGCAAGGAACCTGCTTTGCGAGCAATTCCTTTTGAAATTCAATGGATTGCGAATAGGGAACGCTTTTGTCTTCGGTCCCATGCACCAGCAGGAAGGGAGGCAAGCCCTCGCTGATGTAGTGGATCGGCGAGATCTGCCGGAGCAATTTCCTGGACACATCAATGTCCGCCGAGCGGTCCAGCAGTTTTTGCATCGAAGGGCTCAGGCCCCCCCGCCGCCCGGAATCCGCTTCATGATCCGTTGGTGCGGCCAGCCCTACGACTGCTGTCGGCTTTACCTCTTTGCTCGCCTGAACGGCCGCCATGCACGCAAGATGCCCCCCTGCCGAGTAACCCATAAGCGCTACGCGGTTGCGGTCGGTCCGGTATTCGCCGCCATGTTGATTCACCCAGCGCATGGCTGCCATGACGTCATCAATGCACGCCGGCCAGCAATGCTCCGGCGCTAGCCGGTAATTCACGCTGTAGCAGACAAATCCCGCCTTCGTCAGCGGCTCAAACCACAACTGCATATCCTGTTTATCGCCGCTGCCCCATCCGCCTCCGTGGATCAGGATAACGCCCGCCGCTGCGTTTGCTTGCTGCGGCAGCGCGATATCCAGCAGCAGCTTTTGACCATCCGCCTGGCCGTATTCAATATCCTTGAGCAACTGATAACCCGGTGCAGGTTCGGCCCGGCAAACGCCGACGATTGCTGCCGCGATCCACGGCAGGATGCCGCATAAACACAAAACTCCGCTTTTTCTCACAATCATACGTTACATCCTTGCGTGGAAGAGGGACTAAAGGATTCAACCGATTAATTCCATCATAACGGAAGGCGAGGTCAAACAACAGGAACTTTCGAATGATTGCCCGGAAAATGACTGTATTCTTTCATGTGGATCGGACGACTGCTTTTGGCCCATGGGATCTTCGCCTCCGACAACAATTGTGAATTTAGATGGGCCTCCTGCATGATCGGAGTAATGTCGCGGATCAGCGTCGTCAAACGTCCGTTCCGCCGCCCGCGGATCACGTGCTCTGTCCCAATGTGGTTCGCCTGCCCGCTGCTGTCGAATGCCCCATTTACGCACAATGTGAACGGCCGGCAAATGCGAAGCGGAACCTTATATTGCAGACCGCTTTCGAAACTGGCTGCCACATTTTTCAGCATTCCAATGCGTTGGTCCGTCAGGTCCTCCATCCGTTCTGCCGGCCGCCCGTCCTTGAACGAGATCTGCGCACTGTTGAAATTCAAATAATGAATAATGGCACTCTGACATTCTACCACCGTTTCACTGCGCACCTCGGATTCCGAGCACAGGGTGGCGTTGTTGACGATCACGCTCCCGTTTTCGCATAAGATGCGGGCACTGCTCGTGTCCTCGGACTCGATCTGATGCACCTTGTAAAGCTCCGCCTGGATCAGCAGCGGCCAGGCCATTTCCTCCGGTTCCATGCTCGCCAGGTACAGCGAATTGCTAAGGACGTGCGCCAGCGGGTTGTTGAGCGTCCCATCCAGCACCCACTCGCCGCGAGGCGTCCTGAGATACCCGCACCAGTTCGTCCGCGTGAAATAATCGTCCGGCCGCTGCCAGGCCGCAAGCGACCGCACCCGCAGCGTTTGGCCGAATTCGCCGGACACGATCCGTTGTTTAAGCCGCTGCACCAGATCGCTGTAAAGATACTGAAACAGCACCGCCACGCGTTTACCGGTCCGCTGCTCCAGAGCGGTCAATTCATCAAGCTGCTGGATCGTTGCCACCGGCGGTTTTTCCAGGAAGACCTCAAAGCCAGCCTCCAGGCACTGACGCGCGTATTCGTAGTGACTGTCGATGCCCGTAAAGATAAATACCGCGTCGGCCTTTTGAGCGGCGCAGAACGAAAGCAGGTCGTCACTCTTGTCGAACACCGGGATCCCGTGCTTTTGACATAGCGCATGCCCCTTGGCCCGACGCAGCGGCTCACTGCACACCCCCACAAGCCGGTACAACTTGTTTAAGGACAGGATCCGGTCAAGCTGACTATAGGCGTACCCTTCTGTTCCTATGGCCGCCGCTCGTATCATTGTTATATCTCAGAAATTCCCTTATTCTACTCAGTCCCTACCGCCCGAAAAACGGTGTAGTACGCGGTATAGTAGAATTTCATGTCAAAACTACCCGGACCCTTCAGCGTGGCCCATATATCGCGGCCGCCCCCTAAATCGGTTAAATTATTGAACACCGCCTGATCATTGCAGAAACCGACATGTCCGTCACTGTATAGCGCGTTCAATGAATAGACGTTGTTGTTTTGATGGCTGATTGCATTTAAATTGTGAATCAAATCTGCCATCATAGGTAAGCTTGGATTGACTTGAATATATTTTTTGGGCAAGTTAAGCGGCGCACACCAGGTTGCATCAATCACCGGATTGTTCGCAATTGGGAAATATGTGTAACCCACGCGTACCCATTGATTATCCACACCCGGAGTTGTATTGTAGACCTGAGGAAGAGTACCCCAAGGTGCCGGATTACAATAGTTCTCGTAAACGTAATTACCTGCCTCGCTGCGACTATTTCCTGGGCAGTAGAAAATCTCCGGCGTATCGATATAGTTCATTTCGTACAGATACGCCAGCCGAAACGGTTTGAGTTTACCATTGAGAAATACCTGGTCCTGCCTGTATACGATAAAAGTGTGCCTTTCGGCACCGCCAGTTATCGTTTGGTCGTCGGGCAGCGCGCCATTGAACGCATCAGAATACATCTTCATAGCCACGCCAACCTGCCTCAATCTGGCGCTGCAAATCACGCGTTTGGCTACGTCCTTCGCCTTCTTTAGTCCCGGCAGAAGCACCGCAAGAAGCAGAGCGATAATTGCAATGACAACCAGCAGTTCGATCAGCGTGAATCCCTTATTCTGTCTCTTCTTCATAGTTATAGGTCCGCAAAAAATGAACATTCAATTACTGACATCTTTTATGGCTCATCTTCTTCGCCCAACCGCCTAAAGCGAGCCCGCATTGATTATCAATGCAGGCTCGCCGCTTGGTCCATCAACTTTTCACTACATTGCAGCTAGCTTAATCCGCGCAATGATTCATCGTATCGGAGCACTCCAGCCAATTGGCGGCAATATACTCAACAAAATCCTGCAGATCAACAATGCAGTCCTGGTTTATATCGGCCTTGTTGTACTCTTGCTCTGTATCCAGGTGCGATGCGTCACAGGCGTCATTTCCCACGACGATACGCACAGTGTCCGAAGTCTGCAATCCACCGCTATCGGTCGCTGTAAGTCTGTACTCGTAAACCCCGCGATCGAGAACAACAGATGTATCGACTGTATCACTATGACTTGGCGCCGGCGCACCGGCCGTTAGCACAGTCCACGAATAGGTGCACGGGCCGTCATCAGTAACTGTCCCATCCAGCGAAACAACGATATTCGGATCCGAACCCAGCCAAAGCACCTGCTCCGGCCCGGCGTCAACAACCGGCGGCACACCGACAAAGAACGACCATTCCTCACCAGCGACAACCCCCTTTGACGGGTCATGGCAATCCACAAACCAATAATAGGTTTTGTTGTTCTCCAAGCCGGCAAATTCCGGGAAATCAGCAATTGCCACAGCTTCAATGCCATTACCCAGGGCCACATGGCTCATCTGCGGGCGGTTGGGTTCCGTGCCTTCGGGGAAGGTACCCAAATAAACGTCGCACCAGATTGGGTCACCCGGGACATTCGGTTCCGGATTGGTCCATGACAGCTCTGATAGCGTATTCAATACAACCTTGCCAACTTCCGGCTGCGGCCAGTCCGCGCCTTCCGGCGGCAGCGTAATGAATAAATACGGCCGCGCTTGCTCGGGTCCTATGACAAGGCCCGTAAGCATCGTACCGCCCTGGTCATGCGTGCACATATTCATTAAAGTAGATCCGTTGTGTAGAATAAACTGTACAATCCCGTCCGTATCCGCCTGGAGAACTGACGTGACGTCAATAAAACGCTGATCGCCGGCTATCGTGCCCGTGAAATCCATGGTCCCCACCAGCGTTGCCGCTCCTGCAAGCACATCCGTATAGCTTTCCACGGAATTAGCCGACGCGTTGTCCCAGGTAATTCCGTAAGGCGGCGGTGGAGTAGCATCGTACCGTTCGGCCCAATCAATGTTATTCAGGTAATTATCGTTGACCGCCGATACACTGAAAGTACCCGGCCGCGTCTCGTATGTTGTCAGGCGCAATTCTGCATGTCGAATCGTACTGACGTCGATGCCGTCTAGATCATTCCACTTGACCCACGACTTTGACGATGATGCCTCCCCTCGGATAGTCAATTTATTGCTGTCGTGCCTGTTGATCGTACGGTTCATAATGTCCGTACGGCAGCTTACATCGGCTGGAATCTGCACTGTCTCAGCAGCCAGGTTGCCAACCAGAACACATACTAAAATAAATAAACATGATTTTCTCATTTTTTAATCTCCTCATCAACTGAATGCCGCCCGTTACACGTATCCATTGGCATTCGACTCGTTTGTTCGCTTGTTCTTCCGAATTCTTAAACTAGTTCGTTCTAACGATTGATTACAGGCAGTGCGTTGCGTCGTCCGTGCAATTCATCCAATTGGCCGCAAGCGCTGCAAAATCTTCCATGTCAATGATGCAGTCTTCGTTGAGATCGCCTGCCGCGTAGTCCGCACCTGACTTCAGATGCGTTGCGTCGCAACTGTCCTCGCCCACAACGATTCGAACCGTATCCGAAGATACGCCCTGATTGTTAGGCGCACCGTCATCAGCGGTGAGTGTAAATTCATAATCGCCTCGTTCCGTAATTACCACCGATGTGTCAACGGCATCAGCAGGGCTGGGTGTCACCGCTGGAGCGCCATTATCCACCTGCGTCCACTGAACAGTATAGGTTGCCGGAGGATTCGGCAGTCCGTCATCTGTAACGTTACCGTCCAGGTTAACTGTCTTCGGCAATCCCCAGAGATCCTGGTCGGTCCCCGCATTGACGATCGGCGCTACATTATTATTTACATCGAAATCCCATACGAGTCCGGGAAGCATCGTTGATGTCGTTTCGTTATAACAATCCACTATCCAATAATAGTGCGTAAGATTCTGCAGATTTCCAAAGTTACTGTCGAATGTAACAGCGTGCGCATTCAATGGCAGCACCACGCTATCCATGTCAGGCCGGTTCGGTTCAGTCCCAAGATAAACCGTGCACGTAAAGTCCGCCGGCTCATTCGGCTCTGGATTGGTCCATACCAGACCCTCCAAGTCGCTCGAAACAACCTGCCCCGGGCATGGATATGGGTTGTCCGCCCCCACGGGCGCCTCCAGAATATCCAACCGCGGCCAATACTCTTCGCCCGACGCATGATCGTGGGTGGCAAAATCCAACAAGTTTGCAGAATTATGCAGCACAAACTGCACGATACCGTCCGAATCCGCCTGAATGGCCGGAAGCACGTTAACATAAAGCTGCTGCCCTATTAGCCCGTCGGTAAACGAAACCCTCCCCATAAAAGTCGTCTTCGAGACATCGAGGGCGCTAAGGCTCATCGCATCGTTTCCGGGAGCATTGACCCACGTGATCGCTGTCTCGGCCCAGGCAATGTTATCGAGACAATTATCGTTCACAGCAGATACATCGCATGTCTGAGCGCCGGGTTTGCCTTGACTCAAAGTCAGGCGCAATGTTGCGGCCCTTAAATTATTCGGATCCATTCCAAGGCCGTTCAGATTGAACCTGATCCACGACTTGTTGCCATTCGAAGACGACCGCACGCTGAGTTTAGCGGAATTGTGCATGTTGTTGTTCGCATTGGTCGCCCCCTCCGTTCGGCAGCTTACTTCGGCGTAAGCAACGTAGGGAGTGCCTATGTTCTGGCAAACTTCACCGCTTCTGATATTGCCTTCGACCACCAGCACCGGTTTCAGATCCGCCCCGGCGTTATACAGATAGGTAGTTTGGCCGGCTGTAAAAATGAACGTGATCTTCCCATCGGTATCCGTGTTCACAAACGCCGTCAGCGCCGCGCGATCAGCTTCCGGTGTTTCAGTGAGTATGCCTTCGCACGGGGGTAAAACAACCCCGGTGTAAAGCAGCGTTGTAAGGCCCGCCGTCAAGGCGGTACCGCTTGCAGTATCGTTTGCCGGAGCGTTGTTCCAAGTGAGTGCCGAGGCGGTCCAGTTCTCAAGCCCGGCAGCATCGTTCAACCCGTTGACCACATATTGCTTGTTGGCTGTTTCCGTCTTGGCCCCGTAGAATTTCAGTGTCGCGTTTGTGATATTACCCTGCAAAAGAGGATTCGCCGCATACAGTTCAGTTAAATCGAACTGCAGCCAGCTTTTTTTCGCGTCGGGAAATGTAGAACTGCGTGTTGCGATTCGCGTTTCGCTGCTGACGGCATTCGGATTGCTGGCATCAGTTGCTTTACCCTGGGAGGCGTTGATCTCTGCCGTACCCGCTTGTCCCGAACTTGACAGAGCCGTCAGTACCCAGGCAGCAAACAACAGAAAACATAATTTCTTCATAGTACTTCTCCTCATCAAATATGTTTTGGTACTTTACTGTCCATTGCACGACATACCCGAATGGACCTCCGCCGGTATAATTACTATCGTTTATTCTGCAATTTTCGATGAAACACAACAAGGCAATCTTGCGCCAAAATAAAAGCAGTTTTGCGCAATGCTCATAAAAAAACCGGTCACAATAGACGCACTATCATGACCGGTCATCAGTACTGATCTACTGAATAGCCATATAAGACAGGTTCTTCGGTATCTTGTTCTTTAACTTCTTTTCTTCAAAGAGATCAACGCGCCCAGACCCAGCAGGACCATCGTCGCCGGCTCGGGAACAATGTGCTCAACCGTAATGCTCTGGAAATTCACAACCTCGGCCGTGCCGTTGTTCGACGATAAGCGGAACATCAGGAAGTCGAAGTCGGTATACATTCCCTGACCGCCGAAAGTGCCGTCATCAATCAGCGACGCAGATGAGATCAAAGTGTCCCCTTGAGAAAACTCAAAGGTAATTTCCATTGCGTTGGCCGCTTGGTAATCGATCATCATCATTATCGTATAGACGGTATCCAGAGACAGGTAGGTGGCTTTGGTGCCATTGCTGCCATAGGTGTAAGCACTATCGGAACCCAGAAGGTTGATGCCGCCTGTTAGATTGGTGCGCTTGCCTACCCTGGCATTAGCAGCGACATCAGATGAACTGAGACTGAATTGAGCGTTGAAACCTGTTGCGTCAGTCCACCCGTTGCTTATGCCGGCGTCGCCAACCCCATCCTGCGCCATCTGGACGGGATCATAAAACAGCCCCAAGCGGAAATTGCGGCTGGTGGTGTCAATGAAACCGACTTCCGGAATGAAATCAATCGTCGCGACTAACTTCTCGCCCACACCCAGTGACACAGGAGACGCCTCCGGTGCAAAGTAAGTGTGCATCCTGCGACTGCTAGCGGCCATATCCAGGCGAACATTACCCGCCGTCGTGGTTACATCACCCGCACTTGACGCCCAAAAGCCTGATTCATTCGGCAACGCCGTATTCGTACGGTCGCCGTCGGCGAATGTGTCGTTCAGCAAAATCGTCGCGGAAGCAAACGTGCTGATGACAAGACATGTGACAAGAAATGCGTGCTTGATTCTCATCTTCCTATCCTCCACAAAGTTTTTATGACTTGCGGGCTGCATCCGCCCGCACAAACGGCTGCCTTATGAACCCGCCGAATGATAAGAGTAAAGACCGGCCCATGTCGTGGTCGGTCTCAAACTCACAATCAACGGCAAAAACCACGTTTCAATACTGTTAACTGCGTTTTCTTAGTGTCAGCAGACCCCCAATGCCGAGCAGTACCAGCGTGGCCGGTTCCGGAACCAACACCAAAGCCGGATAATACTCCGCCGCACCAGAGGCGTGATCATGCGTTGCGAAGCTCGTGTCGCCGCCGGCGCCATGCAGAACAAACAGCACGAAACCGTCTGTATCGGCCTGGAGGATCGAAAGGACATCCATAAAATACTGCTGCCCCGCAACACCGCCGGAACCGGCAGAATAATCAACGGTTCCAATCAGTGTCGTCAAGGCCGGATCAAGATTTTTCTGAAGATCAGTTACCGTATAACTGGTGTTATCAGGATTGACACCGTCAGCGCTGGTAATATTGCCGGGCGCGTTATTCCATGTCAGAGTACCATCCAATGCCACCAAGCCGCTGGTTACATTGTCATTTACGGCCGACAGCTTGCAGGTATTGTCTTTGGCGGCATGCAGGGTGATACGCAGTTGAGCGCTGGTTAGTGATGCGACATCAATTCCCCTGAGATCGAACTCGATCCACGATTTGGCAGCCTTAGCATCGCCTCTGACACTGAGTTTGCTGCTGTCCGCTTTGACGGTATTGGCCAGGTTCGTTCCATCTGACAGCACGCCGCGGGAACTGTCAACAGCGTAAAGGAGTTGGGCTAGGGATGTGGCTGAGACAAGCAATACTGCAAGTAACACTACGACAATTGACCTTCTCATCTTTCACTCCTCTCAAAAACAATATAGTCTATTAAATTGGCGTACAACGCCCAAGTGTCATTCCACCTCTCCATCAGAATTGTCTCAATTTAGCCCTGTTAAAACAAGACAATCTCGCGCACAAAAAACAACAATATCGCGCAAGGGCCGCATCAATTCGCTCCATTATTAGGACCGATACTATCGTTTACCGGTCTTTTTGCGGGCCGCAAGTGACATTTCGTGCAAGCGTTCTTGACTTGTCTTCAGCCGCCTGCTACACTTGCATCGCAAGTGCAGGGATTTTCCGGCGTGACCATGATCCAGACCAGGGAAAAAACGAAAGTCGCTTTCGCGCACAATAACATCACCCCGAATACGCAGGGCATCATGGCCGGCATCACCGAATACATGCGCAACAAAGGCGACTGGCAATTGATCGTCTGGCCGGACACCTCTATCGAATCTCTCCAGTTTCTAAAAAATCGCGGCTGCAAAGGCGCCTTTGTCAGCGTGCAGACCTCCACAAAGGCGCAGCAGTTGATCGAGGTCGGCATTCCCATTATTGCCGTCTCCACGCTGCAGAATATGCTGCACCTTCCCTACATCAGCGCCGATTCTGAACAGGTCGCCGGGATGGCCTTTCAGTACTTTTCAAAAAAGAATTTTCTGAACTTTGCTTTCTACGGTTCTACCGATGCCCGCTGGTCCAGCGAACGGATGAACTACTTTTCACAACTGGTCGCTCGGTCCGGCCGCCCTTTGCACGTCTATAATGGCGAGCAGATCCCGGTGATCAATGAACTGATCCCTTTCACACGCCTCTGGATTGACACGATCTTAAACAGGGGGCAGCAGCAATTGATCCAATGGCTCCGCGATTTGCCCAAACCCGTTGCCGTATTGGCCAGTTGCGATATCCTGGCCTGTCATTTGTGCAATGTGGCCGATGAAGCCGATTTGAAGATCCCGGAGGAAGTAGCGATCCTGGGCATCAACAACGACCAGGCCCTCTGCAACCTTTGTGATCCGCCGCTTTCCAGCATCACCTTCAATTTCAAGAAGGCCGGCCTGGACGCGGCCCGGCTCATGGACAGGATCATCTCATCCAGAGAATCCCTGGAGGGTCAGTGGATACACATTCAACCGCTTTATGTCAAAAGCCGGGGCTCGACCGACAGCTACGCGATCGATGACCCCGACGTCGTCAAGGCCCTCAAATTCATAGGGGCCAACAGCTCTGAACCGCTGCAGGTCGATGATGTCGCACACCATGTCTGCATCAGTAAACGCTCCCTGCAAATGAAATTTCAAAAGGCCCTGGGCAGATCCGTGCACGAAGAGATCATACACGCTCATTTTGAAGTTGCCAAAACACTGCTGCTCGACACCGAATTGCCCATCGACGCCATTTCGCTGCGATCCGGTTTTCACTACACCACCAACATGCGCAGAGCATTCAAGGAACTGACCGGAATGCTGCCGCATAAGTTCCGTGCGGCTCACCAGTCGGCGCGATTCGCCTGATCTGTCTGCCCGCGCGGATTTGCGCGTTGCTTACTTTTTTCTTTGACCTCCGCGTATTTCGTGATATATTTCTCATAACGTGAACTATTTCGACGATCCACCCTGTGAAAGAGAAATCGATGGATCTGTTTGGTTTACATCCTTTGGACATTCTTATTCTGGTCGCCTACCTGGCGGCCATTACCTACATAGGTAAAAGAATGTCTGTAAAGATCAGTTCCGAAGAAGATTTCTTCATTGCCGGCCGCTCTCTCAATAAGTTCTTTCAGTACTTTCTTAACATGGGCACCCTCATCGATGCCAACACAGCGGTGCGTACCGCCAGTTTCACCTTCAATAAAGGGCTTGGCGGCGTCTGGCTCCTGCTCAGTCACGTCTTCACGGGCCCCTACTATTGGTTTATGGCCGGCTGGTTCAGACGCGTTCGCCTGGTCACGATGGCCGAATTGTTCCAGGAACGATTCAAGAGCCGTCTTCTGCCGTCTATCTATGCCCTGACCGGCATCTGGCTGAGCATCCTGATTATCGGCATCGGATACAAAGCGTCGTTGCGGACGTTTCAGGCGATGACGATTAAGCCAATTGAAAAATGCAGCCCTGCCGAGATCGCCATGATGGCCGAGTACAGAGAATTCGTACGTCTTGATAACGAGTACCGTGCCGGGCTTTTGGACCCGCAGCAGGCGGCTGCGTACGCAAGGCTCGAAAGCCTGTACAAGACCGATCGCATCAGCGCGTTTGTGTCCTATACCAAACCCTTTTGGTTTTACCTGTTGTACACCGTTTTTGTTGGCACGTACGTGGTTCTTGGCGGCCTAAAGGCTGCTGCCGTTACTGACATGCTGCAGGGAATTCTCATTATTGCTTTCTCCTTCATCTTGATCCCGCTGGCTCTGACAAAACTGGGCGGCTGGTCCCAGTTTTCCGCCGCCATCCCCGGTTACATGCTCGCGGTTTTCGGTTCCGGCAGCAATGAATTCGCCCTCAATTCCATCGCCGCGCTGGCCCTGGTCACGATCATCGGCATTACCGGTCATCAGGGCAACATGACCATGAATGGCTCGGCCAGGGACGAGTTGACCGCGCAGATCGCCAGTATTGGCGGCGCTTATACAAAAAGGGTCCTGACCATCGTCTGGGCATTATGCGGCCTATTTGCCTATGCTCTCTACAGACACAGCATCTCTGACCCGGATATGGCCTGGGGAGTGCTCAGCGACAGGCTCCTGGGCCCGGGCCTTCGCGGCATCATGATCGCCGGGATCCTGGCCGCCAACATGTCAACGCTCGATGCCGTTTGCGTCTATCTGTCCGGTTTGTTCGTTCGCCATCTTTATAAGCCCTTCGTCCCCGACCGCTCCCAGAGACACTATATCAATGTCTCGCGCGCCGCGATCGTTCTTTTTCTTCTGCTGGGCATCCTGGTCTCGGTCACCAACACGAGCATCATCCATCTGGTCAAGGCCCTGCCCTCGCTGAATGTCATCTTTGGGGCGCCGGTGCTGCTGCTGCTTTTCTGGAAACGCCTGACGCTAAAGGCTGTCTATACGCAAGTCATCTTTTGTTCAATTCTGTTTGCCATTCTGCCGCACACATTGCCTCTGGTGGACAGCGTGCGGTATTCTCCGTGGCTTACGCGGCAGACCTCCCAACAGACCATCGAAGGGTTTACTCTGGCAACCGAAGAAGATGTTCGCTATGGGCGAGCGCAAGATGAACGTCAGCGGATCAACCGCGCAATGATCGTACCTCCCACGGCCATCTACTACGATGCGGTAGCTCGCCGCGATCCAACTGACCCGCAATCGCCCATGATGGGCATCGGCCGACTCAACACAGAGATGATCCTGGCGGACCTTATTGGCATTGACCTCAGATCCGCGTCGCCTTCGGCCTTGCTGGCGTACCGCTACCTGGTCGTTTCCATCCTTCCATTTCTCATCCTGATCCCTGTTAGCTGGTGCACGCATGATTCAGGGCTTCAGCAGAGTATCGCCAGGTTCTATGTGAAGATGAAAACGCCGGTGAAGGCCGATCCTCAGCAAGATCTGGCGGAACTGAACAAAAGCTACGCCGATCCGCACCGTTTCGATCATACGAAGCTTTTCCCGCATTCTAACTGGGAATTCTGTAAATGGACCAAGACGGATGCGGCCGGGTTTTTGGTCAGCACCGCTACCACGGCGGGCATCATATTCCTCTTCTGGAGTTTGATCCGCTGGATCGCGTAAGCAACAAGGCATCTTGCCCGTATATTATTTCGATCTTCGATCTATTGGCAGGCTGCCGCTTCCGGCGAAGCGCCTGACATCTGGAAGTAATCGATATTGGCACAGCCTCCGCTGGTTGTCGCCTCAAGTCGAATGCTCGAGACCCCTGCCGGAAGCGTGACCTCCGCCGAAACCGTCGTCCAGTTCGCCCAGGCTCCTGTCGTCGGGAAGTTGACCGATGCGATGGCTTGAATCCCATTGACCAGCACGCTTGCGGGCCGCGCCGACGTTGACCCGTTGGCGAAACGCCAGAGCAGCATATAAGAACCGCCCGCTCCGGCATTGACCGACCAGTTGATCCCGCTTCCGATCGCGTTGGTCGTATCCAAATAACCGATCCCCGTATATCCGGCATGTTCGCCTGAAGTATCCACAATTCCATCAATTCCGCAGTATCCCGCGGCTGTCTCCTGGATGATCAGCGTTCCCGACTCCATCGGAATCCCCGATACCTCGGTGGAGAAGGCCGACTCATTGCCGGATGTGTCAATAGCCGTAACCGCATAGTAATAGGCGGTCCCGTTTGTCACCGCATTATCACTATAATTCGATGCGCTCAGCGGACTGCTGTTCAGTTTTGCATAACCTGTTCCATGAGTGGTGGAGCGGTAAATATTGTATCCGTCCAGGTCTTGCTCGCCGTTGTCGGCCCAGTCGAGGGTGATTGATCCGTCACCCGCCAAAGCCGACAGGCCGGCGGGCGCGGCCGGTGCCGTCACATCTTCCGGCAGCTGCATCCAGTTGGCCGCAAACAGCTCAAGTTCGCTGCTGTCAACGATCCCATCGGCGGTGTAGTCTGCGTCTGCGATCCCGCTGGCCGCCAGCCAATACCCCGCGAACGTCGCGAAATCCTTCATATCGACCAGCCCGCTATAGTCGAAATCGCCATACGTTCCGAACATCCAGTGCGGCGGATAGCCGTCCCGTCCGTCTGCTCCCGCGCCCCACTGCACGATCGCCGGAACCCGCGCCGCGTCATCCGGCGTGTAGGCATACGGCGGTGTAAAAACCGTATCCGTGCCGTCGATAAGCGACGATTGGCTATCATCGCCAATATACCATGTTACATTGTCAAGAATGTTACCGCTTGCGTAAAGCAAGCCCGGGTCATCTCCCACCGTAGTGGTATAGCGTTCCCACGGATTCTGAACGTCTTTGAAATAGTTGTTTTCCACAAGACACTGTGCGTACAAACGGGTACGGATGCAGTAGCGATTGCCCGGACAGTCGAAATAAGTATTATAGATATGAGCCTTTCCAAAACGTACCGAAGGCATGCGTTCATGACACAGGGTCGAATACCAGTTATGGTGGAACGTGACCCGCAGACGCCCCATATCCTTGTCAGCATTGTCATCGGAATGTCCGATCAGATTGCAGAAAGTGTGTTCGGTGCTGGACGGATACTGGAATTTGCACCACGAAACAGTCACATAATCCGCCCCGTTCTTGATATCGACCGCGCCGTCGCCTGCGTCGGTGAACGTGCAGTGGTCGATCCAGATGTTCGTGACGCCGTCAATGGTGATGCAGTCCCCATCTCCGACTTTATTCTTGTTGTCCATGTCCAGATAACGAAAGATGTTGTTGCTTTCTATGCTTGTATAGCATTTCAAGTTGCCGGTGATACGCGACCCCGGCAGGCCGATGACGCTCTTGTTGCCGCGAACGCGAATGTTCAAACCGCCCAGATCGATATGGCCGCTCACATAAATGATGTAGGGGGCTTGCTTGGTCTTCTCTGTGTAGTAAATAAGGTCCGTCGCGTTATCGACCGTGACGACTGTGCCGCCCGCGCCGCCGGTTGTCCCGCCGTTCTCGCTGGCCCAGCCGTCAGCCCCATGGGCAATCGCGCAAAAACAAGAGAGAACCGCAAACAGCCCGATACTGATGTACACCTTGGTGTAATTCATGTCACCCTCTCAGTAGAATGTCAGTATGACGTTTTATTTCGCCCCCGCTTGGGCCTGTACTGCCGCCGCGACGCCGGCCGCGTCATCCAGCTTGTACTCATAAGCCGGCTTAAATACCTCGTCCTGTGTTTCAACCGTGTTTCCGGTGCAATTATCGAACACGTTCCCGCGCAGGCAAAGCTTACCCTTGGGCGCCGCTGTGTCAGCCTGAACCCGGTACGGGGCCTTTACGCCCTTAAACACGTTATTCTCCACCAGGCACTCCGCCTTGATCCGCGACCAGATGCAGTATGAATTGCCCGCGCAATCCCAAAGATTGTTGTAAAGATGCACGCGTCCGAAGCGCACTGACGGGATTCGCTGCCAGCAGTTGGGCCCAAACCAGTTATGATGCATCGTTACGTGGAACTCGCCCTCGTCTGCCGTCGCATCGTCGCTGCCGCCGATCAGCGACACGCGGTTATTCTGCGGTTTGGCCTGGCTGAAGTAGAACTTGCACCACGATACGGTGATGTTGTCCGACGCCCGTGTGATATCAAAGCAGCCGTCACTACAATCGTAAATACTGCATTTGCCGACGAACAGATTCGTAACCTGTTCCTTCACATTCAGCCCATCGCCTTCGCCCAGGCCATTGGGATTCGTGATATTCAGTCCTTCGATGATGATATTGGATGCCCCCCTGGCAAATCCGAGTTCTCCGATAATGGTCGGCTTGTCTCCGGTCCCCTGGATCGTCTTATTCGAGGCAATGTCAACAGTTCCGCCTACCCCGCTCAAATCAACCGTTCCCGACACCTGGACAATAGACGTTTCTGCCGCCTCTACCGCCCGCTTGAACGCCGCAGCATCTGCCGCGATACTAACAGTCTTGCCCCCCTGGCCGCCGAGTGTCTTTTCGGCAAATCCGTCCGCGCCATAAACAACCCCCGTCATTGCCGCTATGACCGTAGCCGTTACGATCAGCTTACGCATTGTCATCTCCCACAGTTTTAAACCTCGTTCCGTCTTCTCCGCGTCCGAACGGGCCGTCCGGTCGTTCTTAGAAACTTTGATTATATCATCCAATACGCCTCTGTGTATGGCCTTAAATGGCTTTCGAATAGGGTTTTGCGCGTTTTCATCCTGCCGCCTGCACAAAATTAGCCTTGCGGCATCCTCTTTGCAGATTTTCTCGGGCCTGAAAAATATTTTTTTATTTCTATTGACAGACTCTGCCGAACTCTTTATAGTCGTTTCTATGCATAGTAACACGCGATCTATGTTCTTCTGGTGGTGGCTTGTCGAATAAATTCCGGCAGGTGGCAAATTCCCTGTTCTCACTCTTCTCCCTCAAAAGCTGAATGCCTTTTCAAATAACTCACTTTGCATGGATAGAATAATGAATGATTTTGAAAAACGAATAGAACAAGCCAAGCCCGGTCAGATCATCCCGATGGTCCGTGAGATCGATCTTACATGCCCCGTCGAATTCTTTTCCAGGCTCAGTGACTACGGACGAAAAAAACACTCGCTGCTTTTGGAATCGCGCGATTACCTCAAGACCGGCGATGCCGGCGAACTGACTTTCGGTACCGCCGATCCGGCGCTTTATCTGAGCGGCAGGGCCAATCGCTTCACCATCCGGGCCCTTAACGCCACCGGCACGCGGATGCTTGGTTTTCTCGCCGAGCACGAAAAGCGTTTTTCCTTCTGCAAGTCAGTTGCGTTCGCCGAGGATGCAATTACCGGCGAATTGCAGCCGAACGAACAAATTATGGACGAAGGAGCCCGCCTTAAGAGTCCCAACCAGATGGATGTCATCCGCGCAGTGGCGTTTGCTTTTGAACTGGCCAGCAAGCCCTTCCGCGTGACCTGCGGGCTTCTCGGCGCCGTCAGCTATGACTTCATCGACCAGTTCGAAAAACTTCCCTCAAACAGCGAAGACATTCTGCAAAACCCGGATTACGAATTGTATTTTGCGGACAATATCTTCCTGATGGATCACAAGCAGTCCAAGGGTTACGTGATCGTCAACGCTGTCATTACCAATGGCGACCGCCCTGCCATCTGCCGCCAGGCGCAGCAGACATTTGACCAATATTTCGAAACGGCAAAGGCATCCCGCGCCTTCGCCCGTATGTCCGTCGATTCGCCCGCGGTTTCCGGCACGGATACGCCGCAGCAGGACTATGAATCGATGGTGCTCAAGGCCAAGGAGCATATCATCAATGGCGATATCTTCCAGGTCGTCCTCAGCCGCACGATCACAGAGCCCTGCCCCGCCGAACCGCTGGACGTCTATCGCAAGCTCCGCACGCTCAACCCGTCACCGTACATGTTCTACATGAATACGCAGAATACGGTTCTAATCGGCGCAAGCCCGGAACTCAACCTCCGCGTCAGCGGTACCCGTGAGCGCTATGTCGAGATCCGCCCCATTGCCGGAACCAAGCCCCGCGGCCGAAAGGACGGTAAGATCGACCCCGACACTGATATCCGCTATGAGGCCGAACTCAAGCTTGATCGCAAAGAACTCGCTGAGCACATGATGCTCGTTGACCTGGCCCGCAACGATATCGCCCGCGTCTCCGAGCCGGGCACACGCATCGTTACTGAAATGCTCATTACGGAACGCTATGAGTCGGTCATGCACCTGGTCAGCAATGTTAGGGGCCGCCTTCGCTCTGATCTCGATGCCCTAAGCGCGTACCTGGCCACCATGAATATGGGCACGCTCTCCGGCGCTCCCAAGATCGAGGCCATGAAGATCATCCGCCGCCTCGAAAGAAACAAACGCGGCTATTACGGCGGCGCTGTCATGTATCTCACCGTCGATGGTCAGTTCGATAGCTGCATCACCATCCGCAGCCTTCAGGTCCGAGACGGCATCGCCTATATTCGCGCCGGCGCCGGCATCGTTCACGACAGCGTGCCCGCAACCGAATTCGATGAAACCCAGCACAAGGCCGGCTCATGCCTTCGCGCCATCCGCCTGGCCAACGGAACGCAAGCCGTAGGGGCAGACCCCCGCGTCTGCCCTAATGTAACGCAGGCTTTGCCTGTCCTCCATAGCTCGCAGAGCGAAGGAGCAAGTCTGCGCTGCCCAACGGAAAACGCCGCCCCCTCTCAAAGGAACACCCCATGAAACACAAGGTCCTCTTCATCGATAATTTCGACTCGTTCACGTACAATCTCGTGGATGAATTTGCAAAGCGCAACTGCGACACGCTAGTCTATCGCGCCGATATCCCGCTGACTATCCTTCAGCAGGCCGCTGACCGTGACCGTCCGGACCTCCTGGTCATCTCCCCGGGTCCGGGCAACCCGGATTCGGCGGGCGTGACCCTTGCCGCGATCGACCACTTCCGCAACCGCCTGCCTATCTTCGGCGTCTGCCTCGGCCTTCAGGCCATTGTCCAAAGCTTCGGCGGCAAGATCATTCACGCCCCCGAGGTCATGCACGGCAAACCATCGCGTATCACCCATGACGGCAAAGGTCTCTTCGAGGGGCTGGAAAACCCCATGCAGGCCGGCCGCTATCATAGTCTGTGCGTCTGCCCCGTCTCGCTGCCGGCCTCTCTTGAAAAGACCGCCGCGTTCGATGGCATCATCATGGCCGTCCGACACAGAACGCTGCCCGTCTTCGCCGTCCAGTTCCACCCTGAAAGCATCCTGACCCCCGCCGGCGGCAAGATTATTGAAAACATGCTCAAAATTGCTCAACAAGAATTGCATAATTAACCAGCGGAGAACACTTATGGCAAAGATCACCAAGTACCTCGAAATCCTTTTAGACGGCAAAGACCTCACCTTCGATCAATCCAAAGCTCTTCTGGACACGGTCTTTGAAGGCAGCGTCGCGGACGTCCAGATCGCCGCGTTTCTGGCGGCCATGCGTATCAAGAAGGCCTCCGTCTCTGAAATTTCCGGCCTGGCCTCCTCGTTGCGCGACCATGCCGTCCGCGTCTCGGTCAGCGTCAGCCCGCTGATCGATACCTGCGGCACAGGCGGCGCCGCCTTCAAGACCTTCAACATTTCCACGGCCTCCGCGTTCGTGGCCGCCGGGGCGGGCGTCTATATCGCCAAGCACGGCAACCGCGGCATCACCAGTAAGTGCGGCTCCGCCGACGTCCTGACCGCATTGGGCGTCAACGTTGCTCCCGGGCCCGACCGCGTCGCCGAGTGCATCGAAAAGGCCCATATCGGCTTCATGTTCGCACCTGCATTCCACCCGGCGCTGAAATTTGTCCAGTCGATCCGACAAAACCTTGATTTTCGCACCGCTTTCAATATACTGGGGCCTTTGGCCAATCCGGCCGCCGCGCAGGCCCAGGTCCTCGGTATCTCGGACGAATCCTTGATGCCGCGCATGGCCGAAACGCTCAGGGCGCTTGGTCTCAAGCGTGCCATGGTCGTCCACAGCAACGGCCTCGACGAGATCAGCACCATGGGCAGGACCAGGGTCATCCATTTGCAGGATGGCGCGATCTGGCAGCAGGAACTTGACCCGGTGCAGTTCGGGTTGCCGCTGGCGGAATTCAGCGACCTTTGCGGCGGCGACGCTCAGACCGGCGCAGGCATCATTCGCGATATCCTGAACGGTATTGAAACCGGTGCCAAGCGTGACATCGTTCTGCTGAATGCCGCCGCAGCCATCATGGTCGCGGGACTGGCCGACAATTTCGCCGAAGGCATCGAAATGGCCCGCGACTCCATCGCAAGCGGCAGCGCCGCCAAATGCCTCGATGCCCTGGTAAAGATCAGCAACCACCAGGCCGCGTAACATGGGCATCTTGCCCATGGAATAACCGCAGGGGCAGGCCTCCGTGTCTGCCCTGGAATAAGCGCAGATGAACATCCTTGAAAATGGAAGAGAATGATTGACGTCAAAATTAAAGTTTGCGGCATTACCAACATGGAGGACGCCCAGGCTGCCATCGACATGGGCGCCGACATCCTCGGGTTTAATTTCTACGCCCGCAGTCCGCGTTACATCGAGCCAGCCGCTGCGATGGAGATCATCCGCAAGCTGCCCGCCTTCGTTGATACCTCCGGCGTGTTCGTCAACGTTCCGCTCCGCGACATCCATCACATGACCAACTCCGGCATGTTCAATTGGGTCCAGTTCCACGGCGACGAAACCCCGGACTTCTGCCGCCAGTTCAGACACTGGAACATTCGTACCGTCAAGGCCGTTCGCGTCCAGTCCGAAGATTCGATCCGCCGGGCCCTGGAGTATCCCACGTATGCCCTTCTTCTGGATGCCTACGATTCCACGCTTTATGGCGGCACCGGCAAAACGTTCGACTGGTCCCTCATCAAACATTTCCCGCGACGCGTTTTTATCGCCGGCGGCATCACGCCCGAAAATGTCAGTAAGGCGCTTGAATCCGGCGCCTATGGCATCGACATCTGCAGCGGTATCGAGTCGCGTCCCGGCAAAAAGGATCACAAAAAAATGAAACGTCTCTTCGACACTATCTTTGACTACACAGGACAGAAGGTGAGACAACGTACATGACGAGCGGGGGAACGTCAGTGACCCGATGCGAGCCTGCTGAATGCACAAGGCGGCACACCATGTCGCCCACGCTCCATGCTCGGATGGAAATACACTCGCCCATAGATGGCGGGGCAAAAAGGATAACTGTAAAGTGAGATTATTATGAAATTGAAAGGCAGATACGGCAGCTTCGGCGGCTTCTACGTCCCCGAGGTCCTGATTCCCGCACTGGAGGATATTGAAGCAGGGTTTGAACGCTTCCGCGATGACCCGGCGTTTGTGGCCGAACTGGATGAGTTGTACCGAAACTACGCTGGCCGCCCCACGCCGCTCTACCACGCCAAGCGCTTCAGCGAACTGGTCGGATTCCAGGTCTATGTCAAGCGCGAGGACCTCCTGCACGGCGGCGCTCACAAGGTCAACAACGCACTGGGGCAGGGACTGCTGGCCCGCTACATGGGCAAGAAGAAGATCATCGCCGAAACCGGCGCCGGCCAGCACGGCCTCGCTACCGCGATGATCGGTGCGCTCTTCGGCTTCGAAACCAAGATCTTCATGGGCTCCATCGACATTGCCCGCCAAAACGTCAATGTGCACAAGATGAAGCTCTGCGGCGCCGAGGTCGTCAGCGTTACCGGCGGCTCGTGCACCCTCAAGGATGCCATCAACGACGCGCTTCGCTATTGGACGGCCCACATTGATGACACCTTCTATCTGTTCGGCACTGCCGGCGGCCCGCACCCGTTCCCCATGATCGTCCGTCATTTTCAGTCGCCCATCGGTCGCGAGGCCCGTCAGCAGTGCCTCGAACAGATCGGTCGTCTGCCCGACATCGTCACCGCCTGTGTCGGCGGCGGCTCCAATGCCATCGGCATCTTCTCGGGCTTTCTCGACGATAAGTCCGTCAGGCTCGTCGGCGTCGAAGGCGGCGGCAAGGGTCTCAATACGCATGAGCACTGTGCCACGCTCACCGTCGGCTCGGTCGGAATCCTCCACGGCGCTCGCACGTACCTCTTGCAGGATGAAAACGGCCAGATCCGCGAAACCGAATGCATCTCCGCCGGCCTGGACTATCCCGGCGTCGGTCCTGAGCATTCCTATTTAAAAGACTCCGGCCGCGCCCAATATACCGCCGTCACCGACAAGCACGTTGTCGATGTCTTCAACACTTTCACGCGCTGTGAAGGCATCCTGCCGGCGCTCGAAAGCTCGCATGCCCTGGCATGGCTCGTGACCCAGAAAGGCAAGCTGCCCAAAGACACAGTCGCCGTCATCAACCTTTCAGGCCGCGGCGATAAAGACGTCGGCATCATCGAGCAATATACAAAGTAATGTAACGCAGGCTTCCAGCCTGCGCTGTTTTGAGTTTTGAATGTTGAATTTGTTTAGCATTTAGGATTTTACAATATGTCCGTATATCAAAACCTTTTCAAGACTCTTCACCGTGCCGCTCTGATCCCCTTCTTTGTCATCGGCGACCCCGACGAGACAACGTCGTTCGAACTGGTCAAGACCGCCATTGACGCCGGAGCGGATGTGCTCGAACTGGGCATCCCCTTCTCGGACCCGGTCGCCGACGGCCCGACCATCCAGAAGGCCGACATCCGCGCCCTCGCTTCCGGCATGACGCCCGCCCGTGCCATTGCCTTCATTCAGCGCGTTACGGCTTATCGGCCCATCCCCATCGGGCTGCTCGTGTATTACAACCTGCTCATCCAGTACGGTATGGAAAAATTCTTCACTGACTTCAAGGCCGCCGGCGGAACCAGCGTCCTTGTTGCCGACCTGTCCATTGACGACGCCGATGAGATCGCCCCGCTCGTCCAAAAGGCTGGCCTCGAAACCGTCTTCATGGTTACGCCCAATATGACCGAGGAGCGCATCAAGGAAGTTGCCTGCCGCACCACCGGCTTCATCTACACCGTCTCGCTGCTGGGAACCACCGGCGAACGCTCAGCCCTCTCCGATGCCGTCAGACCGCTCGTTCAAAAGCTCAAAGCGTTAACCGACAAGCCCGTCTGCGTAGGCTTCGGCATCAGCACGCCCGAGCATGCAAAAGAGGTCGCCGCCGCAGGCGCCGACGGCGTCATCATCGGCTCCCGCATTGTCAAATTCATCGAGAGCAACCTGACCGATCCGGCCGCGATGAAATCGCAAGTCGCCGATTTCGTTGGCAATGTAAAACGCAGCTTGCAGGGCGGGACATGTCCGCGCGGGTAACGCAACGCAGGCTCTCGCCTGTAAAAGTTTTTTAGAATCTCGATGAAACGAAATAGAGAACGATAATGCTGACATCGATGTAGTGCAGACCGAATCCCATCTGACCCTCCCGAGCATTAAAGAAAATCCTTTTGATGGATAGAGCATAAGCGGCTGAGCCGAAAAGTCAGCAGGAAAAGAGGGTTGCAACTATTTGCGGAGCAGTTCTCTTAAATGCCGGTGGATGCTGTATCGCAAGTCACGGCCGGAGATGGCTTGGTGACGCGAACAGGGATCACGGCCACGGCAGCGGAAAATCGGGGGCCAGCGCCGCCGGCAGGTTTTGCCGCTTTATTATTGCCCGGCCGCGGCTTACTCACCTCAAGGACCAGATTTTCGACGCGTCCAACTTCAACTTTCTGATCCACTTTAATGGACAATCGCAATCCTTGCGGCACGGGCGTGATGTCCCGCAAAGCGAATCCTTCAGGGGGCTCCTGTAATCCAAAGCTGGCCTCCTTTAAGAACAGACGCGCGGGGGTTTTTAAGACAAGTTGACCCGACGAACCCTGCGCAATTTCAAGGGTCTCGGTTTCAGAAAGCTCTATATGCGGAAAAGGCCGCGCGGTATCGAGGCCGGCAACCACCACCTCCTGCGAGGGCACAAGATGGCGATAAAGGAAGGCCTGCATTTTGTCGTCGGCGCCGAAGGCCTGGCGCGTGATGAGACGGTCTTTGATCTTCGCAGTGCCTTCGAGTTCGAGCGACAGTGTCTTGCCGGAAGCGCCGGCAGGCACCCGCACGGCCATGCGAATCGAGTCCTTGCCGGCCGGGATGACACCCCCCAGCAGTTCGAATCCGCCTGCCGTATTCTTTACATGCATTTCGATGTCCGCATTGAACCCGTTTTCAGGCAGGACATGCACGGTAAACGGCGCGATCACGCCCGGCGGCGCACTGAGACCAGAAGGACAGATGCGCAATGCAAAATCCGCCGTACGCGGTTCGATATGCAGCCGATAAGCGAAATCCGAACCGCCATGGCCCTGAGAGTCCGTGACCTCTACAAAATAGGAGCCATCGCATGGAAGATCCACTGACAGGATAGAATCGGCGTGATGCGTCAACAATCCATCCGTATCCTGAAAGAGAAACTGCTTGTCTTTAACGGAGTGATCATCGTTCCAGCCAATGACCATGCCGGCTGCATCCATCACCCGCACCAGCGAATCGAGAGGCGAGCTTAACCGGCGCGCCATCATCGTGACTGCGATCGCTTCCCCTTTCTTTCCCTGGAACCTGTAAATATCCGACTGACCGGCGGCGCTGATCTTACCATCCACGATCGAGGGGACAGAGACGGACTGAGCCGTCTGCAGCGTATTATGAGTGTCTGCTTCAGTAACCTGGGGCGACGCAGCCGCCTCATACTGCATGGCATTCGAAACCATCCCGTCCTTTTGCAGTACAGCCTTGCGGATGCCGGGTATTTGGCCCGATGTATCCAGCGATAACGAGTCCGCGGGCAAATTCCATCCCTTTACAGACGCATTCGTGTTTTGGCCCAGCTTGCCGCCCAGGGGGAACATCTCCGTAATAAAGGGCATTTGGCCGATGGAGACGCGATAGACAAAATCTTCTAGACCGCGATAAACGGCGTCATGGATCATCAGTTCGTAGTCGCCCGTCCTGGCGATCTCATAGTACAGAACCGGATCGGGATCGAAGTGATAGTCATCCGCGAAGGCGATCTCTTTCCCCGCGGCATCATACAAGGCGGCCACAGCCTGAAACCAGCCCGGGACCGCATCGGCAAGATAAGGGATCAGGCTGCGGGCCGATGTTTGAATAACCAGCTTTTCGCCGGCCTGCGCATGAAAGCGAAAGCGATCAACATCGCGCGGCAGTATTTGTCCGTTGACAGTCACGGGAAGCTGCAGCGATTTTTCTTTCGGCAATTCGGAAAATTTGAGGACCTGATCCGGATAAGCCTCTGTATCGTTCGGTTCAAGCTCAAGAGATTCGCTGAATGTCCCGATCTGTATCGCGATCGGGTTGGTGAGGCCCGCGGCAGTGACAATGCGCAGATCGCGAGGGCCCGGCTGCGCGCCCGGATCGATCATGAGTTTTATTAAAACCAGTTCGCCGATCTGGCGATTGGGCTGGATCTTCTGCCTGGGCCTGAGCAGTACGGATTGAATGTGCGCCAGTTCGCGCAGGCTCCGCTTCTCCAGACCGTAAAGCAAAGGATGGTCCGGAACTCTCATGCCCGCTGATAACTTTTCAGGTTTCTTTTTTGATGCGAACGCGTTCGGATCCGTTGTCTTGTCAGCCGGATCCTGATGGCGCCTAAGGTCCGCGGCCTCTTTGATGCGATCAATAATCCAATCCCGCTGTTCCTTCTGCAAATTCACGATGGGAGGATAATGTTCAATAATGGTCGCGTGGACGCCTTGGCCGGAAATATGGACCTGACGCGACGTCCGAAGGAATTGACCGGCAACCGTCACAAACACTTCGGTGCCCTGCCGGCCGCCCGCCGGATAGGCGTAGCCAATATACGGCTGCGCTTCGGCACAAAAGGCGACCGAAGCCACATTCACCCAAATGGCAAGAAACTTTATAATATATTGTCTATCTAACGCTTTCATCGAGGCTGCATGATCTCCGTGAGCAGATCCTCCTTTTCCGCAAGCGGCATCACCTTCAGGTCCTTCCCTGCGGATAAAGCAGCGTTCGGGTCGATTCCCAAAAGCGTGCAGATACTTGCCAGCAACTGATTCGGTTTGACTGGTCGTTCAGCGGGCTCCAATCCCTTTTCGTCCGATCGTCCAACGACGCGGCCGCCTTTGAACCCCCCGCCGGCAACGACCGCGCAGAAGCACTTGCCGTAGTGGCCGCGTCCGCCGTTCCAGGGCGATTCCCACTGGATTCGGGGAGTACGGCCGAATTCGCCGGACCACCAGATGACCGTGCTGTCCAGCAGGCCGCGATCGGAAAGGTCCTGCAGCAGCGCGGCAAAGCCGGCATCCATTTCGGGAAGTCGCCGCCGCATGGTCTCAAAATGCTGCTTATGTGTGTCCCACCCGCTGTAATTGATTGTCACATAGGGCACCCCGCGTTCGACGAGACGGCGCGCCATCAGGCAGGACTGACCGAAGCTATTGCGGCCATAGAGGTCGCGGACGCTGTCCTGCTCGGTTGAAAGATCGAAGAGCTGTTTGGCTTGGCCCAGCATCATTTCATAGGCTTCCTGCTGGCATTGATCGAACTTGGCAAAATGCGCATTGCCGGGCATCGCACGGCCCAGCGCATCCAGCGAACCGAGCAGTTCCCTGCGCGCCAACTGCCGCTGCTCTGAAATACCCTCCGCGACGATACCTTCGACGGCGAAAGGGTTTTTAGCAGGGTCGCCGCCGGTGCAAAACGGCTTATAGGCGGGCCCAAGGAAACCCGCTTCCGAGAAGCGGCCCTGTGCGCGCGTCAAGACGATATAAGGAGGAACCGTTCCCTTGTAGCCCTGCTTGTATCCTTTGAAGAGTGACACCAGAGCACCCATGGAGGGATAAACGAGCCTTCCTGGCTCATGTCCCGTCTGGACAAGATACGCGGCGGTTTCATGGGCATTATTGCCATGTGTCATGGAACGTATAATGGAGTATTTGTCAGCCAGCTTAGCCAGACGCGGCAGCAATTCACAGATGCGGATACCGTCGATATTGGTGCTGATGGGGTTCTTGAGAGGGCCGCAATAATCCTGACCGGCGTCAGGTTTCGGATCGAACGTATCCAGGTGCGAGGGGCCGCCCCACATCCAAATCTGGATCACGGCCTTGGCACGGGCTTTTAGCGGCAGTTCCTGCCCCCTGAGTCGTGCCGGGTCGATCAGGGCCATGCCGGAAGCGGCAAGGCCCATTTTTAAAATCTGGCGTCGAGTCATCGAAGTTATCGCATCACCGTTTTTCATAAGAATAGTGCGGGATTTCATTCGCTAATGTTTATACAAGAATTCTTTGGAATTCACCAATGCCCAGGTCAGATCAACGGCCGTCTGCCGCATATTCAGTCGGGTCGTCTTTCGGTATTCAGCAATAGCCTCCAATTCCGATTCCGTTGGGTACCTTGACAGAACGTTTAAATAAACGATCTTTGCCAGTTCGGCGGGTCGGTTCCTGGCGTTTCGCATCCAGTTGTTCAACCGCGTATTCTTTTCAAGCTTGCCCTGAATGTGGGTCGAATTGAGCAATTCTCTTCGCTGCGCGGCCGAGGGTTCATTGTCGCGTTCGCAAAGCAGTCCCGTATCTCGCGAAGGTCTGCCAAACATCTCCAAAAACTGGCTTGTAATACTGCCGTCGGCCAACTCGATGGAACGATTTTGCGCGGGAATAAAAGTGAACGGCTCGGGTACCGCACTGGAGTACTCCTCCGTAGAGCCGGTGATCGTGCAGATCGCATCCGCCAGCACCTCGGCATCCAATTGGCGCACCGGATAACATGCAAAGTACTTCTCGCATATTTCAGGATCGCCCAGGGGTACAGAGGATTGCTGGTAAATTGAAGAATCCAATATCAGTTCAGTACTGTCCCATTAACTTGAGACTATTTTAACATAACTATTTTAATTATATGATGTTACAACGGAAAACATCTGTTATCGATTTGAGCTGGCCATTATCCTGCAGTGATAATTCACCTTCACTTGTCAGGAGAAGTA
>JAJFTK010000116.1 GCA_021372945.1 Planctomycetaceae bacterium | reverse complement strand
CAGCCTTGCCGGAATCTTTTTACGGCGTCTTCAATCCATTCGCTGTCGCTTTGCATAATATAATCCCTTTCAAAAATGAGTATTTGAAAACGGTTATATCCTATCCGCAAGTCTGGCGCCACTTTTTTTTGTTACACCCTTTTTGCGTCGCCTTTGTACGCAGCAAATCGCGCTGCAAAACGCAAGATGTTCTGACTGTTCCGGCTCGGTCACTGCTTCTTAAAGCCCTGGGTTTTGAATTCCATGAGGCGCTGCTTGAACATCTCGGCCATCCGCGGATTCATTTGCGATAACTGAAGCGCCTTCTGTTCGGCGGTGATCGCCTCGTTGAGCTTGCCGTTCTCGAATAATGCCGTGGCGTACGTATCCAGGACCACCGGCTCGACGCCGTTAGTCAAGAGGTTCGCCTTTTCGGCGGCCTTCAGAGCGATCTTCCTGGCGTTTTCATTTGTTTTGAATTTGATCAGGTTGTTCCAGGTGAACGCCAGCAAGGCATCGGGATGAGCCTTTTCAATGAATGAATTGGCGATCTGTTCGGCTTCGGGGCCGCTTTCGCCGGATTGCATTTTTTCAAAGTACTGCACGTACCAATTGGAAAGCTGGGCATTGAGGGCCTCGGCCTCGGCCTTCTGCCGGGCAAAGGCCACCGGATCGAAGGTGCCGGCGACAACCTGCGCGAGCACCATGTCCATGCCTTCCTGCGGATGACCATACCAGGCGATCTTGCCCTGGGCGTCCACGATAAAACCGTGCGGAATGGTCTGCATGTTGTAGGCCTGCGAGTAATTCCTGATGACCTTACCCTCGGGGTCGGCGGCGACATGGTAGTCCATCTGGTCGCCCATGCTCTCGACAAACGGCTTGACGGTCTCGACCGGTTCGGTGGAAATGCCGATGATCGCGGCCTTGCCCGTGTACATCACCTGCAGCTCGCTAAGATGCGGGATGGCCTCCTTGCAGGGCGGACACCACGTCGCCCAGAATTCGATCAGATAAACCTTGCCGGGCTCGATCTTGACGGGTTTGCCCTTGATCCAGGTCAAGCCATCCAGCGGCGCGGCCTTGTCGCCGATCCCCGGCGGCAGTGTGACTTTGATCTCCTGCTGAGTTTGACCGCTGTTGGGTTCCGCCGGAAGATTTTGGGCGGCCTTCGCCTGCATGCAAGAAAAAACCATCGGGGCGACAGCGATCAACAGATAAACGCGTTTCATTATAACTTTCCTCAAGTTGTGGACCTTGTTTTCGCTAAGTTTGACTTCTGCTGTATTATACGGATTTGATGTCCAATACGCATTAAAAAAAAAGACCCTGGTATTAAACAGGGTCTTGGGACCTACGACTCACGACTCACAACTCAAGACATCACAGGCCTTTGGCCATGGCGTAATAGACTTCGTTAAAGCGAAGTTCCTTCTTGAACTCGCTGATTTGCGTGTTCTCGTCGATCAGGACGCATTCGATGTCGGCCATCTCGGCGAAGTCTTCCATGTACTCCTTCGTGATCGCCATCGAAAAGCTCGTGTGGTGGGCTCCGCCGGCATAGATCCAGGCGCCGGCGCCGATCTTCAGGCTGGGCTTGGGAACCCAGACCGCCCGTGCCACCGGCAGGTTCGGCAGGTCCGCGTCTGGTTTGACGACATCGACCGTGTTGACGATCAGGCGGAAGCGGTTGCCCAGGTCGATGAGCGAGGCATTGAGGCCGTCGCCTTCGGGCACACTGAATACCACGCGGACGGGGTCGGCCTTGCCGCCGATGCCCAGCGGATGGACCTCAAGCTTCGGCTTGCCGTCGGAGATCGAGGAACAGACCTCCAGCATGTGCGCGCCCAGGACCTTCATGCCCTTGGGATCGAGGTGATAGGTGTAGTCTTCCATGAACGAGGTGCCGCCCTTGAGGCCGCTGGCCATGACCTTCATCGCGCGGACCAGCGCGGACGTCTTCCAGTCGCCTTCAGCGCCGAAGCCGTACCCATCGGCCATCAGCCGCTGCACCGCCAGGCCGGGAAGCTGCTTGATGCCGTGCAGGTCCTCAAAGGTCGTGGTAAAGGCCTTGAAGCCGCCTTTCTCCAGGAACGCCCGCATGCCGGCCTCGATGCGGGCCGATTCGCGGATCGAATCCATTTGTTCTTTGCCGACCTTGAAAACGTAGGCCTTCTTGTATTCCTCAACGAGCTTGTCGATCTCGCTGTCTTTGACCTTGTTGATGACCGCGACCAGGTCGCCGACGCCGTAACCGTTGATGGACATGCCGAACTTCTTCTGGGCCTCGACCTTGTCGCCTTCGGTGACGGCCACCTCTCGCATGTTATCGCCAAAGCGGCAGACCTTGAGGCTCTTCATCTCGGCCCAGCCGGCGGCGGCGCGCATCCATACGCCGATGCGCTGCTGCACTTCCTTGTCTTCCCAGTGGCCGACGACGACCTTGCGGTTCTTGCGGAGCCGCGTGCAGATGAAACCGAACTCGCGGCAGCCGTGGGCGGATTGGTTGAGGTTCATGAAATCCATGTCGATCTTGTCCCACGGGATATCGCGGTTGAACTGCGTGTGCAGGTGGAGGAAGGGCTTCTGCAGGGCGGATAGTCCGGCGATCCACATCTTGGCCGGGCTGAACGTGTGCATCCAGGTGATCAGGCCGATGCAGTTGGGGGCGGTGTTGGCCGCCGACAGGAGCTGCGTGATCTCGTCCGGCGTCTTCAATACCGGCTTAAAAACCACTTTGCACGGGATCGCCTTGGACTTATCCAGCGCATCGGCGATCTTTTTGGAATCGTCGGCGACTTGCTTGAGCGTTTCGGGCCCGTAGAGATGCTGAGTACCCGTGGCGAACCATACCTCGTACTGCTTCAAATCCATAAAACCCTCGCTTTCAAATTGGCAGCGCGGGCGTCTTGCCCGCACCTATTCAAGTATAAGACCACTTGGTACGTATTTTGGTAATTAACTTACGCAAAAATACACGCACAGTCAACCAATTTATTGGAATTTAGAGGGAATAATCGCACCCGGTGTTCACAGCGAGATTCCATCGCAAACCACACTTTTTCCAGGGACGACTAAATATGACCTTCGGCAATGTCCTTGAGATGTCCATCGACGTCACCCAAATGGAGTATGATGCTTATGAACCCTGAATAGGCCGCCTCTTCTTCTTGCGCGGTGTGGTTCGGGTGCAGTTCTCTCCAGTGAGTAATCCAACTTGCTATATTCTGCCAGATGAACAATTGCTGATTTAAGTGAAACTCCTCGGCGAATTCGGCCCCAAAATGGTTGGCAGGTCCGATCAGGTGTGTACCAATAACGGAGATCAGTTCACGGATTTTATCTTCGCGTTGCGGCGTTGATTCAGACAGCCATTGCACCCGCCGGAGCGCTTTTGTATATGTTCCCTGGCCGATTGTCTCTTTGACGTGTTGCTCAGAGCGAATTTTTTGTTTGTCGCTATACAAATCCCAGGCAGTCAGCCCCAGCCAATCCGATAACACCTGGTATATCCAGTTTGCTTGATCATCTTCAGCAGGCACCCCACCCCAATCCACGATGGAAGCACTTTTATCAATATTCTTACTGTGTGGACATGCCCAGGATCTTGTACTTGGACCACTTTTGGGCGTTAAACATTTTGAGTGGGTGTCAAGATCACAAATGACCTAGTGTATAGGCGCCTTGAACCTAACATATTGAATCAGTTACAAAAATTGAACCCAAGGGATGAAGCCGGTAGACGGAAGAACAAACATCATCAATGGCTAACGGAAGATGTTGGCCATCCAAAGCTAAGAGAACATATAACGTCTGTTGTGACGTTGATGAGGGCTTCTCCGAATTGGAGAAATTTTCAGGGTTTGATAAATAGGGCATTGCCGCCGCAAACCCCTATTTGATGACCTAGACAAAGAATAATTTAGCTAATACAACATCGGGTCTGTATCAGGAACAAACTTGACTTCGAGTCTGCAATGTAGAACTGACGCTATTTTCTGTAATGTGCTAAGGTTCTCGCATCTATAATCAGTACTTTCCAATCGGCTGATCACGGATTGTGTTGTACCCATTCTCTCTGCGAGGTCGTTTTGGCTTAAGCCTTCCTTTGTACGCATTTCATGGATCTGTGCTGCGATGTTTAATTTTTCTTTTTCATCGGCTATGGCCTCAAGCAGTCCTTTATCTCCTTTGATATAGCGATGATGAATGATTTCTATGGCACTTTTTGTCTTTTTTGTTTTTTTACTCATCTGGCAAACATGGCTATTCGTACCTTTTCAGGTTGTTCATCGAGCCATTTTATGAGAGGAACTTCACATTCTTTTTCTTGATAAATTATGATGTCGGTTGCAGGCATCCATGCTCCTTCAAACCTAACTCCTTTCTATAATATCGCATATATGCTATATGAGTTCAAGCAATTTTTACCAGAAACGTTACAAATTTTACAAATCTTAAAGAATTATTAGGTCTACAATTCGCGCTCAGTTCGCTACCGCAATGGATGACATTCCGACCTATATTGATAAGCTCTTGCGAGACAAGTACTTGCGCGAGCCTCGTATAACTGTTTGTCCGTTTCTCCAAGCAAAAAAGCCAGGTTGCCTCTAGCGGCTTCTTCGCAGTGCCGCAAGGCCGCCCAGGCACAGCAGCGTCAGCGTCGCCGGCTCGGGAATGTATTCAATGTGCAGGTACGGGATAAACGCGCCGCTCTGGCCGCTGTTGAAATACGCATAATTGTCGCGGGTCTCGTCCTCGACCGTCAGCATATAGCTGACAAACCCATCCGCCAGATCCGCCATGTTGAACATCTGCCACACGTCCCACACATAATACTGATCCAGCGCATCGACCTGCTCCGGGTCGGCGGTCATGGCCGTTCGTCCCGTCGCCAGCGTGCGGCTGTTGTTCCACGTCAATTCCGTCTCCGTCCAGCCGTCATCGACGTGCCACAGGCGCAAACTCGGCGGGAAATACAGTTCCGAGTAGTCATTCAGATAGACCCCAAACTCCGCCGAAATGATCGTCTTGTCCGCCAGCCACGAAACATCGAACATTAGGAACGTCTGCTGCACCGAGTTAACCCCCGACCCCGGGAATGAGGCGGTCCCAAACCCGCGCGCCTGCAACGTGTCGCTGTCAAACGTCGTGCCTGTCAGCACACTGTCCACGTACGCGTCCTGCACCAGCGGCGCATCATACATGTCAACTGCGATAATCGCCGGCGCGTTTGCCGCCGCCAGCATCAAACCCATCACCAATACCATTGTTCTGCTCATCATCACACTCCTGAATAGATTACAGTGTCTCTGGTTCAACCACCACTTCCCCGCTGACCTCCGTTCGTGCGATCAGGTATGAAACAATATTCGTATTCGAACTGTTCAATAGGGATTCGCCATATTTATTGAGGGTATAGATCACCGGGTCCCCGACCGGCACCTTCAGGTCGCGGTTGATGACCGCCACGTAGTCCGCAAAGGCATCGATAAAGTCGGACGCCAGCGCATACTGCGGATCGCTTTGCGCCATCTCCGCCATCGCCGCCGCCACCGACGCCTGCACTTCCGGCGTGAACGGCGCATCGATCGGCGCTAGCGTGCTGAAGATCTCCTGGATCGCCGCCACCCGCACCCCGTCCCGGTCACGCAGCGCATCGGCCGACACCAGCAAACGCTGGCACGCCTGGCACGGCTGCAGGTTCGGGTTCGTCGCCAGCGACTTGCCGATCAAGATCTGCAGATCATCCGTATTGATCGCCAGCTCATTGGCCGCCGTATCCAGCTCGACCGGGCAGCCCTTCAGTTCCGGCAGCTCCAGATCCGCAAGCGCCACGGCCGGCGCCACCGGCGGGTTCTCCAGCACCCACGCCCGCCCATCCGTAATGGCCCCATTGGCCAGCCCGGCCCCGCGAAGCACGTAATCCTGCTCCAGCATCGCCTCGACCGCCGCCGGGTCATACGCGTAAGGCAGCGTGCCGTTGTCCACCGCCTGGTACAGCCATTCCGTCACCCGCGAATCGACCTCCAGCCGAAATCCGCGGAAATTATCCGCACCGCCCTCTGTTCCGCGCGAACCCATGATCGTCTCGATCGCCGGCATCGTTACCGAGTGATAAGAATCGAACACCACCGTCGCCGGGCCCGAGTAGAGCGTATCCACTTCGCCCACAGGCTCGGCCTGTCCGGCCTGTGCTGTCTGGATGTGAACCGTGTTCACGTGCACGTCGCCCGTTTGGCTGCCCGCGTAGATCGCCACATCGCTGGCGATTCCCTCATCGCGCTCCCACCCGCCGATGGACGTGACGTCATCTTGCAGCCACGTCATTCCCGGCCGGTCGTCAACGCCATTGGTCGCGTCATCCTCGCTCGACAGGTAAAATCCATCCGCACGCAGTGATGCCTCCGGGCCAAGCTCCAGCGGCTCTTTGCTCAGCAGCACGATTGCCGCCTTGCCCTCGCCCGCCGGCAGTTCAACACCGATATCGTTCGTCACGTCATTGCTATAGCCGCGGATGCCCACGTTCAGCGCATCCGACTCACCGCTATGGATCTTGCCGTTTTCTGCGATCACCGAGACGCCGCCCTCGACGGCAGAAACATCGCCGTCAAGCTGCACATCCTGCTCGGCCGAGATATAAACGTTGCCCGCCGTGATCTTCGAAATGCTCTTGCTGCTCCGCACGGTATCATTTGAACGGATGCTCTGGTCGCCATCGCCCCACAGCGTCGTCTCAGCCATCAGCAGCAGTTCATCCTCGCTGGATACGTCGCCGCGCGAAACGAACGTCGCTGCCTCGATCGCTGCCGTCGATTGCGAACTCACGTCCCCCATCACCTGCACGGTATTGGCTTTAATGCTCATTGGCCCCTTGCTGGCGATCCCATCCAGCGCGTTCACGGCATAGTCCGCATCAATGGTCAGCGTCCCGCCGCTATTGAGCGTATTCTCCAGCCGCACCTTGCCGGCCCCGACGCTGATCGCACTTCCGGCCAGGGTCGTGCTGCTGCTCCGCGTCGCCGCCTCGTTGGCTGCCGCAAGCTCAACAACCCCTGCCTGCAGGTAGCCCTTCTGGTTCACGCTGTACGTGTTGTTCTTGTATTTCGTCGTCGCCGGCCCGTGCACCATCGCCTGCGCAAATGTATCGCCCGCCGCCATCACGATCGTCCCGCCGGGGTTCTCGATGCGCCCGGCCGCGTCGTTGACCACATTGTACGTCCCGCCCGCCGCCGGCGTCACATCCAGCGCAACGGTAATATCGCTGCCCGCCGTCGCCAGCACGATCTGGTCGCCTGTCGCCAGCACCACCAGCCCGCCGTCGGCCAGGATCGCCCCCTTGTTCAGCACGTCCTTGCCCAGCAGCGCCGCGTCATGCACCGGGTTGGGCGTCCCGTCGGCGTTATAGCCGATCTTGCCCAGGTTGCTCACCGTTCCGATCAGCTTCACGTCGCCTACCATGAACGGCGCAAACCGCTCATTGCCCGCCAGAAAATCGCTATTGGAAATATTCAGCCCCGACGCGATAAACCGCGCCGCGCTGATCGTCGCGTCCCCGCCGATATTGACCCCGTAAGGACTGACGATAAACACCTGCCCGCCGTTGCCTTTCAGGTGTCCGTTGAAGTTTACCATCGTCGCCACGCGGTTAAGCACCGCAAAGCCGTTGGGACCCGTGAACTCAAGCGTATTGATGGCGTCGGCGATGTCCGCGTTCAAATGCGACCATTCGATAATACCGCGCCCGTTGATGTTGTACGATACCGTGTTCGCCGGCGCACTGCCGTTCAGGATTGCGTTCTGTGTGCTGGTGACATCGCTGCTGTTGAGCGCCCAAAGCGGAGCGTTTACCACCAGGAAAGCCGTAAGGCAGGCCATCGCCTGGTGTGCCATCTTCCACATACCCATTTTTTCTACCCCGTTTCTTGTTGAATATGCTCTAAAACAAGCTGTATATGACCAAATCCGACCTCGGATTCAAAACCGTTGTCAAGATGGTTCGTCCAGCGCGGTTAAGCAATAGCTAAACTACTGCAGCGCTTTCCGAGCGGACCTTCTGACCGCAAAAAGTCCTGACCTGTCCGAAATCAGAATGCTTTCCTCACACATCCCCAAGAAATGAAACCGCCATTACTATACAATAATCACGCTTCTTTTACCAGCAAAAAGTTCATTGATTTGCGCCGATTAGCTTATCACTACTGATAAGCGGGTCTGTATGCCTTCGTCCTATAATGTAAGCCCCCGTACACCTTGTACTTGCGATGATAAAGACCAAATAACCCCGAAATCTCTTTTTTTGTTTGACGTGCGTGTTTGGCGGTGTTATTTTTATCGCCATTGTCGGGCACAGATTTGCCCGTTTAAGTCCCGAGGATCAGACTTGCAGATACCGCCGCTCATCATCCTGACCATTGGCATCGCTGTCGTCCTGACCTTCATCATCGCCCTCCGCATGAACGCCTTCCTGGCCCTCATCGCCGCCGCCGTCCTGGTCAAGATGTCCGGCCTCTCCGAGATTGAAACCCTCAAAACCTGGACCCCAACGGTCAGCCTTTTAGCGCTGATAGGTCTTGTGGTGACTCTGCTTTTTTCTATCTTGCTCCCGCTGACCTAAGCAATTGGAAATGGGAAATTGAAAATGGGCAATAGGAAATCTCAATCGTCCTTCGTCAACAATCACTAATCATTCGAAAGGCTCACGACTATCGACTCACGACTATCGACTATCAGAGCCGAAGGCTCGAAAGTTACTTAGCCGGAGGTGTAAACCTCCGGTAGGAATCACACACACACACACACTCTCTCTCTCTCTCTCTCTCTCTGTTTCTTCCTCGCTGCGCGAGGAAGAAACGAAAACGGGGACTGGTACATTCTGCCCATCGGGGCAGGTTGTACCTGTACCCGCTTTCCCAGAGTCGCGACAGTTATGGAGTGGTCATTTGTCTGCCCCAAGTCGTCGTCCATGGTCCTTCGTCAATCGTCAATCCAAAGGGGGAGTACGGCGCAGCCGGGAGGGGGTGTATTCACTTATTGTCGCAGCGCCTTCGCTAGACAAACCGCATTCTTGTGATCCGTCACCCACATATCATCCATCATCGCGAACGTGCTGATCTCCTTCCCTGCTATCACTCACAAAGAGATGATTTCATTTTCATCAAACCAGTTTTGCGAAAGGGCGTAATTTCTCACCGCCAAAGGATCTTTAGTATATGCAACTATCGCCAGACTCTCTTGAGCTCTGCTGCACGTCACATAAAAAAGACGCCGAGTTCGCTCTATGCTGGTTTCTTTCCCTTCTTTCTCATTTTTAATGTCCGTTTCCGAAGGTCCTTTGGCTCCAAACAACTTTTCATAACTGAAAAGAAAACCTCTTGCTTCCTCATCATCTAGAATCACCATGACACGAGGAAACTCCAGTCCCTTTATACCTTGATGAGTGCCAAATCGGGATTTATCAGCTATGTACCGAACGTATTCCTCAAATTTGCTGAACGAGCATTTGAGAGCTTGGTCCCAGGCATCGATGATAATGTCTTTTTCGCCTGCATCAACTGACTCTTCAAAAGAGATACCTGATTTCTCACATAATCTTTCCGCGATAGGAATTAACACGTCCGGCACTTGAAATATACCGCTACGAAAAACTTCTTTCAAAACATCGTTCAATGATGGGATTCCGCTGTGCCAGAGTGCAAATAACGCTTTTGCAGCGTCGTTGGCCTTTTTGAGTTCTTCTACAGGACTAGGGCTGCCATGCAAAACTTCTTTTCTAATTAAAGCAGAGTTCTTTTGGACTATTCTAGCTGCAGCAAAATGGTCATCTGATTGCATCGCTTTAGTCAGCGGGAGTATTTGATTGGCGAAGAAAGATACTCCGGTTAGAGTACCATCCAGAAGACCAGTTTTTAGTTTATCCACTGAGTACAATGGCTCGAAGAAATCTGAAAACCCTCCTCTTTCAGCTGCCATGTGATGTTCAAGAGTCAGCACTTTCACTTCACACTGCGAATCATTCCATTTATCGTCATTACACATTAGTGCCATTTGTGAAGAGACTCTCGATTCGATTATAGCTCTGTCCGCCGCGCTCGCTGTGTCCACAATGAATAGCCGAACAACACCAATCTCATCCTTACTTCCCGTTTGTGTCTGACCATCATCGCCGGCCCGAATCTTATTTATAAGAGTAATCACACGCTTCGGTGACCTATGGTTAATAGGTTTAACCGGTTTGGCCCACGTGTCAGGAATGTTTTGGCCCAAGTCCAGTTTTCCATCCATATAGATTCGCTGCATAGTATCGCCGAACATGCCGAGGGTAAAACACGAGGCTTGTTTTTTTTGAAGTTCGAAAAATGCATCTATGAGCTCCTTTTTCGTGTCTTGACTTTCATCAATGAGCAATATGGGATACTTGCGTACGAGAATGCTCTGCATGAGGTCTCGTGTCATAATGAAACTTGCGGCAACACTAATTACCTCCGAATGGTTTAGAGAATCTTTGCCGGTATTTTCACCATTTGGATTGTAGCTAAATTTTCGGATCGTCTCTAAAGATTTGATTCTCTTGGCTTTTGACTCGATTTTACTAGCTCTGTCAATGTATGTTTTTGTGTTCGTGTTTCTTGCTTTGCTCTGTAGGTCGTTGAGCTCTTTAATCTCTGTTTCAAGAGAGTTCTTTAGCCATGCCTTAATATCGTTTGTATAAGGCTTTATAAGACCCCACGCAAAACTATGAATAGTGGAAATATGAAACGCTGGATCAAATTCAAGCCGACTCTTAATCTCGTCGCATGCTGCATTTGTATATGTTATAACCGCTATTTGTTGCCCACTGCGTCTCAGCCGCATTATTTTCTCAGCGCGGAACCGCTTTAATGCCTCAACCAGACTTCTCGTTTTGCCGCTACCCGCTCCCGCGACGAGGAAAAAACTTTTCGGATTATCCAAATCAATACAGCCATAGATTTTATCTTCTACCGAAATAGAGCTTACATTATCAGTCATGCTCCTCTCCACTATCTTCATTTTTCAAAATATACTCTTTCTGCTTGCTTGTTAACTGAATCTCAAGCCACTCCAATCCTTCTTTGATGTATTTTGGTGGCTCTAGTTCACTTGGTTCAGTGCTGAAAAGCAATTCTAAGGCCATCTCGGCTTTTTTACTGTTTGTGCCAAGCGCTTCAAACATTGCTTGACATGCCTCATCACTATTTGCTTTGCTTACTGCTTCAGCCATTTTCTTAATTAGACCCGTAGCTGATGTCTTGCCTCTAAACAGGTTAATGTTGCTCAAAACTAAGGCGTCTTCAAAAGTGTAGGGGATTGCTATTGTTAGCTTACCAAAATAATCGACTTCAATTTCGTATTGATAAGCGACTCTGATGTACCCATTTTTGACTTTGTCTCCATACTGTACAGCCAAGACATCATCAAGTCCTGTCTTTTCTGGTACCCATGACTTTATCGTGTCATTGCCAGTTCTATACTCTTTTCCTTTTTTGGGCGGGACTTTGCCGGTCGAATCTTTCTCGATAGAATCCAAATCCGTGATCACAAGCGTCAAAAGACCAAGCGTTTCAATTAGAAATCTGAGTCGATGTGCATGGCTCCCGCCGATTTCCAATAATGAAATATAACTACGATCCAGTTCAGGGAATTTGCTGCGAATGAAGTGCGGGACAAGCATCCGTTCTGCTGGCCCTTCCACTAGAATAGCCGCATCTGCAAAGAACAAATCGCAGTGTGTTGTCTTCAGGTAGCGAGCGGCAAACTTAGCCGTATCCGACTGATTACCAAACGTATTTGATAGATTTACTACTTCTGCACATGGAACTGGGTTGGTCGCAATTGCGGGTATTCTTTTGAAGTATCGGAGACTTACAAAATCAATTTCATGAGCAATATGGCTGGAGTGCGTGCTTATGATTAATTGCGTCGTAAATTGTGTTTTCTCGCCAAGCTCTGAGTGATTCCTCAAAACGTCATAAGCCTTCTTGATAAACACTTGCTGAACTTGAGCATGAAGATGTGCTTCCGGTTCTTCGATTAGAACTATGTGTAGTGGCTCAATAAATTCTTCAGTGGCTTCACTCCGTTTTCCTGCTTTACCAACACGCATCCATTCATCACGAAAGCGAATCAAATTGAAGATCATTGATATCAAATTCTGGTACCCTAGGCCATTGTACTTCTCAGGCAGGCATAACGAAATGTCATCTGGATTGCATTCATCTCTGATGACGTTGAATTGGACCGCTGCATCATGATCAAGCCCTTCCAAGGGATTCACTCTGCTAGAAATCTGTATTTTAGGATCACTGAAGCCAGGATAATTTAGGCTTTCTAATTCACTAATTGAGGCTCTGAAACTCTCTTTCAGTCTTGCATCGAACGCTGTTCTAGCTATTTCAATTGCTTCTAATGCGTTAAGATCGTTGGTGTCCGGCAGTTCCGATGGGTTTAGGTGCTTTTCAAAGTACTTCCTTAATTGCGCAGACAGCCTGCGGTCATTGTCTGCGTTTGCTTCTGCTGCATGTGGGTCAGAGAAACCTCTTTGAGCAGCAATTATGTCAATCTTAAACAGTCCCTTAAATGGGTCGCCTTCAAGAGGCTCTGAATTCGCGGGCAGATTCTGCGGTTGCTTGTCCGCCGCCTTTGCGGGGTCAAGAATATATGCTCTTACAGAAAAATAGTCATATAACTTCTTATTCAGAAATTCGCGCATTGACTGCGGCCATAACTTTAATGCTATGCCGTTTCCTTGTGATTTCGCCGTCTCTTGTGCGGCGTCAAACGCTGTCTTAAATGCTTTATACAACTCCTGCACGCTCTTTGGCTCAAATATAAGTCGAACTCCAAGTCTCCCCCCACTCCAGTCAAGTGTTGGGATTATGTTGCTAACATAGTGAATAGCCCTGTCCTCTACATCGAGCCAGATGTCTATGGATGGCATGTGTGGTCGCCAACTTTCGGCGCTTAGATTTAATTCATCTGGCTTTTGACTGCCAATCCAATCGGCTGCAATTTTGTTGATCGTTTTCCAGTTAGAAAGTGTAAAATCGGTTGTGGACAAATCCTTACGTCGCTTGAGGAATGCCATTAACGCGTCCATTGCCGAGGTTTTGCCGCTATTGTTAGCACCAACAAAAACAGTCTGCTTCTCGGAAAATTCTATCCGGCAAGATTTCAGTTTTCTGAAATTCTGTATTTCGACACATTCGATCCTCATAAAATTTCCTCTTTTGCAGTGTTTCTATTGTTGGATATACGTCTTGGCAACTCTTGCAGTCTCCTGCCCTTGCCCTGCCTTGTTCACGTGCTAAATCAAAATAGTTTTCCTTCAACTTCAACCTGCAATCATTTTGCCTCAGTGCAATCAGCGTAATCAGCGTTTCGACTCCGGGCGGCCCACTTCCTCTTATCTAGCATTTAGCATCTGCAGTATTTCATGATAGTCACTGACAACGATAACAGCGCCTAAGCTCTCGCTCATCTCTTCCGGAATGTGCTCCGTAACGTCGGCGGTTGCGATTAGCCCTTCTAACCCCGGCCAGAACAGAACCCCGTTCCCCACGGCTAAGCAATCGTGGATACTTTTCCACAATCGCTCATCCGCACATGGCCGGTTGATGCAAAATCCGTCGACATTTCTATTGTCATCAACTTCACCCAAAAAAAGTGAACACTCATTTTGTTCGTCGTAAACGACTTTCCAGCTATCTTCCGATTCTTCCTCCGCATACGGCGAGAACTTTTGCAGAACAGCATCCAGCGGAACGGTAGCTTGCTGTCCATCAGCAAAGTATTGTACAAAAATGTCAAAGCTCATCTTGTTTCGCTCCTGCGTTTTCTATCATTTCTTCTGCCCAATTTCCGTGCCACAAAATAGTTTTACTTCAACTTCAACCTGCAATCGAAAATCCCCACTCGCCCATCGGCAATCATCAATCCTTTACCCCGTTCCCCAATTCTCCAACTCTTTTTCCCTACTTCCAATTTCTATCTTCTGCCTTCTGTCCTCTGTCTTCTGCTTCCGCGTCAATCCGTGTCCATCCGTGTCAAAGAACATCTTCGTGTTCTTCGTGGTGAATAGAATTTAAAATTTCCGTGCACTTCCGTGCTTTCCGTGGTGAAAAATCTATGGTGCAGCTCTGCGCTTCAGTTCCTGGGAATCCAATTCTCCAAGCCCTAATTGTACCAACCCCTACCTATAAATCAACTTTATCTCCGTCAGAAATCCAAAATCCCAAACTCTCTCCTCTTCACAATAGAAAATTGGAAATAGACAATTGGAAATACATTCCCCTCTGTGGCAAAGACTCTTTTGGAGCAATCTATGTCCCAACCTCGTAAATCCCGTAATCCTGTCTAGAGAAAATCCTGTTAATCACGTCCAAAAAAATCAGGTGGCACTTTAGGCAATATGGGCGGTCTGGGAATGGCAACAAGACATTCAAGATGCCTCAATATTTCGCATCTTCCCTTGCACGAGCCAGGCCTTTTCAGTACCTGATCCCGTCGCCGGAAGGTCGTCTGCGGTCGTTTGCGGTCGTCCCGCGTCGCCGCAAGTCGTCAATTTTCAAGTATAAACAATTCGCCAACTGCATTTTCAGCGAAATAATGGCACCCCATCATTATCTAATCTGCATCAATTTTTCCTATCAGAATTCAGTACTGTCCCATTAACTTGAGACTATTTTAACATAACTATTTTAATTATATGATGTTACAACGGAAAACATCTGTTATCGATTTGAGCTGGCCATTATCCTGCAGTGATAATTCACCTTCACTTGTCAGGAGAAGTA
>JAJFTK010000144.1 GCA_021372945.1 Planctomycetaceae bacterium | reverse complement strand
ATAATGGACTCCTGAAGAACATCCGGAGCCAGAATAACACGGGACCAAAATGAAATCGATACAGGTCACAATCTATCGTAACTCTTTTTTGTAGTTGTAGTTATCGTAAAACAACCGTTTTTTAACGGGACAGTAGTGATTCAAAATAATAGAACAGTGTAAATCGGTGTTAATCCGTGTCTAAAAGAACAGTGTTAATCAGTGTCTTATGAGCCAAATACGATTTTATAATACGTTGTCAAAAAAGGTCGAGCTGTTTGAGCCGCTTGAGCCGGGAGTTGTCAGGATTTACAGCTGCGGGCCGACGGTCTATTCGCATCCGCATATCGGTAATTTCCGTTCGTTCCTGATGGCGGACGTGCTGAGGCGTTTTTTGGAGTTTCAGGGGTTCACGGTCAAGCACGTGATGAACATCACGGACGTGGGACATCTGACCAGCGACGCCGACGTAGGCGCTGACAAGCTCGAAGAAGCGGCCCGCAAGGAGAAGAAGGACCCGCTGCAGATCGCGCAGTTCTATATCGATTCGTTCAAGACCGCTTCGGCGCTGCTGAACCTCAAGCCCGCCGACATCTATCCGCGGGCCACCGAGCATATCGGTGAGATGATCGCGATGGTCGAGACGCTGATCAAGAAAGGCCATGCCTATGTGGTCGGCCAGAATGTGTACTATGACGTCTGCACGTTTAAGAACTATGGAAAGCTGTCGGGCAACACGCTTGAGGAATTGAATGCCGGCGCGCGGATCGAGATCAATCCGGAAAAGAGACACCCGCAGGATTTTGCCCTCTGGAAGCACGACCCGCACCACATTCAGCAGTGGGACAGCCCATGGGGCAGGGGCTTTCCGGGCTGGCACATCGAATGCTCCGCCATGAGCACGCGGTACCTGGGCGAGCAGTTCGATATTCATACCGGCGGCGAGGACAACATCTTCCCGCACCACGAATGCGAGATCGCCCAGTCCGAAGGCGTAACCGATAAACGCTGGGTGAGGTATTGGCTGCACGCGCGGTTCCTGATGTTTGACGGCGAAAAGATGTCCAAGTCCAAGGGCAATCTTTACACCATCCAGCAGCTTGTCGAAAAGGGCTTTAAGAAACAGGCGATCCGCTACGCGCTGATCAGTTCCCATTACCGGCAGAATTATAATTTTACGTTTGACGGATTGAAGGCCGCCGAGCAGGCGGTTGAAAAGATCACGCAGTGCGTCTTTCTGCTGCGGCAGGCCGCGGACCGTGCCGGCATGAATATCCGGCACGAAGTGGCGGATGTGATCCAGGCCGCCGTGGATGGTTTTGCCGAGGCGATGGGCGATGACCTGAATATGTCAAAGGCGCTGGCCCACGTATTCGAACTGGTGCGCGATGCCAATCGGCTGGCTGACGCCAGCGGCGCCGAGGCCCGGATGCTGCTGACGGCGTTCGAGAGAATCGATTCGGTGCTGGGGATCCTTGAAAGCGCCGCCGGCGAGATCCCTGCCGACATCACGGCTCTTGCCGAAGAACGCAAGCAGGCCAAGCTGAGCAAGAACTGGGCCCGCGCCGACCAGATCCGAAACGAACTGACGGCCAAGGGCTATATTCTCGAAGATATGCCCGGGCACGAATACCGCATTAAACGCAAAGAAGCTTAAATGATTATTTTAGGGATCGATCCCGGTTTGCAGGTTTGCGGCTACGCGGTCGTGGAAAAAAAGCTGCTGGATACGAAATTGGTCGAGGCGGGCGTTTTTCGCACGAAGCTGAAGGCCGATCTGCACGAGCGGCTTCACCAGATCGCCGAGGATATTCAGCAGGTTCTGGTGCTGCACAAGCCGCAGGCGGTCGCGGTCGAACAGTTGTACTCGCATTACAAGCATCCGCGCACAGCCATCCTGATGGGGCACGCCCGCGGCGTGATCCTGCAGCAGTCGGCGCAGGCGGGCGCCCGGGTGAAAAGCTTTTCGGCGACGCGCATCAAGAAGTCGCTCACCGGCAACGGGCACGCGGGCAAACCGCAGATGCAGCGTGCGATCCAGGCGGTGCTGGGCCTGCCGCAACTGCCCGAACCGCCGGACGTCGCCGACGCGATCGCGATCGCTTTGTGCTGTGCGAATGAAAACGCAGACTAAAGAAATTTTAGACAGGATTTACAGGATTAACAGGATGGAGAAAATGGTTGCCAAAATCTTATCCTGTAAATCCTGTTAATCTCGTCAAAAGAAAAACTGGTACAAGATTATGATAGCGCAGATCGAAGGAAAACTCGTTAGTCTCGATGAGGACAAGTGTCTGGTGCAGGTCGGCGCGGTCTGCTATGAGGTCATGCTGCCAGGTTTCGCCGTCAGCGCGCTTTCCGGCCGCATCGGCGAGGACCTTGTGCTGTGCACGATCGAGTATTACGAAGGTTCGCTCGGCGGCGGCAACCTGGTCCCGCGAATGGTCGGCTTTCTGACGCACGGCGAAAAAGAGTTCTTCCGCATCTACACGAGCGTCAAAGGCATGGGCATCAAGAAAGGTCTCAAGTCTCTGTCCATGCCGGTGGCCCGTATTGCCGATGCGATCGAGTCGGGCGAGGAAAAACTGCTGACCGCGCTTCCGGGCGTCGGCAAGAAGATGGCCCAGCAGATCGCGGCCGAACTGAAGGGCAAGCTGATCGGCTTTGCGCTGGCGCCTGCCGCCGCCGGAAAGGCCGCGGTACCGTTCGGCACGTTCCAGACCGAGGCCCTGGAAATACTGATCGCCTGGGGCGAAAAGCGGAACGAAGCGATGGAACTGATCGAACTGGCCTGCCGTAAACACCCGGAGATTAAAACGGCCGAAGAACTCGTGCCGCTTGTGTATCGCATCAAGCAGGGTGCCGAAGCCTAGTATTTTTTGACCGGATTAACAGGAGCTTTTAGACGGGATTACAGGATTTACAAAAAATGGAATTTCAAGAGCTGACAAATAAAGTTATTGGGGCTGCCTTTACTGTATATAATAGAATGGGTTTTGGATTTTTGGAATCAGTGTATGAGAAGTGTTTACTTTTAGAGCTACAAAAGGCAGGCATTCTCGCTGAAAATCAAGCTGAAATATTGGTTAAGTATGATGACAAAGTAGTTGGTGAATTCAAGGCTGACTTGTTGGTAGAAAATGAAGTTATCATAGAACTAAAGTCAATCAAAACAATAATGCAAATCCATGAAGTTCAACTGGTGAATTATCTCAAAGCAACCGGAAAGGACCTTGGGCTTCTGATTAATTTTGGTGAAAAAGGGGTTCAGGTTAAAAGGAAAATCAGAAATTTGGAAAAGATCTCCAGAGAGGATTCTGATAATTCTGTAGATCCTGTAATCCTGTCGAAAGAAAATCCTGTAGATCCAGTCTAGAAAATTATGGCGATCGATCGAGTACTTAGTGCGGATAGCGGCGGGGAACGCGAAGAGCAGTTCAATATGACGCTGCGGCCGCAGTCGCTGGGCGAATGCATCGGGCAGGCAAACGTCAAGGAAAAGCTGTCCATCGCGATCCAGGCGGCCAAACGGCGTGGTGAACCGCTGGAACACATCCTGTTTTACGGGCCGCCGGGGCTGGGCAAGACGACACTGGCGCACGTGATCGCCCGTGAGATGAACGCGGGCATCCGCGTGACCTCGGGGCCGGCACTGACCAAACAGGGCGACATCATGGGCCTGCTGACCAATGTCGGCACCGGCGATATCCTCTTTATCGATGAGATCCACCGTCTCAGCGCGCCCGTCGAGGAATTCATCTACCCGGCGATGGAGGATTTTAAGGTTGACTTCACCGTCGATAGCGGCCTGCACGCCAAGACGATCAACTTCCCGCTGAAGCGGTTTACGCTTATCGGCGCCACCACTCGCGCCGGTCTGCTCAGCGCGCCGCTGCGCGGACGGTTCGGCATGCTGCATCACCTGGAATTCTATACGGCCGCCGAGTTGACCGATATTCTCACGCGTTCGGCGAAACTGCTGGAACTAAAGACCGATGAAGGTACGCTCGAACTGATCGCGAGCCGGTCGCGCGGTACGCCGCGCGTGGCCAATCGCCTGCTTCGCCGCGTACGCGATTATGCGCAGGTCAAGGGCAAGGGCAAACTCACCGGCGAGATCGTCGAAAACGCCCTGCTGATGGAACGCATCGACGAGCTGGGTTTGGACGAACTGGACCGTTCGTTTCTGCGGGCGCTGATCAAGATCTATGACGGCGGCCCGGCGGGCATCGATGCGCTTGCGGCGACGTTGGGCGAAGAACGCGACACGCTCGAAGACGTGGTGGAACCTTACCTGCTGCAGATCGGCTTTGTCCGCCGGACCAAGCGCGGCCGCGAGATCACCCCCGCTGCCTGCAAACACCTGGGCCTGAAGATCAATCTCACATCCAAGAATCTGCCGGACGACACGAGTTTGTTTGAGGAGTAAAGTGTTAGACACAGATGATACACTGATTAGAACAGATAATGTTAATCAGGGGCATAAAGTGTTTTAGACATGATTTACAGGATCAACAGGATTTTAAGGAGGTTGAGTTGATTATCCTGTAAATCCTATTGATCATGTCAAGCAAGTATTTCAGAAAAGGCAAAGGCATTAGTTGAGGTATCCATGAAAAAAGTTGTTTTCTTGCTGTTGTTCTTTATCTGTGCTGCCTCCGCGACGGCCAATGCCATTGTGCCGGTTTTTCATTTCTTCAATTCCTTTCTGGTCGTTCCCAGCCTTCTTCTGCTGTTGATTGTCGTTTTACTGGAAGCGGTTCTGCTGAAATTGATAATCCGCCGGGTCAGGTTTTTGAAGCATTTATGGTTTGCCCTTGTGATCAATGTAATTTCAAGCGTCGCCGGGGCACTGCTGGGGCTTACGCATTTTTCGGACACTCTTTGGGATATCTACTGGAGTTCGCTTCCAATTACATTGGGTGTTCCGTTCGCCGTAACCGTTCTGACGGAGTATCCGGCTATCAGGCGGCTGTACAAGTCACTGCTCAGTCGAAAAAAAGCGATTTTGGCCGTTCTGGAGATCAACGTGATCAGCTACGTTGTCTTCTGCTTTTTGATTACGCCGTTCTATTTAACCGGCATCATGAAAAGATCCCGGCTGCTTGATCAACAGCGCCTGGATGAATGGAACCATACCGATATCCTCGATGGCGAATCGGGAGGCATTTACAAAGTCGTCAGCCGTGATCATCATGACATTTTGAACCGATATGATCTGCGTTCAAAAACATGGCAGGAGGTCTACAGAACGGACGATAGGGAGTGCGATATTGATGTTTGGGATATTTCTAAGAGATATTTTGTCTTTTCGGATTTGCAGAGCGGGCAGGTCCGAGTTGTTAGAAACGGTTCGTTTGAGATCGCTTGCACGCCGGTTTTTTCCGGCAGATGCGTTCGGCTGAAAATTTCTCCATGCGAGCAATACATTGCAATTCTTGAAGATGCCGGAGAAGTTCGCGTTAGCAAAAAGCGGAGCGGCTGGTTTTATATGCTGGGGCAGCGTACCCGGTTGTCCTTTTATCAGACTGATACCGGCGAGCGGATCGCGATGTACGAGAGACCTATATTGAAGCAAACACTATCGTGGTCACCTGATTCTCAAAAGATTCTTTTTGAAACATTGGAAAACGATAGCATTCTATTCACGCAGGACATCAATGCGGCAGATGAAATTTATTTGCAGGACGATGCTCCCAAAGTCATAGGATGGTACAATTTACTGGATGGCCAGTCTGCGGTACTTTGTAAAGGAGAGCGTGCCTACTGGAATCCGCACCGGCAGGAGATTCTTTTTAAGCACGATGGAGTGTTGAAATTTATGAACGTGGAAACAAAGGAGATTGCATCGGTTCCCGGGCAGGCCGTTGCTGATTTCAAATGGTCTCCGGGCGGCAAAAGGATTGTCGGGCTGATCCGTACCGAAAATCCCATGTGGACCAACAAGTACTTTCTGACGGTAATTGACAGGGCTGATCTTTCCAGAAGATGCGTGATCGATACAGACATGAAGTATTCTTTTGTGTGGATCAGCGATTCATGCTTAGACGCTCCGGATTTTGGCTCAGGACCGGAATGACAAGTCTGATGGGTTAAATAGACAGTGTTATAGGCGTTGATGAATGCTCATTTTACGAGTTTTAATCAGTGGGGATCTGTGTAAATCAGTGTCAAAAAACGGTGTGAATCCGTATCAGAGAAAGGACAAGATATGAGTACGAGAATTCGTATTATGCCGTGTCTGGATATGCGGAACGGGCGGGTGGTCAAGGGCGTGCACTTCATAGATATCAAGGACGCCGGCGACCCGGTCGAATGTGCCATAGCCTACTGCAGGGCCGGGGCGGACGAACTGGCGATGCTCGATATTACCGCGACGGTTGAAAACCGGCCGACGTTGATCGATGTTGTCAAACGCGTGGCGGAGGTTGTGACCGTTCCGTTTACGGTTGGCGGGGGCATCGCCGATGTCAAGAGCGCAGCGGCCGTCCTCGAGGCCGGGGCCGATACAATTTCGACCAGCAGCGCGGCGTTTCGCAAACCTGCCGTGATCGCTGAAATGGTTAAGGAATTTGGCCGCGAGTGCGTCACGGTGGCCATCGACGTGGATGTCAACCCTAAGCTGCCCTCGGGCTACGAGGTTTATATTGACGGCGGGCGCACGGCGACCGGTAAAGACGCGGTTGAATGGGCTAAGCAGGTGAATGGCTACGGCGTGCCGGTGATCCTGCCGACGAGCAAGGCCGGCGACGGCGCAAAGACCGGCTATGACCTGCCCGTGATCCGCGCAATCAGGAAGGCCGTCGAAGCCGAGGTTGTCGCCTCCGGCGGCGCCGGCAAACTGGAGCATTTCTACGAGGCCGTCCAGGCAGGCGCGACGATCCTGCTGGCCGCAAGCGTATTTCATTTCAATACGATCACGATTCCAGATCTGAAGGCGTATCTTCGCAAAAAAGGCGTGAACGTCGCTAGCTGAAGTACTTGGCCATTTTGGGGCGCTTGTGCAATAGCTCGGTCAGATGATAGATGAGCAGTGCCTCGGTTTGCTTTAATGTTTCAATATCGGTCTTGGGCAGCCGGGACGGCTGCTGCAGGATCTCGACAATTTTCCAGTCAATCGCTCGCTTTTCCACAAAAGTGCCTTCGCAGGCCGAACAGAGCAAACCGTTGTTCCGGCTGGAAAAATAGACCGCGGAATGATACCCCCTCCCGGCTGCGCCGGACTCCCCCTTTACAGGGGGAGAGTTAGATTTGTCTGTGGGGTGCAGGCCCCTGGCAGGGGGAGAGTCGCTGCTTGTCAATGATGTGCCGCAATTTGTGCATTGGTCCCATACGGGCGCGATTCCTGTTTCCTCCAGCAGCCGGAGCTGGTATAGGATCAGCCATGCCCAGACCAGGCTGTCCGACGCACTATCCTGCACGGTTTCAAGGAACTTCAGGAACTTGTCAAACAGGGCGGGGTGCGGATCGTGCTCCTCTAAAAAGGCCTCGGTCAACTCGGCGCCGAAGAGGGCGGCATGCAGGGCTGCAAGACGTTTTGTTAATTGCCTAAAGCGCGGCTCCTGGTGAAATTCTGTCAGCGCGGCAAGCTGGCCGCCGGAATCCTTGACCACCAGGACCACGCTGCCGCAGGAGAATACCTCGATGGGGCCATCGAAGGCGTTCTTGGGCCTTCGCGAACCTTTTGCCATGGCCCCAAGCTTGCCGTGCTCGCGGCACAGCAATGTGATGACCTGTGAAGTGTCCGAATAGTTTACCGCTCGAAGACAGATGGCCCGGTCTTTGACGTGCATGGTCAGGATTGAGATTCTTTCTTCTGGGCCGTTTTCTTTCTGATCCGCAGGCGCTTCACCGCGCGCGGCCCGGCGGCCGTGATCGTGATGTGCAGGTCATTGTAGTCGAATCGCTCGCCGACCTTGGGGATATATCCCAAATGCGAGAACACGAATCCGCCCAGCGTATCGTAATCTTCCTCTTCCGGCAGCTCGATCTCCATTTCGCTGTTGGCGTCATCAATATACATCCGGGCATCGACCTCGAAGGTCTGCTCATCGATCTTGCGGAACATCTCCTGCGGCGCCTGTTCGTACTCATCGGCGATCTCACCGACCAGTTCCTCAAGGATATCTTCGATGGTGACGATGCCGGCCGTTCCGCCGTATTCATCCAGCACGACGGAGATATGCAGTTTCTGGGCCTGGAACTCGTGCAGCAGATTGCGCAGCAGCTTGGTCTCGGGCACATAATACACCGGCCGCAGCTTGTCGCGCAGATGAAACGTCGAAGGATCGTGTCCGATCTCGGTCAACAGGTCCTTGGCGTAGATCAGGCCGACGATATGGTCCACCGTTCCTTCATAGACCGGGATCCGCGAATATCCCTTGTCCCGCACCGTCTCAAGGACCGTCTGCAAGTCGTCCTCCACCTCGATCGCGATAATGTCGGTGCGGGGCGTCATAATCTCCTCGGCGGTCGTATCCCGAAGCTCCAGGACGTTTTCGATCATCTCCAATTCTTCTTCGGCGACATAGCCTTCCATTTTGCCTTGTTCCACCAGGTTGAGGATCTCCTCCTGGCGTTCTTCCTGTTCGAGTTCGGGGGTGGCCGCCTGTACGCCCGCCAATCGGCGAACCAGCCGGTCATGCCATTGGTAAACGTACAGAACCGGCTTTAATAGAATGCTGCACGCCAGAAGGACAGGATACATGTACGGGAGGATCGCTTCGCCGGCATGTTTTGCCCAGGCATGTGGAATGATCAGGCTGAAAATCTCCAGGATTGCCGCCGCGACGGCGAACGCCAGCAAAAAATGGTGCCGGGCGAACAGAAAGGCCACGATGAAAATGATCCCGACGTTGCAGAGGAGGCGAAGGGAACCGGTGGCGACCGTGAAGGCCTCCTCCTGCCGGACGAAACGCTCGAATTGCTGCTCGCGTCCGAGCCTTTCGAAGGCCTCCTGCAATCGCACGCGCGAGAACGACCGCACCGCCAGGTTGTTGAGGGTAAAAAACAGCGACGCCGGCGCCAGGATCACCAGCAGCAGGATCGACCAGCCTACTTCATTCACCAGGTTCGTCTCCTTAAATTCTGAGGACTAAGATAAAAGCTCATTTGGGGCCGAAATAGACGCGCCCAAACTGATTGCGTTCAAGGTAGAGGTCCTCCAGCCTGTGCATCTGCTCGGCCTGCCGGGCGTCGGCGTCATCATACCCTGCCATGTGCAAAAGACCGTGCGCGATATACAGCGCCAGTTCTGCTTGCAGGCTGTGGCCGCGCCGGGCGGCCTGCCGCTTCGCTAATTGCGCGTTGACGATCAGGGCAAAACTGCGGCGCCCCTCAAACTCGTCGCTGAGATCAAAGCTCATCACATCCGTGGTGGTGCTTTGGCCCAGATAGCGGCGATGCGCCTCGATCATTCCTTTGTCATCGACAAACCGGATCGAGATCGAGGCATCCTTGGCGCCTTCATTGGCGCAAATATCGGTGATCAAGCGTTCAAAGACCGCCGGATCCACATCCGTTTCTTTGCACGCCTGGTCGAATTCGACCGAGATATTCGTTTTTCGAAGAGGCATTTTTTACGAGGCCTTGGTTTCTTTGTCAGGCTCGGGCCAGGACGTGAACGGCTGCGTCCGCTGAACGGGCGTCTTAAGATCGCCGGCATCGGCGCTGTCATCCTTTGTTGCGGGCTTGGGATAAACAATGCGTCCATGGTGGTGCGCAGCCAGGGCCTTGGACATACTGCTTTCGATGAGGCTCAACTCCCTCAACGTCAAGTCGCACTCATCGAACTGTCCGTCCTGCAGCCGTTTCATGGCGATATTATGCACCAGGGTTTCGACCTTGGCGGGCGAATGGTCCGGCATGGTCCTGGAGGCGCTTTCGGCCGCATCGGCAAGCATGACGATCGCCGCCTCGCGGGTGCGCGGCTTGGGACCGGGGTAGCGGAACTCGGTTTCGGAAACGGGGCTTTGTCCGTCCTGCCGCTTGCGGGCTTCATGGTAGAAATATTCCATCAGCGTCGTGCCGTGATGGGTTTCGATGAACTGCCGGATCACCGCCGGCAGCCCGAATTCGCGCGCGATCTCGATGCCATCCTTCACGTGGCCCACAATGATCAACTGGCTCATCGCCGGCGTGAGCTGATCGTGCAGGTTGGCCGAGTTCATTTGATTTTCCACAAAGTACGGGGCCTTGTGCAATTTGCCGATGTCGTGATAGTAGGCGCCGACGCGGCACAGCAGGCCGTTGGCGCCGATGGCCTCGGCAGCGGACTCGGCGATGGAGCCGATGAGCAGGCTGTGGCTGAACGTCCCGGGCGCATCCATGGCCAGCTTTCTAAGGAGCGGCTGATTGGCGTCACTGTAGTCAAGCAGGGTCATACTGGTGGCGATGCCGAAGGCCGATTCGATGATGGGCAAAAACGCCTGGATGAAGATACCGACCACAAACGTCGCCGCGGCTGCGTAACCGGCCTGCTGCCAATACTGCTGCCAGGATTGCTGACGCAGCGCCCCCAGCGCCGCGGCCGTCATAAAGACGATCAAGGTCGAAAAGATAGAAACCTCGATGAGCTTCTTGCGCGTGCGGATCTCACGAAGGAGAAAACAGCAGCTCAAGGCGCCCACCGTCATGAGCAGCAGCAGATCTACCGTGGCGATGCGCGCGACCGCGAAGGCGGCCAGCAGCGCGTAAAACATACTCATTCCAATCGCGAATCGCTGGTCATAAGCGATGGTCAAAATGATCGCTGCGCCCACAGCGGGGCCGACCCCCACGTATTGACGATGCACCGAGATGCTGACGATCCGCGTGATGGCCAGGAGCAGCCAGAATGCCGCCGCGATGGCAAACATGCGTCCGCCGTGACTGAGGATCCTTTTTTCGTAATGCCGCACGTACAGGGCCATGCCGACGCTGATCACGGTGACGACCGCCAGCAGGGCGACCAATTGCGGCCAGGGCACAAAAGAATGCAGGTTCAGAAGAAAGATCGAATCTTCGCGCAGATCCAGCCCCAGCAGCGCCCAAACGGCCGCGATAAAAACGATAAGGATCGAGACCGCCTTGGGATAGGGACTATTCACAAAGGCCGTCAATCGCGTGAAACGCGCGGTGGCCATGCTGTGCCTCACGCTTTGCCTGCGGGCATTGATCTTCTTGCTTTTGAACAAAAAGCTCATCGCTTTGAAATTTCCTGTTCGTGGTGTTTCTTTTCGTCATAGGCTTGTACGATACGATGCACAAGTCTGTGCCTTACGATATCGGCCTTTTCCAGTTCGACCAACCCGATCCCGGGTATATTCTGGAGTGTTCCGATGGCTTCCACGAGTCCGCTCTTTTCGCCGGTCGGCAGGTCCGTCTGGGTGATGTCGCCGGTAATGATCATCTTGGAACCTCGTCCGAGCCGGGTCAAGAACATCAGCATCTGTGAGCGGCTTGTGTTCTGGGCCTCGTCGCAAATGACGATGGCCTCGTTGAGCGTTCGCCCCCGCATGAACGCCAGCGGGATCACCTCGATGATATCCATCTCAATGAACTTGCGCATCTGGCTGAATTCCATCATGTCTTCGAGGCTGTCAAACAGCGGCCGCAGGTAGGGATTGACCTTGGCCTGCAGGTCGCCGGGCAAAAACCCCAGCCGTTCGCCCGCCTCGACCGCCGGACGGGCCAGCACGATCTTGCGGATCAGCTTTTTCTTAAGCATCGAGACGGCTACGGCGACGGCCAGGTAGGTTTTGCCTGTTCCGGCCGGGCCAATGCAGAAGGTCAGATCGTTCTTGAGCATGGTTTTGAGATAGACAAGCTGCCCTTTGGTAAACGGCTCGATGATGCCCTTGCCGGAATAAACTTCAATGACATCGGCCCTGTCTGAGCTGCCGATATGGACCGTCTGGCTGAGAAGTTCCTCCACATCGCGGGTATTCAGCTTGCCCCGCTTGATCAGGCGTTTTTGCATGTGATCGAACAGGTCTGCGGCTGTACGCACGGCGTTGGGTTCACCGGATATGATGACCACCCCGTCGCGGGCGGAAATCTGCACCGTCAACTGGTCCCGCACCATACGCAAATGCGCGTCATTGGGGCCAAAAAGTTCCAGCCGCCGCCCATCCGATTCCAAATGTATTTTGGTTTCCAATATTCCTTTCCCAAGCTCATAACAGCAGCAAAAAAGCCGCCAACGCCGCGGGCGCCGTCGCCAGCGGGGAGTCGATTACATCCAGCAGTCCGCCGAAACCGGGGACGGCGGCAGATGAATCTTTTACGGCCGCATCACGTTTGAGCATTGATTCCATCAGGTCCCCCATCTGCCCGAGCACGCCGAAAATGCCGCCAAAAATAGCTGATTCCCAAAAAGACATTATATCACAAAATGTGGAAATGCCAATAGATACGATCATCCCGAACAGGACCGCTCCGCCCAGGCCTTCCCAGCTTTTTCCGGGGCTGATCCGAGGCGTCATCTTGTGTTTGCCGAATAACTTGCCAACGGTGTAAGCCCCTATATCTGAGGCCTTTACGGTAAAAACGAAAAACATCAGCACCCACGGGCCCCATTCGACTCGTATAGCGACAATAAACATCGACAAAAAGCCGAGATAAAAGACCGACAGTAACGATGCTCCCACATTGCCAATCGTTCCCTCGGTTCCAAAGCGGATCGCCTGCATCGCAAAACAGGCGATCAACGCCCCGGCGGGGACGAAAAGTAAATACGCTAATATGTCCGAATTGTTTAGCTGGTTCAAAAAAGGTGCGGCCGCAAGAAGAATTGTCGCCGGAAGCGTGACTTCGACGAACGGGTGCATGCCTTTTTGCCGGATCAGGCGCGCCAACTCCAACTGCGCCGGCACGGCAAGCAAGACCGCCAGGATCGTCAGAATGGTCCCCTGAACCTGCTTATCGGGCACTTGAGCCGACAGTGACCCATCGAGCCAACCGTCCAGGAGGATCAATCCTATAAGACAGGCGGTCATCAGGGTTCCGAAAATCAGCCGGTACTTGAGCATGGAAGGCCCTCGTGGTCAGGGTTTCGATTTGACATCGCCAAAGCGGCGCTGACGGGCGGCATAGGCGAGGATCGCGTTGTCGGCTTCGTTCGGAGTAAACTGGGGCCAATAAAGGTTGGTGATGTAAAATTCCGCATAGGAAATTTGCCAAAGCAGATAATTGCTTACCCGCATCTCGCCGCTGGTCCGGATCACCAGGTCGGGGTCGCGCCAGCCGGCTGTGTAGAGGTGGCTGCTGACGTCCTCTTCTTTGATCGTCTCGGGATCGATCTTGCCGCTGACGGCCTCTTTGGCCAGCGCGCGGGTCGCGTCCACGATCTCCGTGCGCGAATCGTAATTCAGTGCCAGGCCCAGGATCATCCCGGTGTTGCCGCCGGTCTGGCGGATCGTCTCGTCCAGCGCATCCAGGACCGTTTGCGGCAAGGGGCTGCGGCGCCCCAGGTGCTTTAGACGCACGTTGTGTTCCATCAGGCTCGGGCGAATCCCCTCGAGGTAGGCCGCATACAAATACATCAGGAAGTCAACCTCCTCTTTGGGGCGTTTCCAGTTCTGCATGCTGAAGGAGTAAAGCGTGAGGTATTCGACGCCGCAGGAAACAAAATGCCTGGCGATCGCCTCAACGATCTTGGCGCCTTGTTCGTGCCCTTTAAATCGCGGCAGGCCGCGTTCGATGGCCCAGCGCCCGTTGCCGTCCATGATGATCGCGACGTGTCGGGGTATGCCGCAAGGGTTTATGCCCAGCCGCAGGCCGGTGGCGTTTCGTTTTTCCTCAAAGGACTGACTATCCAACTTCTTTCTCGCCGATATTGTATTTTTTGACAAGATTAACAGGATTTCAGCGCAGGCTGGAAGCCTGCGTTACATTATTTTCCGGAAGATGGCCTGGCTGCGCTGCGGTCCTACGCCGACGATGGTGATCGGGCAGCCGACAAACTTCTCGACCGCAGCGATATAATTTCTCGTGTTGGCAGGCAAGTCCTCGTAGCGGGTTGCCGCCGACAGATCCTCGGACCAGCCCGGCAGCGTTTCATAGACGCACTCGGCTTTTTCCAGGTCCTCCGCCGTGCCGGGAAAGAAGGTCGTCTGGCGGCCCTCGATGTGATAGGCTTTGCAGATTTTGACTTCTTTCATGCCCGCCAGCGTATCCAGGTGCATCATGGCGATCTCGTTGATGCCGCCAAGCCGCACCGTATAACCGACCGAGACCGCGTCAAACCAGCCGCACCGGCGGGGCCGGCCCGTCGTGGTGCCGTACTCGTGTCCCTTCTCGCGGATCAAATTTCCGATCTCATTGTCCTGTTCGGTCGGGAATGGTCCGGACCCTACGCGCGTGGCGTAGGCCTTTACCACGCCAATGAACCGGTCCACGCACTTTGTCGGTACGCCGCAGCCGGGACCAAGCCCCAGCGTGCTGGCGTTTGAGCTGGTTACGAACGGGAACGTGCCATGATCCAGGTCCAGCAGCGCGCCTTGCGCGCCCTCGAAGAGGATATTCTTGCCGGCGTCCATGGCTTCGTGCAGATATTGCGTCGTGTTGCAGATAAACGGGCCGAGCTTGGCGCTATAGACCTTGCACTTATTGAAAATCGCGTCCGCGTCGATGGACTCGGCGCCGTAAAGGGCGCTGAACAGTTTGTTTTTGTAGTCAACGATCTTAACCAGTTTTTCCTTGAGTGCCGTCAGGTTGCGAAGGTCGGCCATGCGGAGCGCAAAGCTTCGCCCGATCTTGTCGGCATAGCAGGGGCCGATGCCGCGGGCGGTCGTTCCGATCTTGTTCTTGCCCAGCGCCGATTCGCGAAGCTGGTCCTCGAGTTTGTGATAATCCAGCACAATGTGGGCGTTCTCGCTGATGAACAGACGCCGGCTTACATCAATGCCCCGCTGTGCCAGTTGCGTGATCTCTTCCAGCAGCGTTCCCGGGTCCACGACAACGCCGTTGGCGATGACGCAGGCGGTCTTTTCCCGCACGGCGCCGGAAGGCATGATATGCAGCGCGAATTTTTCATCTCCGATGATGACCGTGTGCCCCGCGTTGGCGCCGCCGCCGTAGCGCACCACGATATCCGCCTTCTCGGCCAGAATATCCACCACTTTGCCCTTGCCCTCATCGCCCCACTGTAATCCTGTTACACAGCAATTCATCCTGTTCAGTTCCTTGAAAGCGTCCGGCATTTAGCCGGCCTTTTGATTTTTGGAGTATTCATCCAAGTTCGTTCTGATCCCGGCGCCGCGCCTCAGCTTATTTTTGAGACGATATGATCCAGCACCGCCGCAAGGTTGTCGTAAACGCGCTCGCTGAGGGTCAATTCCTTTTCCTGCTGACTGTCCTTGTAGGTAATCGTAAAATATCCCCTCTTGTCGAAGTTGGTCTTATTGATCTTTTCGATCGCGGCGTAGGGGATCACCCGCTTGCCGACGGTTAACTGCTGATCGTCGGCCGTGACCTTTTTATTGCGATTGATGACAAACAACGCGCCCGTGACCAGGCCTGCTCCGACAAAAAACGGCCAGCCATACCGGTTGAACTTGAGGGTTGAATCCATCGTTTGGTCCGGCTTGGTGTGTTTGGCAATAAATTCGGGATTCTTGTAAGCGTCATACCAGAACCATACTCCAAAGACAATGAGTATGGCTGTGATGAGCAGGCTGTTGTTTCTTTTGTAACGGCTTAAAGGCGCTTCAATAGCCATGTCCTTCAATCTCCATCCAGTTTTTCATTTTCCACGAAAAACCCCGAAGCGTTTTTAAGCGGCTGTCGGGGTTGTTCATTCAATTCCCAAGGTTTACCGTCGTTGTGCGATCGCGTTATTCAGCGGCTGCACGAAGTGCGGGATCATTTTCTCGAACATCAGGCTTTCGGCGATCCGGCATTGCTCGGCATAGGTCTTGATCATATCAAATTCCGGCCCGGGCTTGGGATAACGCCGCACGGTCAAATAGAGGCTGATGGGTTCATCCGCCTTGAATTTCTCGCTTCGCACGTCGAACGCGGTCGTGCGGGACTCGATGGCGATCCGCGCCTGCAGGCGGCAATCATCCGACAGGGCGATCACCACGGAAGGGCAGCAGCTTACGGCCTTGGTCTGCGGCATATCGAACAGCGACGCGAAACTGGAACCGGCCAGCAGGGCCTCGGCGATCACCTCATCGTGGTTGCCCTGGTAGTCAAAATCCATGGTGTAGGTGATGTCCATGGAATCGATATCCAGCGGGCTTACGCCCAGCATGTACGGGATCAGATCCAATACCGAATTGTGCAGCGTGTAAGCCTTGGTCAGTTCCTCGGGGTCGGCACATCCGGCGATGATCCGATCGTTTTCGAGGCCAACCCAGCGAACCCGCTGGCCCTGGACTTCTTCTTCGAGCACGTACTCGCCATTCTCGCGGCGCGCAAAATTATTCAATTCAGGAAGCTGCTTTTGCAGCCGCTCGAAAAATGCCAGGATGGTTTCACGCCCGGACGGCAGTTCCAACTGGGTATTGATGCACATATCTACGAAAAGGCCGTCGCAAAACGACCCAAAACTGTTTGCCATTTAGGGGCACTCCCAACGTTTACGTTCAAAACATATTCAATGCTATTTTCGCACAATGAGCCAGAGATTACAAGAGATAAAAGAGCACAAAGATGCTCAGTAGAAGACAATAAAGAGCGAAAGAACTCAGTTTTTGTTTTCGCGAGGCCCTGATGAGCCATTTGAGTGAAAGCACGCCCACGGTCGCTGCGGCGGCCATGCCCGCCAGAATGCATGCCCACGGCAGAACGTGCCCGCTCAATATCTCCGGCGTATCCAGCGTCTGCAGCACCGCCCCGCCCAGGATCGCCGGGATCGAGATCAAAAAGCTGTATTCGATGGCCCACTGGCGGTGCAATCCCAGCAAGATCGCCGTGCAGATGGTTGCGCCGCTGCGGGAGATGCCCGGCAGGATCGCGATGCTTTGGGCGATGCCGACCGTGATCGCGAACGCGATTCCGATATCGCGAAGTCCCCGGCGGGTCTTTTTGCGCCGGTCCGTTAAAAAGAGCACCGCCGCCGTGATCGCCCATGTAACCGCAAGAACCGGCAATTGGCGCGACGATTCCAGCGGCTCCTTAAAGAGCTTATAGCAGATAGCCGTTACAACCGTGGTGATCACCGCCAGGGTGCAGAACCGCACCGCCGGCGAGAGTTCATAAAGCCGCACCGGGCTCAGCGTTTGATATTTTTGTATGCTGAACAGCGCCTTGATCAAGTCCCAAAAACGTCTGCCGAAAACGATCGCAATGGAACCGATCGTCGCCACATGTAAGATCAGGTCGAACAGGAGCATTGGTTTGCTGTTGGCCGCCGGCACAGGCAGGAGATTTTCGAGCAGGACAAGGTGTCCGGATGAGGATACAGGCAGAAACTCCGTCAATCCCTGTACGGCTCCAAGCAGCAGTGCCGACAGCGGGTTCAAGGCCGCTTCGGTTTCCATAGAGGTGGCTGCCGGGCCGAAGTGTGCCTTTAATAGAATAAAGACAATTGCGGCGATCGCCGCATATACGCCGGCCATCAGATCGTCGGCGAGGATGCCGACGCCGCCGGGCAGTCTTTCCAGCCGCTTGCAGGGGAAGGGCTTGGCGATGTCGAACAGGCGAAACAGCACAAACGCCAATGCGGCGTTGATCCATGTACCCTCAGGATTGACCAGTGCGGCGCCGATCAGCGCCAGCGACTGCCCCGCGACCTCATCGGCGACCACGAAGCCGGGGTCCTTGCGTCCGCTATCGGCAATGATCGCCGGACCGTATTGTATGCAGATCCAACTGAACACCGCCGCAAGAATTGCCAGCGCCCACGGCGTTGTCGCCGGTGCGGCGTACTGCAGCGCGATATAGATCGCAATCGCAGGTAATGACCCAAACGTCCCCGGCGCAAAGGGGACTCGCCCGATTCCAAAACATGTTGTCAAAAGATAAGCCGTTTTCATTTTCGCCGGCCATTATAACGGCCAATTCCATAGCTCAAAATGAATTTTGGTGGCACGGGTATCTTGCCCGTGTTGTGTACAATGAATGGCACGGTCAAGCTCGCTTGGCCGTGATTGTTTCTCAACTCACTGACTCTTTCTGCGCAAGCTGAAATGCATCCGCCGGATTGTCGGCATGGCCCAGAACCTTACCATCACGACCTATCACCACCCAGTAAGGACGTCGTTGAACGTGATACCACTCACTGATGGTCCCCCAGCGATCACCCGTATCTACAAATACAGGTCCATCAGCCTTGTATTTATCCATATCGGCTTTAATCTTCGTCAGGTCCTCTTCAGGAGTGTGGATTCCGATAACAACAATGTCTTCCGTTTCCGGTTTTGCACTCAGCACTCCCATATAATTGTGACATGGCCCGCACCAGATTCCCCAAAACTGCAGAACAACTGCTTTCCCTCTCATTTTTTCCATTGTCAGAGGTTCGGTATTCACCCATTTACATTCTTTCGGGAATTCCAGCGCAGTTTGCCCGATCCGCTCATCCAATGCCCGCTTTTCAGCATTATCAGCCTCAATGCGCTTTTGGGCTTTTTGATGGATCTCCTCCCATTCATCTTCGGTTCGATCTTTCTTGTATTTGTAGGTCACAAAACCGCCGAACCGGTCATCGTTGACATCCACGCCCTCCTTGAATTCCATCACAAATAGTTCATCCGGCAATGCTTCATCAATACGTACATCTTCCACTGTGATATCCCGCGTGGACGCGATATACGATTGCATGGTTTCGTCACGTTCAAAGATATGGTAGCCCTGGACCATCGGAAACCACCAACCGGGCTTGATTTGCTTATAATCGGTGGTCCACTGTTCCCAAGTGAGTTGACCTGTTTCGTACGTCTGATCGCTGTGTCTCAAATGGTCTTTCGTTCCAACAAGCCAGCGCCTGACACGGCGATAGTCCTTTGGATAACACTCGAGCACATAACATTGCGTGCCGCGATAATCCCGCTTGCCGGTAAGAATGAACTCTTCCGCGCGGCCATAAAAATCCTGCCAATTCTCCATCTGATGTTTGTTCCACCAAAAAGAATGAAATTGAGATCGCGGCCACATCAAATGCACCAGCACATTTTCGGTCTCTCCCAGTGACTTTCTGAAAGCATAGAGTTCCTGGGCATGCGTGAAATACTTTTCATGGGCGATGAATTCCCGGCCATTCCATATATGCAAAAACATGCTTCCTTCTTTTGTGTAATTGTAGGTCCGGAAACGAGCGTCATCAAATACAATTGCAAGTTCTCCTTCCAAAGTAGGCCTGATAAACCGTTTGCTGCTTATCTCCGTATTAGGAAACTGAGTCTGAAGCTCCTGCGTGCGATGCGCAATTCCTTTCGGCGTTTTGACCCACTTATCAGTAGCTTTGATCTGAAAGCTCTTCGCCTGGTGAATCCAATCCTCGCCATCACGTACAGCTCGCACCAGATCCGGTGCCTTCACGCCATATTCTTTTTCCAACTGAGCATTGGGGCTCGGTTTGATCTTGACCCATCGAAATTGTGGAGGAATGTCTTGTGACCCTGCCTTGGCCGGATCGCTTGGGACGTGTTCAACTAGGTAAACCTTGTCATCAGCATTGTACTTAAGGCAGATCTGCCCTTTTTCATGCTGACCTTCCAGATTACCCTCAGTTGCCTTCAAGGTTATAGAGAGTTCGGGCTCTTCTGGTGATTTCAGCGTGAAGGATTCGCCCGAGCGTTCGACGACCGCCTCCGGCCAAAATGGCGTCGCCTCAAAAGCGTATGTACCTACGAAATGGTCGTAATCCATCGTTGCCTCTCCTGCATAGATCAGAAATGAACAGAGACAATAAGAAACAAGCATTAGTTTTTGGGATTGCGATGTCATCGTTTTCTCCTGTCATAGGCCATTGATTATCCAACGGTGGACAATTATATCCGATCGCTTGATAATGAACAGCAAATTCGCTGTGGCCTACAGTTCGGATGATCCGGTTTCTGATATGACTGTTGGCTTCAGCAGAATAAACAACGATCGCGGCTCGGTTATGAACGATGGGTTTGTTAATTTTGGGCCGACGACAACAATAGTCTTGCCGCTTTCAACGACAGTTTGAAAACGAATGTCACGTATTTGCACCCAGGGGACTTCAAATGTTTTTCCGTTGTTTTCCTGTGTTCGATAACCCGAAATGTCCGTGAGTTGAGCATTAGCTCTTAACAGCACGTTCCCGCGATTTTGAATCGAGGGCAAAATCTGCCATTGCACACCCGTGTCAATGTCTCGGATTTTATCATCAATGTCATTGTAACGCGTTACAGTCTTGACCTGCATATGCGCCGATTCGTCATTCAAAACGACCGCTTTTGGCGCTGCTAATTGCGTTGCATTTTCCCATTTCTGAACTTCCTCAAGGAGGAAATCTCTCTGGGTATCGTCAATCGTAAAGAACCTTTCGGTTTGCAGTTGTTGTTCGTTCAGCGGCTTAAACTTCATTGCATTTAGAATCAATTCTGAATTAGCGAGTCCTTCCGTCAGCTGCCCGCTTACTTTCTCCTGTTCCAATCCCATCTTTGACTTCAGAGCGTCAGACGCCAGAATAAACCATGCTTCGATCGCGATCTGTTTGGCTTGAGCAAGCACAATGGGATCGATCTCAACCCTTCCGCTTCTGCCGAATCGGCCAAGCCGCTCTTCACCGCTTTCAAATTCATGAGCACTGGCATGGATGTTGTATTCTAACTCGGAAGGTAAGGCAGCAATCTCAAAGCGTCCATCGCTGTCCGTCAGATTGAAATGCGTGCCGCCGAAATAGGCTTCCCACCCGTTTAAAACGGACGGCTGAACGTCAGCGCCGCCGAGCGGTCTGCCGCCCGAGTCCTTCACAAAGCCGGTAATGGTAACCGCTGGTTGAAGCTGAATCCTTGCCGGGTTTGCAAGCGAATCCAAGTTCGCCATCGCCGCCTCGTTCGTCTGGGGATTTCTCACCAGCAGAAAATCAATTCGTCTGTCCACGGCAGGATCTTGGGAGGGTCCGGCGATTCTGAATTTGCCTTCAGCATCCGTGATCACCGGGTCTCCGCCGTGAGGCATCGGCAAAACCAGTGCGCCCGCCGCCGGCTGGCCCTTGGAATCCACCACGGTTCCCACAATCATTAGGCCCGGTGTCGCAGAGAAGTTACACTGGTTGACGCTTTCGTCTGTGAGATTTGCTATTTGGGCTTCAAATCGTTCGTCCACAAGAATGACAAGTTGTTCTTCGTCAAATCCATTGATTGAGATGCAATGCGTACCCATGGGCAGACCTGCAATTTCAAATCGTCCCTGATCATTCTTAAAACGTTTTTGCAGAACATATTGGTGGTTCTTCAGCGGCGGCTGCGCCTCCCAGTCCGGCAGATTCTCGACCCTGACGACAAAATCAGTCATCACTTGTTTGTCCGGGCCAAAGACTTGGCCCTCCAGCACGCAATCGCCTTTCGGAAATTCTGAATTGAAACGGATATCGATTGTCTGCAACCCCTCATAGTAACGATTCTCGCCGATATATTGCGAGTACCAGGTTGGGCCGTCGTCTTCTATGGATCGTCTCAATACTCCGACTTTGTACGGCCACTTCACTGCGTCATAACGGTAATACCCATCTTTATCTGTGATCACGTCAGGGGCAGCGATACCTGTCATCCCCGGTTCGCGCTTTTGACGGATTTGTACGATGGCTCCAGCTATGGGATTGCTGTCAGCATCATAAACACGCCCCTGCAGATAGGGGGTATTCGCAGCGCTCCCAGGTCCGCCCATGCCGCCCATGCCGCCTGGCATATCCCCTGACGAAAACTCCTGAGGCAGGATGTTGGGCAGTTCTTGAATCGAATGAAATTCGATGTGCCCATCGGCGTATAAAATGGCGGCCCCCGCCTGCGTATCGAGCAGCGAACGATCATACGCCAGCATCTCCGTCATGGGCTTCTTGATCTCTGCCAGCATCTTGCCCGCCGCCAGGTATTTCACATTCGCCACGGCCCATCTCTTTACATCAGTATCCGGAAGTTGTTGAAAACTCGGCGGGAATATCCCGTTGTTCTCGTTCTCCCATATCATAAGCTCCACCGACAGGTACTTTAGTCGTGACATATTGGCATACCGTATGGCCGTATCCAGCGTTTGCTTCAGACCGTCATTGATGTCAACTTCCACATGCCCATCCATGAACACGATAATCCGGCGGCCGTATTTTTCAAGGAATGTCCGGTCATACGCTACCGGTGATGCAGCCGCACTTTGGTCATCAGGATACGCATCCGTCCACAGCAGGACCGCATTGGACGCAAGCTGCGCATAGGTTTGTTCGTCCAGGTAGGGCTTTAAGGTTTGTATATCCGGCGGACTAACGCCTTTGTCGTGGTCATCGACAAACATAAAGTACGCCAGCGCAAGCCGATTAAGCGCCTCCATGCTTTGCTGCTTAGCCGCTTCCATTGCGGCATCGGAGTCGATGGCTGTATACGATGGCGACTGAGTATCCTCCGCCATCAGCGGCATATTTAGCAAAAGCTTGTTCAATTCATCGAGTGAATGGTACTCCACATGGCCGTCGGCATACAGGACATTTGTCCCATTCATAAACTCAGGCAGTGTTTTGTCGTAGGCGATTGGAGATAGGTTGGCGTCAGAGCTGTAAATGGTTTTTCCCGAATCTAAAAGAACGAGGTTTGCAGAAAGCCTGGTATATGACGCAAGGTCCATGTTCCGCTTTAGCTTTAGATCCTCGAGGCGGGACAGACGGGCATGCGAGTTGCTACTAGTCAATATGTACATATGACGGGCAAAGTAGAGTTCTCGCAATCGGTTCCTGCTTTCCCATAGCATTCCGTCAGCGGCCGTTCCTAGCGGTGCCGTCATCAAATGCCAGTCGATGCCTTCGGCGGGCTGCCACTGATCGTTGCCCTGGTAGGTGAAATACAGGTCGCCTTGCAGGATGGCGCCATTGCGCAGCGTCAGCTTGTACGGTATCGCAGGCGCTTTGAGTCCTTTGCTGAATTCCTTTTCGCTTTCAAAGACCTTGCCCAATTCTACGGATTCAATCGCATTATCTTTAAACGTTCGACAGACCCACAACGCAAAACTCGGCCAATCTGTATGGACGCAGTAATCGAGATCGAGTTTTTTCCAGCCATCCTGCTTCCATTTGCCCGTTTCTTCATCGTAGTAGCTCAAAACTTTTGCATAGTCGACTTTTCGAAGCTCATTAAAAAGCTCCTTGGCCTTGCTCTCTAGCGGTTCAGGTTTGAGGAAGATGGCTCGGTGCGCATCCTCCGTCTCTTTTTGAATCTCGAATCGTTTGGAGAATTTCGCAGCCGCCTGTTCAACATGGTCGAAACGGTCCTCGCCCGCATTCAGCCATTTTCCGTTTTCAAATTCCACGTAACGGCAATCAATGGGATTAATGATCTTCTTGCTTGAAAATTCCTGCGGCAACCGGGCGATTACGATCGCGACATTGCCTTTCTTTCTGACTTCCAGGATGTAGGCGTTCAGAACAACCTTTGCCCACTCGGGATCGGCTTGCTTATCGAAGCGTGCGAATTCAGCGATCCGCTTTCCGACTTCCTCCGTGCTGCCCCGGAGCCAGCCGGCGGTGCTTTCGTCGGCCATCACACGGTTGATCGCGGCATAGGCGTTTTCCGGCGTGGAGAAGTCCTCCGCCGGCGGAAATTGGGAAATATTGCGATTAACGGCATACACGATCAATTCGCCGTCCGCCTCGGGCTGGTCCGACCGGCTGTTCATCGCTATGGCCGCGCCGACCAGCGGCGCCATGACCAGCACGATCGTTAGGACAGCGGACATCCAATCCGCTCGGGCCGTACTGCATTCGCTTTTGGCGATGAGCCTTCTGATGCGATCGCTCAAGGAGCCGCCGCTGGAACTCATGGCCAGGGCCGCATGGCCGACACGGATCTGTTCCATTGAAAACAAGGCCTTGGCGTACTCGGTCTTGTTCTGCGTTAGTTCCACGGCGATGTCATCGCAGCAGTTTTCGCGCTCGATGCGGATCTGCTTTGAAATCCACCAGACCGCCGGATGATAAAAGCCGAGTATCTCGATGGCAGTCTGGAGCATGTTGACCAGGTAATCGCCGCGTTTGATATGCGCCAGTTCGTGGGCGATCATCGCTCGAAGCTGCATTTCATCCAGCCCCGTCAATGCCGAGGCGGGCAGCAGGATCACGGGCTTGAGCCAGCCGATGGCGGTCGGCACCTGTACCAGCGCCGACTCGGCAATGCCAACGGCCTTAGAAATTCCAAGCCGATGTGTCAATGCGGCAGTTTCTTTTTCGATCAATGCCGAGACGCTTCTTGTTCCGGTCAGCCGGAGCTTCTGAAGTTGACACCATCCACCGAGATACCACAGGCTCAGGGCCAGAACGCCGGCCAGCCATCCCAAGACCCAATAGGGCAGCGACGCTTCCAACTTCTCCAGCAGGATCCGTTTTAGCGGTCTTTGAACCGGCGACAATTCAATTGCGGCGATCGCTTGCATCTCCGCAGGCCGTTCGTAATAGACGGGCGCGGGCACATCCGGCAGGGGCATGCTCGCAATCGTGTGGACTTGTCGGCTGTTTATCAGGATGAAAGTAACGATCGGCGCCGCTGTCATAAGGCAAAGCCCTGCGCATGCAGCGGCATAGCGCATGGCGGACGAGGCCTTTGTGAGAAGCTTTAGAAGAATCCACATCGCGGCCGCCGCCGCCAGGCCCTGCCAAAGAAAATGCACCAGTACCCAGCCGACTTGCCGCACCATCTGTTCGGATAAGAAAGAAGCTTGCAGGTTCATGATTACGCCTCCATCTCTTCGATTAACTTGCGAATGTTTTTCAGCTCTTCCGCCGTCACGTGTTTTGCTGAAAGCGCCCGCATCACCAGCTTTTCCGCAGAGCCGGCAAACACCCGGTTCAGCATGTGGCTGACGATCTGCTTTTCAGTCTTCTCCTCGGTGCAGGCGGGCCGGTAGATGTGCTTGAACTGCGAATCATCGCGCATCAGCAGGCCCTTTTCGGTCATGATCTGCATCAGCTTCAGCGTGGTCGTGTAGCCGGTCTTTTCCTTCTTGCAGATTTGGGCGTTGACCTGGCGTACCGTGCAAGGACCATTGGCCCACAGCACCTGCAAAATGACGAGTTCCTTTTCGGTGGGGTATTGTTTCTTTTCGGCACGCACATCGGTCTCCTTGTTCTACGAATGACTTCGTAATTAAATCTACGAGCGTCTTCGTACAAAGTCAACGAAAAAATTCGTGGAAATTTCAAGAGGCCTATAAATGGCGGCCTGTTAACGAGTTATGAAATTATCTGCTCCGGAAGAAAAGAGATATGTCGCCCGCTGCGCGGGCTTGGATTTGAGCGGAGATGATCTTCTTGCTCCCCGGCCTTACGGCCTGGGGCTACAACATAACGGCCTCTGCGAGGCCTTGAAGAAGAATCTAACAGGCGCGAGAATCGTTCCCTGGCCTGATGATACACTACTGCGATATGACAATCTCTGCAAGGTCTCAAAAAAGAGCCCGCAGGGCGTCATATTGCAGCCCCACCCGTGAGGGTGGGGAATACGAGGACAGATAATGTTTTGTAAGCCCGCGCAGCGGGCGGCATGAAGTGTATGTCGCACGCAGCTCGGGCTCAAAAGAGAGAAGTGGATTCTTTGCCGGCCTGACGGCACGGGGCTCCTGAGCAATACCCCCTCGCCGACTGCGCCGTACTCCCCCTTGCCGGGGAAAGTTGTTAAGGGGCAACCGCGTTTTCAACTTTGATGGGCAAGTTGGCGGTGGCGACCTTGCCGGAATCGTCAGACACATACGCGAAAAGTCGGCAGTTTCCGGCCTCTTGCGGCATCCGGATTATGACGGCGTTGTCCTGCGCTTCAATAACGGCCGCCTCAATGGGCGCAATTGGCCGTTCGTAGTCGCCTCCGGTGGCGGGATTGTCCGATTCGTCTTTCCGCAGGTCCCACTCGACCTTGATCGCTTTGCCTTCGCGATCCTGGGCATCGATGCAGAATCTCTGCGTGCTTCCGGCGGGATAAATGTATGCCGTGCTTCCATCGGCGGCGTAGATCTCCTTGGCGTCGATCATCGGCGCGCGGTTGGCCGGCCAGTTGCCGGTCCAAAGCTTCGTCATCGTATCGACGATCTCGGTTGCCCTGCCGTCCGGCAGAAACAGGCAAAACCACGTATGCGTCTTCTCCTGCTTGTTGCCCCACAGGAACACATACGACCCGAGGCAATTCGGCTGCCCGGCCACGCCGCCATTGTAGGCGTCTGCGTAGAACGCCGCCTTCTCGGTGCTGGTATCCTCGATCGGAAGCCCCCAGCTTGTCTTGTCCGTCTCCCACCAGCCGCGCGGCCCAAATTCCGTAATCAGGTACGGCTTCTGCCATCCGTACTTCTTCAGATCCGCCGGAACGCGCCTCATCTGTCCATAGCTGTTGATGCCGACCGCATCGAGGCTGGGACACAGTTGCTTGATATCCTCCAGCTTTCGGCCCGTCCCCGCCAGCACCGTGATCACCGGGTGATTGGCGTCGATCTGCTTGATGGCCTTTGCGATCTCCTCGACCTCTTTCCACACGAGCAGGCTGGCGTCGCGACCGGCCTCGTGCTCGATCTCGTTGCCGATCGCCCACATGAGCAGCGCCGGGTGATCCTTGAGTTTTTCGACTTCGCTCAAGACCTGGTCGCGCTGCCTTTTAAGGAATGTCTCATCGGTGTAATCGGCCTCGTGCCGCACCGGCCGCATTCGCAGGCCCATGCAAACCATCAGGCCATACCTTTGGGCCGCGTCCAGGTCGCGGCGGCTGCTGCTCCAGGTCCGCACCGAATTGCCGCCGGCCTGTACGAGTTTATCCATATAGCGCGTGCCGCCGGCGCCGTTGATGAAGAACAGCTTTCCCTCCACCGTCAGCGTAAATTTGCCGTCCGCCTGCACGATTGTGACCGCTGCCGGGCGCGGCGGGGCCGCTGTTTGCGCGTCCTGGGCCGTCGCGGGCCGGCCCAAAAGGCACATCGATCCCATCGCGCAGACCCGCATGAATTCTTTTGTTGTCATAAAGCTCCCCTGCAAAGGGCCATGCCGTGAACTTGTTTGAATGAAAAAATAAAGCGCGCGAATGAAAACCTTTTACCAGCGTTTTCTCCACCAGAGGAATGCCACCGTCATGGCGGACATGGCGGCCAGCAACGCGATGATCCAGAATGCGTGATGATGGCCGGCTAAGGGGATCCTGACGTTCATCGAAAAAAGACTTACGACCAGCGTCGGCAGCATAATGGCGATCGTAATGACCGTCAGCGCCTTGATGCGGATGTTTAAGTTGTTGCTGACAATGCTGGCCCGGGCGTCCATCAAACTGGACAGCACCTGGGAATAGATATCCGCCTGCCCTCGGCACTGATTATTCTCGATCAGGATATCGTCCAGGAACTCCATATTTTCCGGCGTAAATCCCATCCGCAATGCATTGTTCTTCAGCTTTTCAATCAGCACACCATTGGAATTGATGCCGTTGATGTAGTACACCAGGCTCTTCTCAAGGGTAAACATGTTCAGCAGATATCTGTTCTCCATCGAGATATTGATCTGCTTTTCGATCTCGCCGGCCAGCATGTCAATGCCTTTTAAGTGCTCCACGAAATGACTGATGGCGCGGTACAGCAACTTCAGGATGAGATCCTGGATCGATTGTATTCTTACAAACGGTTTACCGTCAAACAGCGGCGCCTCCTCGCCAACCACGATGACCAGCAGGTCCTTGAAAACAAACACGCCGGTGGAGGCCACTTTAAAAAGGAAGTTGTCGGTCGCCTGGTAGTGCTTGGGCCGTTTGAAGATCAGGGCCGCATGTTCGGGCTCGAACTCCAAACGTGACAGTTCGTCCGGGTCCAGCGATGAGTTGAGCGTATGTTCGTCGATCTTGAGCTGATCGATCAGGTATCGCTTCTCGGCGTCATCCGGGGCCACATACAAACGCACTTGCGCGGCGCCGTCGCCGTTCTCCACCAGCCTGCCATTCTCAATGCACAACTTTTTCAGCATTCCGGACCCGCTTACTAACAAGATCGACGATCTTTAAATACCCACAGCTTAAGAAGTCTTGCCCAAATACCTTCGGTGCAACAATTTACCACACTTAAGCGCGGTGGCAATACAAATTTTTAAGGTTTGCAAAAGCTTGGCTCGATTTGCGACGCTGCGCGGCCAAGGCTGAAGAAACTCCAGTATATCGCCGACAAAAACGCGGGCCGGCATGGGAGATGGCTGTAATTGAGTTGAACAAATCCTCTCCAAAAGTATAATAACCAATTCGCGGCGGCTGTTAAATTAGAGATAATAACATGGATTATTGATTATGTTCATCGATGAAGCCCAAATCAGGGTCAAGGCCGGCGATGGCGGGCCGGGATGCGTCAGTTTTCGGCGCGAAAAGTACATTCCCAAAGGCGGTCCCGACGGCGGCGACGGCGGGCGGGGCGGCCACGTCTATTTTGTCACCGACCCTTCGATGGATACGCTGACCGATTTTGCCGGGCACCATGACTGGGTCGCCCGAAACGGTCTGCCCGGCGAGGGCTCCAATTGTACCGGCAGTGATGGCCAGGACCTCTTTATCCCTGTGCCGCTCGGTACCCAGATCTACGACAAAGAATACGATCTTCTTCTTAAAGATATGAATCAGCCCGATATGCAGGTGATGATCTGCCGGGGCGGCCGCGGCGGCGAAGGGAACAAGGCCTTTGCGACATCCGTTCGACAAACTCCTCGGTTTGCGTCCGAAGGTAAACCAGGACAGGAAAGGCACTTACGTCTGCAATTGAAGCTCATTGCCGATGTCGGCCTGGTTGGCATGCCCAACGCCGGTAAGAGCACGCTGATCTCGCGGTGCTCGGCGGCCCGGCCCAAGATCGCCAACTATCCGTTCACGACGCTCTCGCCCGTGCTGGGAATTGTTGAATTGTCGGGCTTTCGGCGGTTCGTGATGGCCGATATCCCCGGTCTCATTGAAGGCGCTCACCAGGGTGCCGGCCTCGGTCACGACTTTCTCAAGCACATCGAACGCACCCGCATCCTGGTCCATTTGCTGGACATCATGCCGTCGGATGACTCCGACCCGGTCGAGAATTATAAGAAGATCCGGCGGGAGCTTGAACTGCACAGCAAAGTGCTCATCGAAAAGCCCGAACTGATCGTATTAAACAAGGCCGACCTGGACCCGGAAGGCATCATCTGTGACGACATCATCGGTCGATTGCCCGTCGAGGCGTCGGGTGCGATGGTGATTTCAGCAGTCTCGGGCCAGGGGGTCGATAAGCTCAATGAAACACTCTGGAACATGGTAAAAGGAAAGACAGATGAATCTGATAGCGATAGAGATCGGCAATTCTAATATTAAGACGGCGTTTTACAGGGATGACGACGAGGTGCTTCTTCGTTCGCTGGACGGCTTGTCGCGGGAGTTTGAATCGGACATGGCCGCGCTGCTGAATGAGTGCTGGGACCTGGTCCCGCTGGTCAAGTCCGCCGCCCAGCCGGTCAAGGATTGCCAACTGGTCGCCAGTTCCGTAAAGCCCGAATGGACCGAGCTGGTCAGCGACATCGTCAAAGATGAGCTTGGTCAAAAGCTGCTGGTCATCGGGCAGGATATTCCGCTGCCGATCGAAACCTCCGTCGATAACCCCCTTCAGGTCGGCACGGACCGGCTGATCACGGCCGCGGCCGCCTACGCGGTGGTCGAGCAGGCGGTGGTGATCGCTGATTTCGGCACGGCCGTCACCATCGACCTTGTGGATGACGAGGGCGTCTTTGTCGGCGGAACGATCAGCCCCGGTTTTGATTTGTCGCTTCGGGCACTGAAGGCCGGAACGGCTCGCCTGCCGGAAATCACGATGCAAAAACCAAAACAAGTCTATGGTGTCAACACCGAAGAGGCCATGCGTGCCGGCGTCTATTGGGCGGCGGTCGGCCTGTTGGAAACCGTCTGCCGCAAGTACGCCGAGCAGATTGGGCACTGGCCGCAGGTCATCCTCACCGGCGGCGCGGCCGCCCTCATCAAGGACGATTGCGATTTCGTCGATTCGTATGTGCCCAACCTGGCCGTCCACGGCATCATGATCGCCTTCAAGAAAAACCTCTACGAGTCTCAGGATATCGAACGCCTCGACGAAGAAGACCATCGCGATTAATTACTGATTATTAATTTATTGATTATTGCAGATGGTCTGGGCGCGGGGTTTTTTAAAAAAAGACGGACAAAGAATCGCGTTTTCGGCTATTTCCTGATATTATCTCGACTGCCGGACAGGGCAATAATGCGCTTGCGGTAGGCGTTAGCGATTGGAATACCCAAGGAGATCAATTCAGGATGAATACAAAACAGATTTTCTGCCTAGGGGCACTCTTGTCGGTCTGTTTTTCACTTTGTGCCCAATCTATTGACCTGACCGGAACTTGGCGGTTTGCGATCGATCGCAATGACGCCGGAATCGCGGAGCAGTGGTATCAGCAGAACCTGAAGGATTCGATCAAGCTGCCGGGGGTGCTGCAAAGCCAGGGCTACGGCGACGCCGTCAGCAAGGACACACCGTGGGTGCTGTCGCTGTATGACCGCAACTGGTACATGCGAAAGGACTTCAAGCAGTTCGCCGAAGGCTCCGAGGTCAAGGTTCCGTTCCTGTCACAGCCGCCGCGGCATTACCTGGGCTGTGCGTGGTATCAGCGGGACGTCGATATTCCTGCAGATTGGAGGGGCCGACGCGTGGCTCTATTTCTGGAGCGAACGCGATGGGAGACGACCGCCTGGCTCGACGATGAGAAGATCGGCACGCAGGACAGCCTCGTTGCTCCGCACGAATTTGAACTGGGTACGCCTGCGCCGGGCAGACATCGATTGACGATCCTCGTGGATAACCGGATGAAGATGGATTACCGTCCCGATGCGCACGCCGTTTCCGATTCGCTCGGCAGCACGTGGAACGGCATCGTCGGCCGGATCGAGCTTGTTAGCACAAGTCCGGTGTGGCTGGATAGCGTCCAGGCATTTCCAGACAATCAAAAAAAAGCGGTCACACTGAAGGTCAGTATTAAGAACGTCACGGGCAAGGCAGGGCAGGGTATGTTGAAAGCCGGTGACGTGCAAAAGCAAGTCACGTGGGATTCCAACGGTCTGCGTACGGAACTTGTCGTCAAGCTGAAAGACGATGCGCAGCTTTGGAACGAGTTTAATCCGGCGCTGCAGCATATCACGGTTACGCTCAAGGGCGATCGCGCCGACGACAAGAAAGACGTTACTTTTGGTCTGTGCAAGATCAGCACGGATGGATCCAACCTGCTCGTGAACGGTCAAAGGAGCCATTTTCGCGGTACGCATTCCGGCGGCGATTTCCCGCTGACCGGTTACCCGGCGACGGACATCGACTACTGGCACAAGCTCTTCACCACGTGCAAACAATGGGGCCTTAATCACATGCGGTTCCATTCGTTCTGCCCGCCGGAAGCCGCATTTGCCGCCGCCGATGAATTGGGCTTCTACTTGCAGCCGGAGCCGGGTATGTGGAACGAGATCAGCCCGGGCCGACCAATGGAAAAACGGCTGTACGAGGAGACCGACCGCATGATCCGCGCCTACGGCAACCACCCCTCGTTTATCCTGATGTCGCCCAGCAACGAACCCAAGGGCCGCTGGAAGGAATCGCTGCCCAGGTGGGTCGAGCACTATCGCACGCAGGATCCGCGGCGGCTTTATACGACCGGCACCGGCTGGCCGCTCATCGAGGCGCCCGGTCACGTCGAAGGCGCCGATTTCCTCGCGGTGCATCGCATCGGACCGCGGCTGGTTCGCGGCAACCAGGCGTGGTTTGGCCGCGATTATCTCAATTCCATGAAGGGCACCGATGTGCCGATCATTGTTCACGAACTGGGCCAATGGTGCGCGTACCCGAATTACGACGTCATCGAAAAATTCACGGGCTATCTTCGCCCCGGCAATTATGAGATCTTCCGCGAACTGATGAGGCAAAAGGGCCTCGTCGATAAGGACAAACAGTTCGCACTGGCGTCGGGCATGTTCCAGGCGGCCTGCTACAAGGAAGAGGTCGAAGCTAATCTTCGCACGCCGGGCCTGGCGGGTTTTCAACTGCTGGACCTGCACGATTATCTTGGGCAGGGGACGGCGCTGGTTGGCCTGCTCGATGCCTTCTGGCAAGAGAAGGGCTATATCAAGGCAAGCCAATGGACGCGATTCTGCAATACGACCGTGCCGCTTGCGGTCATGAGGTCGTATGTTTATACCACGGCCGATGCGTTCGATATCCCCGTGATGATCGCTCACTATGGACCTGCTCCGCTCGAGAATGTCAATGTGTATTGGCAGATCAGGGATAAGCGGCAGATAGTGCAGCAGGGCAACTGGAAGTTTGACCGAATTGAGCTAGGCAGCGCACAGCCGATTGGAAAAGTGAGCGCCGATCTTTCAAAACTGACTGCCCCGGGCTATTACTCGCTGGTCATCGGCCTTGAGGGCACGCCGTTTGAAAACGATTGGGACTTTTGGCTATATCCGGCTGCATCCTCGCACGAGGCCCCCGCGGCTGTCGTGATAACGCGTTCGTTCGATGAAGCGATGAAGTCGCTCCAATCCGGCCAAAAGGTGCTCTTCATGCCGGCGTATAATCAATTGAAGTGGCAATCGCCGCCGATTGGCCGCGTGCCGATCTTCTGGAACCGCCTGATGGGCCCCAATTGGGAACGATTCCTGGGGCTTCTTTGCGACAACAAGCACCCCGCGCTGGCCAAGTTCCCAACGGATGTTTATTACGACTGGCAATGGCAAGAGGTTTTGCGCAACTGCCGCGCGGTCAACATGGACGACCTGCCCAAGACGCTCGAGCCCATCGTGCAGGGGATCGATGACTGGAACCGCAATTATAAGCTCGGCATCCTTTTTGAATGCAGCGTGGACAAAGGCAAGCTGCTGCTGTGCAGCGCCGACCTTGAGAGCGAACTTGATCGCCGTCCGGCCGCTCGGCAGCTGCGTGAAAGCCTTTTGCAGTACATGGCTTCAAATGCGTTCAAGCCCGCCGCTCAATTAACGTCGCAGCAATTTCTCGGTATGCAGTTTGATAACCAGATCATGAAGAAGCTGGGCGCGTCGGCAAGCGTCAGAAGCATGTCTAACGTGATCGATGGCAACCCGAATACGTTCTGGACCACCGCCGGCCGCTCGGGTTCGGCCGTTCATCCGCATGAACTGCTGATCACGTTTCCCTCGCCGGTCGAGATGACCGGGCTTGTGCTGATGAACCGCCAGGACCATCGCGAACACGAAGGCGACATCCGCCAATACCGCATCGAGATCAGCCCGGATGGTGCGCAGTGGCAGACTTTGACCGAGGGACAACTGGAATCCACGTTTGACCCACAGACCATTGCTTTCGATAAGAAGGTGGCCGCCAAGGGTCTCAGGCTGGTTGCCCTTTCCGGCTTTGGAAATGGGCCATCCGCTTCGCTGGCCGAACTTGCGGTGATCTATGCCGGGCCTCCGCTGACCGACGCCATGATCGAATCCGCCGCGAGCTATCGACGCACGGCCAGCGCCACGGAAGAAATGTATGAGGCCGTCAACCCGCTGGAGAATTCGACGAATCCTTCGGCTTCGCTTGTGGAACGCGTCACGGCCGATAGCGAATCGTCCACCGACCCTGCTGAGTACGCGCTGGATGGAAACCCGCAGACGCACTGGCATACGCAATGGCAGGAGGCTGCGCCGAAGCACCCGCACTGGATACAGCTTGAGCTCAAACGCACGATTGCGGTGATGGGCGTGACGTACCTTCCGCGTCAGGATCGCACCAACGGCTGGATCGGCGAATATGTCATCGAAGTCAGCAGTGACGGCAAGCAGTGGCAGAAAGCCGCGGCGGGTAAGTTCAAACCATCGAAGGATGTTCAAGTGGTCGAGTTTGCGCCGATCAGGGCAGGCTTTGTCAGGCTGACAGCGCTGTCGGAACAGCAGGATCAGCCGTTCACCTCCGCAGCCGAACTGACGATCGTAGAGCAAAAGGACTAAAGGATGATGCTGCTGAGGAACGGGTGCGATAGAAACGGTGGACCATTAAAGGGAAAACAAACATGGCAAGAATGATCATGTTAATACTGCTGCTTACATGGGCCACCTTACATGCAGAAGCCTTGCAGGGCAAGCCGGCACCCAAGCCGCTGTATCGCGATTCCATCTATGATGGCGCGGCCGACCCCGTCCTCTGCTGGAACGCGCAGGAGCATAAGTGGTTCATGTTCTATACGAATCGCCGCGCCAATATCGCCGACGCCAAAGGCGTAAGCTGGGTCCACGGCACGCCCATCGGCATCGCCGAATCTGCCGATAACGGCGCGACCTGGACCTATCGCTGCGAGGCGAACATCGACTACAAAAAAGGCGATGACACCTATTGGGCGCCCGAGGTCATTGAACACGAAGGCACATATCACATGTATCTGACCTATGTACCGGGCATATACTCCGATTGGAACCATCCGCGCGACATCCTGCACCTGACCAGCAAGAACCTTATCGACTGGAACTATCAATCCACGCTCAAACTCTCGTCCGACCGCGTCATTGACGCCTGCGTATTTCGCCTGCCGGACGGGACATGGCGGATGTGGTACAACAACGAGCGCGACGGCAAGAGCATGTACTACGCCGACAGCAATGATCTATATACATGGACCGACAAGGGCAAGGCGCCGGGGCAGTTTCGCGGCGAAGGCCCCAAGGTTTTTGAGTGGCAGGATACGTACTGGATGGTCATCGACACATGGGACGGCCTGGGCATCTATCAATCCAACGACGCCACAACCTGGACGCGCCAAAAGGACAATCTGCTCAAAGAGCCCGGCACTGGGCCAGAGGATCAGGTCAAAGGCGGTCATCCCGATGTTGTCGTCAGCGGCGGCCGTGCGTTCCTGTTCTATTTCACCCACCCGGGCCGCAGAGGTCCCGAGGCGAACAAAGACACGCACGAGCAGCGCCGCAGCGTGATCCAGGTGGTCGAACTCCAGTACGAGGACGGTCAATTAACCTGCGACCGCGACAAGCCGACCTTTATCGATTTGAAGCCGCGGTCGGTTTCGGCTGCGAAGATGCAGTCGGTCTATGAACAGGCCAGGACGCCATACAAGTACGGCGTTGTCATAGCGGCTCCGAAAGACAAGATGGTCGATTGTCCCACGGTGTTCCGCCATCGGGGCGCCTGGTACATGGTTTACATACAGTTCGAGGACGATCCGAAGGGCTATACGACCCAACTGGCCCGCAGCCGCAATCTGCTGGACTGGGAACCTTTGGGGACGATTTTGCCGCGAGGCGCCGAAGCGCAATGGGACAGTGCCCAGGCCGCCGGCGGGATCGCTTTGTGTGATCTAGCATGGGGTGGCAGCTATGAGCTGCAAACGTTCGACGGCAAGTACTGGCTTTCGTATCTGGGAGGCAGCAAACCCGGCTATGAAACGCCGCCGCTGTCGATCGGACTGGCCCACAGCGAAAACCCTGCGATTGCTCAGCCCTGGCAAAAGCTGGACAATCCCATTTTGCGGCCGCATGATTCCGATGCTCGTGTTTTTGAGGGCAGGACCCTTTTTAAGAGCAATATCTTCCAGGACGCGGAAAAAACACTCGGAGCGCCGTTCGTCATGTTTTACAATGCTGCGGCTGTCAAAGGCGGCGAACGCATCGGCATCGCGGTCTCGGAGAACATGCGGGATTGGAAAAGATTCGGCGCTGCTCCCGTGATCGAGAATTATTCAGCCGCCGGCAAGCCGGGCATCAGCGGCGATCCGCAAATCGTAAAGATGCAAGACTTGTGGGTGATGTTCTACTTCGGCGCGTTTTGGCGGCCGGGGGCGTTTGACACCTTTGCCTGTTCGTATGACCTGGTCAACTGGACCAAGTGGCATGGGCCCGACCTGGTGGCGTCATCCGAACCATGGGAGCAGCAATACGCCCACAAACCGTGGCTGGTCAAACAGGATGGAGTCGTGTATCATTTTTACTGCGCTGTCGGCGATAAGGGCCGAGTGATAGCGCTGGCAACATCAGAAGACTTGCGGAAATAGCATACAAAGAAACTAATGCAAAAGGACTCTTTTATGGTAAACAGGATCATTCTGCAAATCTGTGTAATGTGCATCGCTCTGCAGGGCACGGCTGCTCTTGCCGCTGACTTCAACGCCTGCGACAACAGCGCTGTGCCGGACGCGAATACCGTCTGCACGCAGGCGATTCAAAAGACCATCGATGACTGCGCCAAATCTGGCGGCGGCACGGTCATGTTTTCAAAACCCGGCACGTATATGACCGGTTCGCTCTTTTTGAAAAGTCATGTCAATCTCCGTGTCGACAAAGATGTTGTGCTCAAGGGCGTTCAGGATGAATCGGCCTACCCGGATGTCTACACGCGCGTGGCCGGCATCGAGACCATGTGGCCCGCCGCACTGATCAATGCGCACGAACTGTCTGATTGCAGAATCTATGGCGCAGGGACAATCAACGGTTCCGGTTCCATGTGGTGGGACAAGTACTGGACCATGCGCCGTGAGTATGACGCCAAGGGCCTCCGCTGGGTGGTGGATTATGACTGCAAGCGGCCGCGGCTGATCCTTGTCTACAAGGCCAAGGATGTCTTGCTGGAGGGCCTCACGCTCGAAGAGCCGGGCTTTTGGACCGTTCACATTTGCTACAGCCATGATGTCAAAGTCGACGGCCTGACAATCCGCGCCAATCTCGATGAGCGGGTCGGCCCCAGTTCCGATGGTATCGACATCGACAGTTCCAACGATATCCTTGTGCAGAATTGCGACATCGACTGCAATGATGACAATTTCTGCCTCAAGGCCGGCCGCGATGCCGACGGCCTCCGCGTGAATCGACCGACGCATGATATTATCATTCGCGACTGCATCGCCCGCCGCGGTCACGGCCTGATCACCTTCGGCAGTGAGACTTCCGGCGGCATCTACGATGTCGAAGTCTACAACCTCAAGGCCTATGGCACGTATACGGGCATCCGCTTCAAATCCACGCAGGGCCGCGGCGGCACGGTTCGCGACTGCAATATCCACGATCTCGATATGGCCAATGTCCGCGACGCCATTAATGTTGACTACGACTGGTACCCGGCCTACAACACCGTGCCGGAAAAGGTCCGCAAGGAGATCGAGGCCCAGGGCAAGGAACTGCCCGCGCATTGGAAGGCCCTCATGCAGCAGGTCCCCGAGGACAAGGGTACGCCCTACATCCGCGACATCCGCATCGCCAACATTGAGGCCGTTGACTCCGAAACCGCGTTTAAGGTTACCGGCGGTAAAAAACAGCGTGCCGCCGATTTTCTACTGGAGAACATCAATATCACGGCCACTAAAGCCGGCTCCATCACGAACGCCGAGAATTGGGTTTTCAAGAATGTTAAAGTGGAGGCCAAGGACGGCTCAGCGATCAAATTGGAAAACTGCAGTAACATGACGGGGCTTGAAGGCGTACAATAGAATTAATGCAGTTGCGAGGATAAATGCAATGACAAAACAGATTTCGCCGGAACGCAAGAAGCTCTACAATGCCGGGCTGGTCCTGATAATCATCGGCCTCTGCCTGTTTGCGCTGCCGTTTCTGGCCATTCCGATCGCTATGACGGCTACGTTTGCTGGGGGTGTTCCTACGAGTTTTCCGACGGGCATCCTCGCTGTCCCCGTTGCTTTTGTTGCTTCATTTATAGGGTTTGCTCTAATTGTCGGCGGCGGGGCCATGCGAGTTGTGGCAGCAAGAGGCAAAGCCGGCTCGGGGCTCGTTCTTGATCCCGAGCAGGCGCGCGAAGACCTTAAACTCTGGACGGGCATGGCCGGCGGGATAGTGAAGGATGTCCTCAACGAAGCGGATATCAATATCGGCGGCGATAAGACGGACAAGGTCGTCATGATCCGCTGCCAGAGCTGCCAGAAGGTGAACGAGGAAGATTCCAAGTTTTGCCAGGAATGCGGAAAACCGCTTTGATGTTTTACCAATGCTAATCAATGTAAGCCCAATGGGAAGGCCAATTCATTTTCAGTTAACTGTAAACATGCCATCTCAGGGTATAGACATAGAACTCAAGGCTACAGGTTGTAAACTGATATTTAACTCTTTAAGGGAAATATAGGCAAAATATTAAGAAAAGTGCAACTTTTCAGGCTAAATTATATCTAACTTAATACAGCGGATTTGATTCATTAGTACAAATGGATCGCCAGTTAATACAAGGGAGCTTAAAATGCTTAGGATAGCAAAACTCGGCAAATTGGGTTGTCTTATTATTGCATGCGCGGTTTTTATTACCGGTTATATCTTGTCGAAATCTCCTCAGGTGAAAGCACGGCAACATCTGGGCTTGAAATCACTGCGAGGCATTGAAAATATTCGCTATGAATGTGACAATAGTGATAAGGGATTTCCAGCGTTTTATATTCGATTTGATTATACGAACGAAACCCGCCTTCAAAAAACTATTAATCAGTTGTCTCTTGAAGAATCGGAATTCTTATTTTATGCAGGCAGTAATCCTCCAGTCTGGTGGCCGGATGAGATTAAAGACAGAAGGGGAGACCCTGAGAAGGGATTGCTGGTCGGACGTGCCCTTCGGGAAAGCGGGTGTCTTATTACATATAGGCTTAATCAGGATATCAAAGATCCCTCGGTTAATAAGGCGTATTTAATTGAGCTCTTTCATTACCCCAAGAAAAAACAAGCATATTATGTAAAGCGATGGGTGAGAGTAGCTGTTCCTTGACAGATTTGATGCCAGGAGAAATCAGCGCAACCAACATTTTAGAGGTTTTTTCGAAAAATTTAATGATTTAAGTTGCACTGCGGGGGTTGGGATTTGTATACTGTATTAGCAATGGAGCAGAATATTGTACAAAATGTTGTGATTTCAGCCGTCATCGCCGGCCTGCTCATCCTGCGCCCCAGCGGCGCATAAATACACCTTACATACTCCCTAACCTTATCGTTATTTCCAATTTCCAGTGGATTTTTGCGCCTTTTGGGTGCATAATAATCCCTTTTATTTGAGGTTTTCCCAAAAGGCAGGATTTAGGTCAGGATGTGCTTATGCCTAGAAGTTACATGAACTCTCTATCCTGTTAATCCTGTAAATCCTGTCAAAAAGAAAGAAACGCCTCAGTTAGCAGGAGACCGACTATGTCGAACGATAAAGTTTTGATTTTTGATACGACCTTACGCGATGGCGAGCAGTCGCCGGGGGCATCGCTGTCCGTCAGCGAAAAGCTCGAGATCGCCAAACAGTTAGCCAAGATGGGCGTGGATATCATCGAAGCGGGCTTTCCGGTCTCGTCGCCGGCCCAGTTTGAGGCCACGCGTCTGTGTGCCGAACAGCTCTCCGGCCCGGTGATCTGCGGTCTTGCCCGCGCCAGCCAGAAGGATATTGTCTCCGCCGGCCAGGCGCTGGCGCCCGCGCCTCGGCGCAGGATCCATACGTTCATCGCCACCAGCCCCATCCACATGGAACACAAGCTCCGCAAGAAGCCGGCGGAGGTCCTGAAGATGGCGGTCGAGGCGGTCAAGATGTGCGGCCAGTACACGCAGGATATCGAATTCTCGCCGGAGGACGCCTGCCGCAGCGAACTGCCATTTTTGTACGAGATCCTCGCGGCCGTGATTGAGGCCGGCGCTACAACGCTGAATATTCCGGATACGGTCGGCTACGTGCTGCCGTATGAGTACGGCCAAATCGTCGCCAAGTTGCGCGAAAACGTCAAGGGCATCGAAAAGGCAGTCATCAGTACGCACTGCCACAATGACCTGGGAATGGCAACCGCCAACTCGCTGGCCGGTGTGCGCAACGGCGCTCGCCAGGTGGAATGCACCATCAACGGCCTGGGCGAACGCGCGGGCAATGCCGCGATGGAAGAGATCGTCATGGCGATCCAGACGCGGCAGGATTTCTTCGGCGGCATGGTGACCACTAACGTCAACACGAAGGAGATCTACCGCACCAGCCAGATGGTGTCGCAGTTGACCGGCTTTGTCATTCAGCCCAACAAGGCCATCGTCGGCGCCAACGCCTTTGCGCACGAATCCGGCATTCATGTCGATGGCATCCTGAAAAAACGCGAGACCTATGAGATCATGACGCCGGAGATGATCGGCCTGAGCGGTTCGCGGATGGTGCTGGGCCGTCATTCCGGCCGACACGGCTTTGTCGATCGCTGCAAACAGCTTGGCTTTGAACTCTCCGAAAAAGAGATCCAGGCGGCCTATGAGCGGTTCCTGGCCATCGCCGACAAGAAGAAAGAGATCTTCGACGAGGACATCGCCGCGATCATCAGCGATGAGGTCCGAACGGTCGAGCAGCTCTATGTGCTGGAATATCTCAACGTCACCAGCGGCACAGGCACCGTGCCTACCGGCACCGTCCGCATCCGCACGCGTGACGGCAAGGTCCGCCAGGCGGCTGCCTGCGGCGACGGTCCCGTCGATGCCGCCTATGAGGCGATTCGGCAGGCCACGCGACAGGCGCCGACGCTGGAGAACTATACGATCCGCGCCGTCACGAGCGGTAAAGAGGCGCTCGGCGAAGCGAACGTCCGCATCAAGAGCAAGGAAGGCAAGACGTTTGCCGGCCGCGGAACTTCGACGGATATCATCGAGGCCAGCGCAAAGGCCTACGTTGACGCCATCAACCGCATGGCGGCGTATGTGGAATCCAACGGAGGTGAAAAGGTCTCTTTGTAAGGAAATCCTAAATCCTAAACACTAAATCCTAAACAAATTCGAATGACGGAAACACCAAATTCAAAAAAATATGATCTCGAAGAGCGGACGTTTCAGTTTGCCAAGAGAGTCAGAGAATTTGTTAAGAGGCTTCCGAAGACAATCGCCAACATCGAAGATTCAAAGCAATTGGTAAATGCGTCCGGTTCGGTTGGAGCCAACTACAGGGAAGCGAATGAAGCATTGAGCAAAAAGGATTTTGTGATGAGGATTAAGATTTGCCGCAAAGAGGCTAAAGAGAGCCGCTATTGGTTGCGGCTGATCGATATTGGTCAAGACAGAGATTTGGGAATAGAAGAACAGTATCTCGAGAACGAAGCTGTTGAGCTTACACATATTTTCGGTTCAATTGTGACCAAGAGTGAGTAAGTTTTGAATTTGTGTATTTGGGTTTTGATATTGTTTAGAGTTTAGATATTAGAATTTAGGATTTGAAGAACTATGAGTGGAATGACAATCACAGAGAAAATACTGGCTCGTGCCGGCGGCAAGAAGGCCGTGCAGCCGGGCGATTTGGTGAACGCCCAAATTGACATGATCATGTGTCACGATGTGACGACGCCGCCGGCCATTTCGATGCTGAAGGAAAAGGGCATCGACAAGGTTTTTGACCGCGAGAAGATCGTCGTGACGCCGGACCATTTCCAGCCGGCCAAGGACATCAAGAGCGCCGAGCTGCACAAGCGGCTGGATACCTGGGCCAAGGCGCACAAGCTGCCGCATTATTATCAGCTTGGCCGCGCGGGCGTCTGTCACGCGCTGTTGCCGGAACAGGGGCACATTCGTCCGGGCGAGGTCATCGTCGGCGGCGATTCGCACACCTGCACGTACGGCGCGTTCGGCGCGTTCTCGACGGGCATCGGCTCGACGGATCTGGCCGCGGCGATCGCCACGGGCGTCTTGTGGTTCAAGGTCCCGGCGTCGATGCGGTTCACGCTAAAAGGTTCACTGCGTCGCGGCGTCTACAGTAAGGACATCATCCTGGAGGTTATCCGCCGGATCGGCACCGATGGCGCACTGTACAAGGCGATGGAATTCGTTGGGCCCACGCTGAAGGAACTGAGCATGGAGGCCCGCATGACGATCACGAATATGGCCATTGAGGCCGGCGGCAAGAACGGCATCATCGGTTTCGATGCAACGACGAAGGCGTACCTGGAAGGGCGGCTCAAAGGCAAGACGGACTACACGGTCGTTGAATCCGACAAGGATGCCAAGTACGTGCACGAAGACACCATCGACTGCGCCACGCTGGAGCCGATCGTGGCCTTCCCGCACCTGCCCAGCAACGGCAAGCCCATCGGCGAATGCAAGGGGCTGCGGATGGACCAGGCGTATATCGGAAGCTGCACGAACGGCCGCATCGAGGACCTGCGCATCGCCGCCCGGATCATCAAAGGCAAAGAGGTCGCGATCCGCACGATCATCGTGCCCGCGACGCCGGAGATATGGAAGCAGACCATCGACGAAGGGCTGGCGGAGATCTTCTACAACTCCGGCTGCGTGGTCAGCGCCCCGACGTGCGGTGCGTGCCTGGGCGGCTTCATGGGCATTTTGGCCGAAGGCGAGCGGTGTGTCAGCACGACCAATCGCAACTTTGTGGGCCGCATGGGCCACCCCAAGAGCGAAGTGTACCTGGCCAACCCCGCCGTCGCCGCCGCTACGGCCGTCGAAGGCGTCTTAACCGACCCACGAAAATATCTTTAAACGCTGATTGCGCTGATTTCGCTGAATTAAGGAGTCATTTATCGAAAGCACAGTAAATAATGACTACCCGGCAAGTGCTATCACCGGCGAGATTATAGGTGCGGCGATGGAAGTCCATAATCGTTTGGGACCTGGATTTCTTGAAAGCGTTTATGAAGAAGCGATGGCGGTTGAACTTAGCGTGAAGAAGATTCGGTTTGAAAGGCAGAAAGAACTGCCTGTTTTCTATCGAGACAAGAACATTAAGACATTCATCTGCGATTTACTTGTTGAGAAACAGGTGATTGTGGAATTAAAGGCGATAAAGGCTCTTTCAGAGATTGAACAGGTACAATTAACAAGCTATCTTAAAGCGAGCAAGATCGAAGTCGGGTTGTTGATCAACTTTGGCGGCCGGTCGCTAACGTTTAAGAGGATGATTTTTTCTAATGAGAATCAGTGAAATCAGTGGAATCAGCGTTTAAAAATCGAGGATAAAAATGGCAAGAGCACATGTTTATAAACGGGACCATGTAAATACGGATGAGATCATTCCGGCACGGTACCTCAATACCGATGATACCGCCGAATTGGCCAGGCATTGCATGGAAGACCTGGATACCAATTTCGTGAAGAAATGCAAGCCGGGCGACGTCATCGTCTGCGGCGATGATTTCGGCTGCGGATCGTCGCGCGAGCACGCGGTCTGGTCGATCCAGGGCGCCAAGGTCGGCGCGGTCATCGCGCATTCGTTCGCCCGCATCTTCTATCGCAACTGCATCGACTGCGGCTTCTACCCGATCGAACTGGAAGGGGCGCTGGACAAGATCAATGACGGCGACGAACTCGAGATCGATTACGAAGCCGGCGTCATCGACAACAAGACGCAGAAAAAGAAGATAAAGTTCAAGGCCCTGCCGGATTTTGCATTGGAGATCATCCATGATGGCGGCCTCCTAAATCACATTAAAAACAAAAAATAAAAAGGTAAAATGACAAATCAAAATGCAAAAAGCACGGGCTTGGATCATTTTGATTTTTACCGTATCATTTTGCTGTTTGCATTTTGCTGTTTGATATGAAAATGCGGGCGCCGAGAAACCGAACGATCGAGCTGACTGAACACGAGACAAAGATGTTCGCAAAGCGGCTATTGACTTTGGATAAGCCGGTTTCGCTGGATGCGGTTTTGAATAGAACGATTTGCCAGGACATGCGGACGGCGTGCGGGTTTCTGCCGAAGCACTGTGCGGATCTGCTGTTTCTCGATCCGCCCTACAATTTGAACAAGGCTTTTAACGGCCATAAGTTCAAGAAAGGCTCGCAGGAGCAATATGCGGCGATGCTCGAAGGCTGGCTGAAGCCCTTGCTGGGACTGCTGAAGCCGACCGCGAGCGTTTATATCTGTTCGGACTGGAACGCCTGCGGGGCGGTGCAGTCGGTCGCGGAAAAGTACTTTACTATCCGCTCACGGATTACATGGGAACGTGAGAAGGGCCGCGGCGCAAAGGCCAACTGGAAGAATTGCTCCGAGGATATTTGGTTCTGCACGATGTCGGACGACTATACGTTCAACGTCGATGCGGTAAAACTGACGCGTAAGGTGATCGCTCCTTATACAACTGAAGATGGAAAGCCCAAGGATTGGCTACGGAACGTATCGGGCGGTTTTCGACTTACGGCGCCGTCAAACCTGTGGACGGATATCACCGTGCCGTTCTGGTCGATGCCCGAAAACACCGACCACCCGACACAAAAACCGGAAAAGCTGCTGGCCAAGATTATCCTGGCAAGCACAAACGAAGGCGATGTGGTGCTTGACCCGTTCTGCGGCTCCGGCACGACTTCGGTCGTCGCCAAAAAGCTCGGCCGCGAGTTTATCGGCATCGAGCAGGACAGGACCTATTGCTGCATGGCCGAAAAACGCCTGCAGATGGCCGACGCGGATAAGACGATCCAAGGCTACAGCGACGGCGTCTTTTGGGAACGAAACACAAAACCGATGTGAAACCGCAGATTTCACAGACAACACAGATTCTTTAAAGGTTTTTATATTTAATCTGTGAAATCGGTGTAATCTGTGGACGAAAATTTTATGAAAGGATAAGAGAAGAAATGAAAACGTACAACATTGGTATCATCGGCGGCGACGGTACTGGGCCGGAAGTGACGGCTGAGGCGATCAAGGTCATGGACGCGGTCTCGGCGAAGTTCGGCTTTAAGATCAACAAGACCGATTACGACTTCGGCGGCGAGCGCTATAAGCGCACCGGCGAGATCCTGCCCGACGGCGCGATCGCCGAACTCAAGAAGCAGGACGCTATTCTGCTTGGCGCGATCGGCCATCCCGATGTCAAGCCCGGCATTCTCGAAAAAGGCCTGCTGCTGCGGATGCGCTTCGAAATGGACCAGTACATCAACCTGCGGCCCGTGCGACTTTTCCCCGGCGTCGAGTGCCCGCTGAAGGGCAAGGGCCCCAAGGAAATCGATTACTGCGTCGTTCGCGAAAACTCCGGCGACATCTATACCGGTTCCGGCGGCACAATGATGAAAGATACTCCGCAAGAGGTCGCTTCTCAATTGGCCGTATACTCGCGCTTCCAGGTGGATCGCTGCCTCAAGTACGCGTTCGAATACGCCCGCAAGTACGGCAAGAAGGCCCGCGGCGTGGGCCCCGAGAATACGCTGGGGCTGGTCGGCAAGACCAACGTCCTGACGTTCCTGTATGATCTATGGGAACGCGCGTTCCACGAAATGGGCCAGAAGTCCTACCCCGATATTCGCCGGGACTACTACCACGTCGACGCTACGTGCATGTGGATGGTCAAGAGCCCCGAGTGGTTCGATGTGCTCGTGACCGGCAACCTCTTCGGCGACATCATCACCGACCTTGGCGCGATCACGCAGGGCGGAATGGGCATCGCCGCCGGCGGTAACATCAACCCCGAAGGCGTCAGCATGTTCGAGCCCATCGGCGGTTCGGCCCCGAAGTACACGGGCAAGAACGTCATCAACCCGCTGGCCGCTATCTGTGCTATGCAGATGATGCTCGAAACGCTCGGCGAGGAAGAGGCCGCCAAAAAGATCGACGAAGCCGTCCGCTTCGTTACGGCCAACAAGATGAAATCGCTGGCCGCCGGCAAGATGGGTTATTCCACGACCCAGGTCGGCGACATGGTTGCTGAGTTGGTCGCAAAGTAAAAATTTAGCCACAGAGGTCACAGAGGTACACAGAGAATCTTATAATTTACCTCTGAGTTCTCTGTGTCCTCTGTGGCAAATATTTCGCAGGCTATGTATGGCAGCCAATCTGACGCCCCAGTATAAGAAAGCGGAAGATCGCTACAAAGCCGCTACGACCGATGAGGAACGGCTCGATGCGCTGGAAGAAATGCTGCGCGAGATCCCCAAGCACAAAGCCTCTGAGCACATGCAGGCCGACATCAAGCGCAAGATGAGCAAGCTTAAGGCCGCTATGGAATCCGGTGGGAGTAAAAAAGGAGCGCCCAGCCATGTGGATATCTTCCATGTTCCTCGCGGCGGGGCGGGCCAGGTCGTGCTCATCGGCATGCCCAACAGCGGCAAGAGCAGTATCCTCGCCGCCTTAACAAAGGCCCCCGTCGTCGTTGCGGAATATCCCTATGCCACCGATAAACCCATTCCCGGCATGGCCTTATACGAAGATGTTCCGATCCAACTTGTCGATACTCCGCCGATCACGGCCGACTTTGCCCCTTCCGGCCTTGTCAATACCTGCCGCGGCGCGGACCTGCTGGCCGTTGTCATTGACCTTTCCGGCGACGTCCTTGAGCAAATGGATGTCTGCACAAAATATCTTGATTCGCATCGCCTGATGCTTAAGCCCGGCGAGGAACACGACCCTGCTGCCCAACATATGGCCCATAAGACATTTGTCGTCGCCACAAAGTCTGACCTTGCGCCGGCAGGCACACTGGACACGCTTAAGGAACTCGCTGACCAGCCGCTCGACTATATCGAGATTTCATCTGAAACCCGACAAGGTTTGGACACTTTAATGAAAACCATCTATGACTTGCTGCATATCGTTCGCATTTACGCCAAAAGACCTGGTAAAGAGCCGGACATGAGAGACCCATTTACTCTCAAAAAGGGCTCTACTGTGCATGATTTAGCCGTCCTGATTCATCGTGAACTGGCTGACAAGCTCAAATCGGCCCGTTCCTGGCACGCTCCGGGCGTTCACGATGGCCAAAACGTCCCTCGCGAACACATCCTCTCAGATAAGGAGATTATTGAACTCCACTTTGCATAGTGGCACGGCTGTTTCCTTCCGAGACTCGGACAGGCTTGCCGTATGTTCCTCGCCCGTTTAGTTTGAGACGGATGGGCAACGTTCCAATTTCATCTATCCAGCCACCGACCCGCTAGTATCACCAAGTCACGTAACCCGACCAAGCCATCCCCATCAATATCCGCTCGCCCGCAATCGTCTACGCTGCCACAATCGTCCAGCCCCCAATACCTGGCCAAATACGCCGCATCCATCATATCTACTCCATACAACCCGGCCACATCACCCTCAAAAACGACCTGCCACGCTAGCCGCGGATAATCCTCTCCCTCCCGCAGCATCTTCCAATGCGGATAGTTGTGAAAAAAATTCCATCCCGCCTCTGTAAAGGTTGATACCGTCTGCATCTGTGCTGTCATCTTTCCTGTCCCTCCGCTACTAATCGTCAGGCCAGAGGTTTGTATGTCCCAAAAACTGTTTGTTATAGAACCCGAAACAGAGGCTCCGCATAGACCGCCAATAAAATCATCTCCAGCCACTGCACCAGTGGAGTAACACTGATAAATATCACTTGCATTCGCCCCACAGAAGCCTCCGGCAGCATTTAAATGTATCCCGCCATTAATTACCGCACCCGTGGAGTAACAGAAATTAATGGTATCGTTATTTTGTCCGCAGAAGCCGCCGACGAAATTTGGCGTTGTTCCGCGTCCACTCACTGTGCCGGTGGCACAAGACTCGCTAACTGGACCGGCATTTGTTCCACAGAATCCGCCTACATTAGAATTTCCTATAACTGTGCCACTAGCAAGACAGCAATCTATGGTGGCAAAATTATGTCCGCATAAGCCGCCAACAAGAGAATACCCGGTAACTGTACCGGCGGCATCATTTTTAAATAAACCGGAGCCAAATGAATTTTGTCCACAAAGTCCGCCAACATAAGACTTTCCATCTACAGTACCTGTAGTGTTACAAAACTGAATTGAGCCATACGAATTTTTTCCGCACAGTCCCCCTACATAGTCATAACCGGTTACACTAAAATTATTGAGCTTAACGCGATTTATATAGCTATGGTCAGTGAAACCAAACAAACCGATATAATAACCAGTTGCAGTAGAGATATTCAGATTGGAAATACAGCGATAATTACCATAAAAATTTCCGGAAAACCTAACACCCTGGAAGACAGCATCTTCTGTCGTATCCGGTGCGATGACGGCGGTGGTGTAGATTCTGCCGGATAGGTCGATGTCAGCCATCAGTTTAGTATGCACGCCGGCAGCCCAATAGGTTGCGGCATAGGTTGGATCGGCGAATTTGTCAAAATCCGCCAAATCTTCAATCAGGTAAGGATTTCCCCCTGACCCATCTCCGTTTCCCATATTGCCATTAACCGCCCAGACCACAGCCGATAGGCCGAGAACAAGTGTCAATATATCGCTTTTCATCGAAAAACCTCCTCTTGGTTCCTTCATGACAACCTTTTGACCCTGTAATATCGTTAATTTACAAAAACTCTCTGTCATTGTCAACCATCTTGTTCAATTTTTGCAGAAAACCCTTGCAATTCCGGGCCGTACTGCTATAGTGATTCGCTTTCGTTAACGATATAAAGCAGGAGAACTATAAAATGAAGAAAGACATTCATCCGGAATACCAGGTGGTTAAGGTTCGCTGCGGCTGCGGCAACACCTTTGAAACCCGCAGCACGGCCAAAGATATCCACGCGGAAATCTGCTCGATGTGTCACCCATTCTTTACGGGCAAGCAGAAGTTCGTCGATACCGCAGGCCGTATTGACCGGTTCAACAAGAAATTCGCCGGAGGCTATTCGTTCCAGCAGAAAAAAACCAATAAGTAGCTGCATACTGTTACAATTGTTACGCTGTTAACCTTGGTCGAACAGGCCCTGTCTTGGCAGCGTAATTTTTTTTGCTTATTGGTACCGCCGGCTTCCAGCCGGCATTTGAAGTCATGTGCCGGCGAGCCGCCCCGAGCAGTCGAGGGGATGCCGGCGACAGCAGGAGAATATATGGCGGACACGAACACACCCGTTCTAAACAAGCTTCAGCAGCTTAGCGCCCGCTGTGCGGAAATCGAGCAGCAGCTCAATGACCCGGCCATCTGTTCCGATGTCTCCAAGCTGATCCCGCTCAACAAGGAGCAGGGCAAGCTCATGCCGCTGGTCAGCCGCTACCGCCAGTACCTGACGTTCTCCAACCAGTTGGACGAGGCTAAAACAATTCAGGAGGATGCCTCGCAGGATGCCGAGATGCGCGAGCTGGCGGCGGCCGAGGCCGAGTCTCTGGCGGACAAGTGCCAAACGCTGCTGGAGGACATCAAGAACACGCTGGTCATGGCCGATGACGCCGCGGTCGATTCGGTCATCATGGAGATCCGCCCGGGCACCGGCGGCGATGAGGCCTCACTCTTCGCCCGCGACCTCTATGAGATGTACACCCGCTACTGCGAAAAGCAGGGCTGGAAGATCGAGGTGATGGATTTTGCCCCGACCGAGATGGGCGGCATCCGCGAGGTCACGATGAGCATTAAAGGGCCCGGCGTGTGGGCGCAGCTCGGCTATGAAGGCGGCGGCCATCGCGTCCAGCGCGTGCCGGAGACCGAGTCGCAGGGCCGCGTGCATACGTCCGCGGCAACCGTAGCCGTCTTGCCGGAGGCCGAGGAAGTCGATGTCGAGATCAACCCGGACGACGTCATCGAAAACGTCTCCTGTGCCGGCGGTCCCGGCGGCCAGAACGTCAACAAGGTCGCCAGTGCCATCCGCCTGGAACATGTGCCCACCGGCATCGTCGTCAGTATGCGCGACGAACGCAGCCAGCATAAGAACCGGGCAAAGGCCTACCGCATTTTGCGTACCCGCCTGTACGGATACTATAAGTCAAAAGCCGATGCAGAGCGCTCCAGCGCCCGCAAGACCATGATCGGCTCCGGCGACCGTTCCCAGCGCATCCGCACCTACAACTTCCCCCAGAACCGCCTCACCGACCACCGCATCAACCTGTCGCTCTACAGCCTGGATCGCGTCATCATGGGCGAAATGGACGAACTGATTGCCGCCCTGCAGGACCATGACAAACAGCAGCGACTGCAAAACCTGTAAGGCTGCTGCGAGTTCAGTTTTATTTCAGAGCCTGCGCAGCAGGCGGCAGGTTATAGCCACGCCTGTGAAGGCGTGGAAAATGAGCAAACCCCCATTTTCCTCTTTTGTAATTTTATTTCCGATTTTGACCGCCGGACGGTAAAATTCGGGTATGGTTACTTACGACGAAAAGGACCGCTTTTTTATCGCAAGACAGATGATGATGCAGCAGCATCTTCGCGGCAGGGACATCCGCGATATGCGCGTCTTGAATGCCATGGAAGAAGTTCCGCGCGAGGCCTTTGTGCCGCAGCGCTATGCGGCCAACGCCTATGACGACAACCCGCTTCCCATCGGAATGGGCCAGACCATCAGCCAGCCCTATATCGTGGCGCTCATGACGCAGGCCCTGCACCTGACGGGGACGGAGGAAGTCCTGGAGATCGGGACGGGGTGCGGATACCAGGCGGCGATCCTGGCCAAGCTGGCCGGCAAAGTGTATACGGTTGAGCGGATTCCGGAATTGAGCGAAATGGCCCAGGCGATCCTGGGCCGGCTTGGGTTCAGTAATATTGAATTTTACATCGGAGACGGCAGCGGCGGCTGGCCGCAGCAAAGAACATTTGACCGGATCATCCTGACAGCCGCCGTGCAGGAGATTCCGAAGCCTTTGACGGACCAGCTTAAAGAAGGGGGATGGATCGTTGCGCCTGTCGGCGGGGAATGGATGCAGGATTTGATCGTGGGGCAAAAGTCCCGTGGCGCACTGCTCATCCAGATCGTGACCGGATGCCGTTTTGTCAGGATGATCGGCAAATACGGTTACGACGAAGCGCCGTAATAATACTCGCCGGAGGCAATTCGCTTGCGGACAGGATCAGGAAATCTCGGCCTTGGTGAAGATCCAGCGGTCATCGCCGGGGGCATAGAAATCCTTGACCGTGGCGGATAGCGTATAGCCGTTGCGTTCGTAAAAACCGCGGGTGGGCAGATATTGTTCTGAGCCGCTGGTCTCGATAACGATTAAGCGGCCCTTCTGTTTACGGATCTCGCCTTCGACAAAGGACAGAAGCTGGGAACCGATGTGATGCCGCTGATACGCCGGATCTACGGCGATCCAGTAAACGTCGAATGTGCCAAGCGTGCAGGGGGTACAGCCAAAACAAATCCAGCCGACGGGCTTATTTTCCAGGATGCCGACGTAAGACTGGTACGTGCAGGCGGGCTTGCCTTCGGCGGCCTCGGTTAAAACCTCGTTAGCGATTTCAATTTCAACCGGCCGGAAAAAACCGGTTGCGGCCACAAAGTCCATCACCGTGGAATTATCGGAGCTCGTTGCTTTACGAATTTGGAGCATTTCTTTCATTTAATGTTCCTTAATGACAAACGTTTCTGCGCGTTGTCCAGCATCATTTCCACAAATCGTTCGTAAGCAATGCCGGCGGCGGCGATGGCGGCGGCAAAGCCGGCATCGGGCGAGATATCGGGGTTGGGATTGATTTCGAGGATGTAGGGATTGAGCGTTTCGTCGAGGCGAAAATCCACGCGGGCATAATCGCGGCAGCCAAGCGCATCCCAGGCGGCCACTGCCAGCGAGCGGACGCGCTTGGCCGTTTGCTGCGGCAGGTCGGCGGGGATCTTGCGCGGGGTATTATTGAAGCCGAACGAATCGGGGTGCCACTTGGCGGCGTAATCGACGATCTTGTGCATGGCCGGCTCGAAGGCCGAAAAATCGATCTCCGCCAACGGCATCACGGTCGGCGTGCCGTTCATCTCAATAACCGACACGTTCAATTCCCGAGCAGGGATGAACTGTTCGACGATCACGGGCTGATTAAATTGTGTGTGCAGGCCGCTGATATATTTCAGCGCCTTCGGAAGATCGGCCGCAAGCTCAACAACAGAGTCGGCAGTGATGCCCTCGCTGGCGTCGGAGCAGGCGGGCTTGAGAATGTAGCGGCCCGCGGGCAGCCGACTCAGATCAATTGGACGATTCGGTTGGCAAACCATGCCCTGCGGGCAGGGAAGACCGGCCTGCGAAAGAATTGCCTTGGCGTGCATCTTATTGAGCGCCAAGAGCAGCGCCGGCGTGTCATTGCCGGTGCAGGATTTGCCGAAGGCGTCACAGATGGCCGGAGCATAGCAGGCATCGGCGGAACCGGTGAATTCTTCGGCGAGGTTGAAGAGGAGCCTTTCCGGACGCGAAGTCAGTAAGGCGGTCAGGTGTTTTAGGTTTTCGACGGGAACGATTTGATAGTCGGTACCAAGTTTGTTTAGCGACTGCTCCACGGCGCCAACCTGGTCCATCACCCCGGCACGGCTCTGATAGAGCGGGTCATCGGGGCAGCCGAATGTGTTGTGCAGAATCAGCACACGGTCCATGCGGAATCGCTCTTTCTGTCGGCGCGGGCGAAGGCGCTCTGCAGGATGGAACCGATGAGTGTTTGATAGCTCATATCATGCCGCGTGCAGATCATGGGCAGGTCCGAATGCTGCGGGTGCAGGCCGGCCAGCGGATTGATCTCGATGAAGCAGGGCTTACCCGCCGCGTCACAGCGGATGTCCACTCTGCCGGAATCGCGGCACTGAAGCACCTGGTAGCTGCGCAGGGCGAGCGTCTCGACCTGGTCCTTGAGCGGCTGGGCGGTCAGGGTGCTGTAATCGATCTGCGATTCGCATTCTTCCTTATTCAAGTAAGAATAGATCGCCGGCTCGTTTTGGTTCCGCATGTGAATTTCCATCGTGCCGATCACACGAGCGTCGGCGCCCGTGCCGAGAATGCCGGTCGTAAACTCGCGTCCCGGCAGAAATTCCTCGACCAGGACCGGCTGATTATATTTGGCCAGCAGCGCCGCACAGACCGATTGAAGCTGATGAGGCGTATCGATATGTGAATTCTGGTCAATGCCCTTGCCGGTGCCTTCGGCCAGCGGTTTGGCAAAGAGCGGGTACTTCAGTGACAGCGCTGACAATTGACTGATACGCTCAATCACCGAAAACGCAGGTGTTGCCAGGCCATGCTGGGCGACAATGCGCTTGGTCATGGCCTTGTCCAGCGTCAGCGCACAGACCAGCGGGTCGGAAAACGTGTACGGGATGCCGTAAAGTTCCAGCATCGCAGGCACGTAGGCCTCGCGGCATCGTCCGCCGATGCCCTCGGCGATATTGAACACCATATCCCACCGGTGCCCGGCGGCCAGTTTCAGCGACAGAGTCTTGCCGTTACCAATACGCTCCGTGCGATAGCCGCAATCCTGGATTGTCTGTTCGAGCGACGCAAGCGTGGCATCCGAATCAAACTCGGCGACATCGTCCTCCGAGAATCCCTGCGCCAGGTACTCGCTCCTTAAGTCATAGACTAACCCAATAAGTGGTTTCATTTACCGTTCCCGTTGATTTTCAGTTTTTCTTTTTGATGCAGCACATCGGAAAAGCCCCTGAAGAGAGCGACCGAGCCGGACTTGAGATTCTTTAAGCTGTAGCCGCCCTCCTGTACGACCAGGGTCGGCAGGTTCATGGACGCCACGGCGGCGCCGATCTTTCGCATGGTCTCGGGCTGCAGATCGAACGAGCCGGTCGGGTCGCCCCGCATCGTATCAAAGCCCAAAGCGAGCACCAGGAACAGCGGTTGGAAACGATGTACCTGCGCCAGGGCCTTTTCGAGCGTTGCCAAATAGATCGCCGGGCCGGCATTGTCCTGCAGGCAGAAATTGTGATTGAAGCCTTTGCCGGGGCCTTCGCCGGTTTCGTCGGCAAAGCCGCTGAAATACGGGTAGGCAAAATTGGGGTGGCCGTGAATGGAACAGGTCAGCACGTCGCGGCGGGCATAGAAAATGTCCTGCGTGCCATTGCCGTGATGAAAATCGATATCCAGAACTGCAACCTTGCCGTGACGCGACAAATAATTGGCGGCGATCGCAGTGTTGTTGAAATAACAGAAACCGCCAAAGGTCTTGCGCTCGGCATGGTGGCCGGGCGGACGGCAAAGGGCGTAAACGGGACTGGCGCCCAGAAGGAGTTCATCGGCGCTGCTGAGGGCCACATCGACGGCGGCGCGGGCCGCTTTGAAGGCGTTCTTGTCGAGCGGGGTGAACGTGTCGATGCAGTAATAGCCCGCTCGAACGGCCAGCTCACGCGGCTTGCGTTCCGGGCGGCGGATGGGAAAGACATAAGGATAGACGGGCCGCCTGGACTGCAATTTCTGGCAGACGGTCTTGAGATAGCGGACAAAATCGGTGTCATGAACGGCGGTGACATGTTCTTGTCCGAAATGCCGCGGAGACGCCGTGCGAAAGAGGCCCGTCTGGTCGAGCACGGACTGGATGGCCTTGACGCGGGCGGGCCGCTCGACATAGCCGCGTTCGCGGACATGGTGAATCGCATGGGCAGTGCCGCTGACCATGACAAAGGGCTTTTGCAGACGCCGGCGGGAATGATCGCCGGGTGCTTCGGCAGGTTCCGACTTGATGTACTTGGGCGGGCGGATGCGCACCGGGTCATCCACGACCGATCGAACGACACGCTCGATATAATCAGGCGTTACCAGGTGACTATATTTTTTTTCGAGAATGGTGCGCATCACTGCGCGGCACTGCGAGCGGCCAAGCGGGTGGTGCGAATCCAAATCGTCATACAGCAGATGCGGCGCAGGATAGTTGCCCACCGGCGTTTCATAGGCGGTGTTGATGATCGGGCGGGCGCCGTAGTTTTCGTAAAAACGCAGGCGCCCCTGATTTTCCTTAAGGACGGCGGGATCCTTGACGAGCGCGGCGTCGGCGGAAAGGGATTCGAGGAATAGCCCGTGGCAATTCATCTCCTGGCAGTATTGGCGCGTGGCCTCATAGAGGGCGCTTCCGGTGCCGCCGCCGCGAATATCTTTGCGCACCGCCAGAAAGTCCAGGTATGCGCTTCGCACATTCGGAAAATAGAAAAACAGCGAAAACCCCGTCACTTGGCCCAGCGTGGTTTCACTGACCAGCAGAACGGACGTATAGCCGTACTTGATGGGGTTATCCAGCAGCTCCGGCAGCTTGTCCGCATAGTCTGCAACGGCGCCAAAGTGCTGGCGAAAGATCTCCTGCACCTGCGCAATGCGTTCCTTTTCGATCGGCAAAACGGTTCGATAGATGCGTACGATTCGGATCATCAACAAGCCTTCCTATATCTTATGGGCTGATTTCCGAGGTACTACGCGTCAAACAGGTAGCCGGTTCCGCGAGCAGCACCGCGTTTTGCGGTGATCTTTTCACGGCGGTCCATCCGCGTCGTGTGGGCCGGCTGGATGACGTCGGCCTTGCCGCAAGCCAGTTCCCAGACGCCCGCCTGTCCCGAAGCCGGTTCGACGGTCGATTCCATATCGACGCCGGGCTCGGGGTAGCTGACGAGCAGGCCTTCGTAGTTGCGCAGGACCGTATGCGTCGGGCTCATCGTGACCACATAGTTGGGCAGGACGGGGATTTTGCCGCCGCCGTGCGGCGCATCGACCACGAACGTCGGGATCGCGATCCCGCTAACGCGTCCGCGCAGGTATTCCATGATCTCCATCCCCTTGCGAACGGACGTACGGAAATGCTCGACGCCGCGGACAAGGTCGCACTGGTACATGTAGTACGGCCGCACGCGGGTTCGAATGAGCCCGCGGCAAAGTTCTTCGATGATCTGCGGGTCATCGTTCACGCCGCGCAGCAGCACCGTCTGGTTGCCCAGCGGAATACCGGCGTCAGCGAGTTTCTCGCAGGCCGCTCGCGATTGATCCGTCAACTCGTTCGGGTGATTGAAATGCGTATTGATCCACAGCGGGTGATACCGCTTGAGCATGCTCACCAGCTCATCCGTAATGCGCATCGGAAGCACGACCGGAACACGCGTTCCGATCCGGATGATCTGCACGGACGGGACCGACCTCAGCATCGACAGCACCGCCTCGATGGCCGCGTCGGACATGGTCAGCGGGTCGCCGCCGGAGACGATCACATCGGAGATCTCCGGGTGGTTGAACAGGTACTCCTGCACCTGGCGCAGGCGACGCGCCGAGATCGCGTTTTCGCGCGTGCCCGCGATGCGCTTGCGTGTGCAATGACGGCAGTACATCGAGCACATTGTTGTCGCGATCAACAGCGCGCGGTCACGGTAGCGGTGTACCAATCCGGGCACGGGCATGTCTTCATGCTCTTCCAGCGGGTCGTCGGTCAGGCAAGGCGGGTCGAACATCTCGCGCAGGTTCGGCACGCTCATGCGGAAGATCGGGTCCGATACATCCGCATGCTGGATCAGCGAGGCGTAGTACGGCGTGATCGCCATCGGGTACTTGGCGATGACCTTCTGCAACTCGCTTCGGCCCGACAGTGACGGCACATAGCGTGCCAATTGATCCAGGGATCGAATGCGGTTGCGAATTTGCCATCGCCAATCATTCCATTGGCTAAGCTTTTTACATAAGGGTTCGTCTTGACAGGATGAGGGCGTTTGGGCCGCCCTCATAGTACTAGGAGGCTCAGAGGCTTGCTCTTCCGTGACTGCCGGCGTGACCGGCTGAATTTCCTGCTGCATTTTCAGCAATCCTTTCTTAATTTGAGAACGCGGGCGTCTGGCCCGTCCTTTATTGCATACCGGGCAGGATGCCCGTATTACGGTTTATTGTACCAAAAACAGGGATAAACTTTTTACAAAACTCTGACGCAGCGATTTGATCCCGTTTTCCACCTCTTGCGATTCCATTCCGATCATGGCGAACGAGAAGAACCCGAAAACGAAACCCGCTACGGCACACGCAAATCGACGAATTCGAACCAGCTCCACCTTTTCACTGATAAACGGCGAAATCAAGTTTTCGATATACTCCAGGTACCCGTTAAAAGGTCCTTCCATCTGTTCGGTGATCTGCCGGTCCAGCTTCAAGAAAAGCCGGCCCTGGAACAGCAGTATAAATTCCTCTGTATTTTCCTGGAAAAATTTATAGTGAACATTGACTATATGTTCAAGCATTTCTTCAAAATTCGACACATTACTCTTACTGTCAAGCTGCATCTTCAGCTTTTCCAGCGCCTCTTCCACCAGGCAGGCTGTGATTTCGGCCTTATCGCTGAAATGCCTGTAAAAGGTTCCCTTGCCCAAATCCGCACGCTGCGTGATGTCCTCGATCGTGGCGGCATCGACTCCGCACTCGCTGAAGACCTCCAAGGCGGCCGTCAGCAGTTTCTTTTTCGTGCGGGCGACCCGCTTATCAGCCCTGTTAACGCGGCTTTTCGGTTCCAGCAATGCAATTTGTGAGTCACTCATCCAATCACCTATACCCATTGGATGACTATTTAGTCAAAACTGACCAAACAGTCAATATCAATTTCGTGAAAATTATTAAGAAAGTTCAGTTTAATTTACTTTTTTTGTTAAAAATTTGGATTTTTGGCGTAAATATCGCAAAATGGCAGCACAAAGGTGTTCCCGAGCGGGAAGCGTCAGCGCCATTCCGGGTTGCCGTGCGGTTATCGTGTCGCTAATACAGAGAAATGGTGTTAAAAAAGTGAAAAACACATCTAAAACAGAATTGCTGGCTCCGGCGGGAACGCTGGAGAAGCTCAAATGGGCCTGCCAGTATGGGGCTGATGCGGTCTATTTCGGCCTGGAGTTTGGCTCACTTAGAAGCTACGCCGGCAATTTCACACTCCAGGAAGCCGCCGAAGGGCTCAAATACCTGCATGAAAGGGACAAAAAGGGCTATGTGACCCTGAACATCTACCCGTTCAGCGATGAGTACGGCAGGCTTACTGAGATGGCAGGGCAGGTCGATGATATGGGCGCAGATGCCATTATCGTAGCGGATTTGGGGGTTTTGACGGCTTTGAAGCGGATGGGCCTGCGGGCCAGGCTGCACGTCAGCACCCAGGCCAATACCACGAGCTGGCAGACCGTGCTGGCGTACAGGGAATTGGGGGCGGCAAGGGTGAACCTGGCCAGGGAACTGTCGCTGGAACAGATCCGCGAGATTCAGCAAAATACCGCCGGCAGTATTGAAACCGAGGTTTTCGTGCATGGGGCGGTGTGCTTTAGCTATTCCGGCAGGTGCGCCATCAGCGACTACCTGGCGGGCGCAAGGGCCAACCGCGGCCAGTGCAAGCACCCGTGCCGCTGGAAGTACTTTGTTGTCGAAGAAGAGCGCCCGGGCCAATATATGCCCGTCTTTGAGGACGAGCGCGGGCTCTATCTCTTTAACAGCAAAGAGCTTGCGCTGTGGGAGTATGTGCCGCTTTTGTGTGAGGCGGGCGTCAGTTCGTTCAAGATCGAGGGGCGAATGAAGAGCGTCCATTACCTGGCGTCGATCGTGTCGTTCTACCGGCAAGTCATGGATGGGCGGCTGTTTTCGAAGGACGAGGCCGACACGCTGCTGGGGCGGGTGCCCAACCGCGGCTACTCGACGGGCTTTATGAAGGGCGGCGTCGGGCCCGACGACTACTCGACCGCCAAGAGCCTTTCAGAGGCCGAGTCGATCTTCGTAGGGGCGGTCCGCCAGTCCACTGGGGCCGGCTCCATGGTCGAGGTGCGAAACAAAATCTTCGCCTCTGATGTGCTCGAAACCCTCTCTCCCGATGACCGCATCGGCAAGCTGACGATGCCCTCCCCGCTGCCCAACGCCGAAGGCCTTTTTGCCAATCACGGCGAAATCCTCCCCATCCCCGAATCCCTGCCGGAATACACGATCTTGCGCAGAATTAAGAGTTTGTAGTGCATAATTTGAAAATTTCATCACAAAAGTTGATGAAAAGTGGCTTCGCTTCTCCATTGATTATTGATTAGTGATCATTGATTATTCCTTTAGTGACAAGGACTTAGAGCAAATTGCAGCCTCCGGGAAATTGGGTTTGTTTTGTAAAACCGCTCGGTAAAAATACTGAGGGCCGCGGAACACATCAAAAATCAAAATGCAAAAAGCAAGATTCATCAAATTCGAAATTCGAATCTCGAAATCCGAAACAAATCCGAATGACGAAAATCCAAATAGGCGAAACAGGCTGCGCGATCTATAAAACTGCATCAAGAAGTTTTCAAAAATGGCTTTGAATTGGGTTTGTTTGGGTTTGTTTTTGGCTGCGCCAGTTCGTAGTTCGTCGTTCGTAGTTCTTAGATAATAAGGAGTTACGGTGAGTTGGCTGTGATGGAAATTGGGTTTGTTTTGCGAAATTTGTGTTTTGTAATTTAGCCACAGATCAACACAATTAGCGCTGATGTAAAAAATGCAGGAATAGAAGGGTATAGATACAAAATACAAGAACCACGTTTTCATGCCCATTTCCTCCTCTCTGCTCGAGCATTTATCTCTTGCCATATATATAATATCGTAAGTTTTATATTTTGTAAACAAAAATTGGAAAAATGTTAATTTTTCTTCAATGGTTGACTTTTAGGGTAGAAAAACAGTACTGTCCCATTATAAGTCGAACAAGGATAATTGGTTATAGTTTTGTTGCTCTTTAAAATTAGAATAATCTCCCGTAAGTGCTTGTTTGAGCGTGGTTTTCTCGAAAAGTAAGATACTGATGATTTGGAGTATTTCGTGTAATGAACGCTCCAGTTTTAGTTCCTTCTTGA
>JAJFTK010000136.1 GCA_021372945.1 Planctomycetaceae bacterium | reverse complement strand
CAAATCATCAGTATCTTACTTTTCGAGAAAACCACGCTCAAACAAGCACTTACGGGAGATTATTCTAATTTTAAAGAGCAACAAAACTATAACCAATTATCCTTGTTCGACTTATAATGGGACAGTACTGATTTAGGATTTTAAACTCTTCCGTGTCATTCCGTGCCTTCCGTGGTTAATACTCCTTCACGCTCGACTCTGCAATCAAATTGAATATTGCCCTGCGGTCTGGCGTGCTGTACAATACCGGCCTGTTTTAACCGATTAATCTTAATCCGGAGAAACTGCAAATGTCTCGAAAACACAGTGTCGCATGGTCAGTTATGTCTTTGTTTGTTTTGGCCGCGATCGCCTCGGCCGATGTCAAGCTCCCCGCCGTCTTCGGTGACGGCATGGTCCTCCAGCAAAAAAGTTCCGCCGCCGTCTGGGGTTGGGCCGCTCCCGGCGAAAAGATCGACGTCAAGGCAAGCTGGATGAAGTCGGCCAAAAGCACCAAGGCCGACAAGGACGGCAAATGGAGCCTGAATATCCGCACGGACAAGGCCGGCGGCCCCTACACGCTCAGCATCAAGGGCGCCAACGAGATCACATTGAATAATGTCCTGCTCGGCGAGGTCTGGGTCTGCTCGGGCCAATCCAATATGGAATTCACGATGGCTATGCTCAAGTCCGAACCGGTCAACGCCGACATCGCCAAGGCCGACTTCCCGCAGATCCGCCTGTTCACCGTTGCCAAGGCCACCTCCGGCGTGCCGCTGGAGGATGTCAGCGGCCAGTGGCAGGTTTGCTCGCCGCAAACCGTCGGCAGTTTTTCGGCCACCGCGTTCTACTTCGGACGCAAGCTCCATGAAGAGCTGAACGTTCCCATCGGGCTGGTCTCGACCAGTTGGGGCGGCACCAAGGCCGAGGTCTGGATGAGCAAAGAGTCGCTCATGAAATTCGACCAGTTCCGCGACATCGTTAAGGACCTGGGCTCGCCGGAGAGCACAGCCGCCGGCAGCAAGAAGTACGAACAGGCACTGGCCGATTGGGAACAGAAGGTTGGCGAGCTTGATGCCGGACTGAAAGAGAAATGGTTCGATCCGCAGCTTGATGATGCGGACTGGAAAACCATGGAATTGCCCACATTCTGGGAAAAGACCGAGCTTGGACAGATGGACGGCATCGTATGGTTCAGACGCACTACCACCCTGCCGCCCTCATGGGCCCGCACCGATATGGAACTGCGGCTGGGCCCCATCGACGACGTGGCGACCGTCTGGTTCAATGGCGTGCCGCTGGGCACCACCTTCGGCTACAACATCCCGCGCGTCTATCGCATCCCGCAATCGGCCCTGCGCGTCGGCAAGAACACGATCGTCGTGCGCGTGGTGGATTTTCTCGCGGATGGCGGCTTTGGCGGCTCAGCCGATGACATGCGAATCGGTCCGCCCGGCTCGGATGTCAAAACCGCCGCCACTGTCGCCCGCACATGGAAATACAAGGTCGGCTATAGCGGGCCTGTGCCGATGTCGCCGGACCAAACCGGGAACTCCGGAAAGCCCAATCACACTACGCCCTCGGCCCTGTACAACGCTATGATCGCCCCGATCCTGCCGATGCGGATCGCCGGCGCCATCTGGTACCAGGGCGAATCCAACTGCTACGACCCGATCCTTTACCGCACGCTCTTTCCCGCGTTGATTACCGATTGGCGCAAGCAATGGCACCAGGGCGATTTCCCGTTCTACTACGTGCAGATCGCGCCTTGGGATTATGGCGGCACCACCAACAGCCAGGCCATTCGCGAGGCCCAGATGATGACCCTCGACGCCGTGCCCAATGTCGGGATGGCCGTGACCATGGACATCGGTGACGAAAAGAATATTCACCCCAAGGACAAAGTCGATGTCGGCGACCGGCTGGCCCGCTGGGCACTGGCCAAAGACTACGGCAGGAAGGACCTGGTCTATTCAGGACCGATCTATAAATCGATGAAGGTAAAGGATGATGCGATCCAACTGTCGTTCGATTACATCAACGGCGGACTGGTCGCCAAAGGCGGTGATTTGACTGACTTCACGATCGCCGGCGAAGACCGCAAGTTCGTTCCCGCCAGCGCCGTGATCGAAAGCGACAAGATCGTTGTTTCCAGCAGCGAGGTTAAAAAACCCGCAGCTGTGCGCTACGGCTGGAGCAACTGGGTCAAAGGTTCTCTGTTTAACAACGCCGGCCTGCCCGCGTCCTCCTTCCGCACCGACGACTGGCCGCTGCAATAATCAAGGCAGCGCAGGAAACACCTCCCCTGACAAGGGGAGGTGGACGCGATAGCAGTCGGAGGGGTAAAGGGCAACAGCAGGGTATGCGTTAAAAAAATGACATACTTGGCGTCATGCATAAAACTCCTCTCCTGACAAGGGGGAGGAGTTTTATAAAGTCTAATCGAATGCCGTTGGCAGATCCCGGTTGCGGTGGTGCTCGAAAAACAGTTTTAACTCATGATGCAGCGTGCGGCCGCGCGAAAGATCCTGCGGCAGTTCATCCTCCGCGAACCATCTCACCTCGCTGGTCTCGTGGCTGATGGCCGCCTGGCCGCCCGTCAACTCGCACAGGAAAAACAGTTTATAGATGCTGAACGGGTACGGCGGCGAATGCCCCTGTTTGTCCCGATCAAAGACCGCCAGCAGTTTTACGGGCTTGACGACATAGCCCGATTCCTCCCAGACCTCGCGGGCCACATTCGCCGAAGGCGTCGACCCGCTGTCACACCACCCCCCCGGCAGCGTCCAGCCATTATCGGCCACCTCCCGGACCATCAGGATCTTGTCATCCTTGAACACGACACTTCTGCAATCCACTTTCGGCGTGGGGTAGCCGGCATCCTGCTGAAGGATCCCCAGGCACTCGCCGGCGGTCAACTCCGTATGCCGCGCAAAGATCTCCGCCGCAATCCGCTCGATCTCAAGATGCCGCTCAAGCTCGTAGTCGTTCTTGGCAAACGTCTTTCCGGCCTGCGAAATGTTCTTCAGCCGTTTTGCGATCTGGAGCCAGTCAAATGCGTCGATGCTCATTAAGTTTTCCTTATATCCTTATGCCGACTGAAGTTACATTGCTTTACCACAAACTGTCGAAGTGTCCAAAAGTCAGATTATCGCCAAATTTCACAGAAATGCAAATTTTATATTGAACTTTGCATTATACTGCATTATATTATACTGCATTGAGGAGACTTGAGCTATGTATGTGGACAATTGGCAAACGCAACTGCGAAAAGGAGTGCTCGACATCGTACTTCTGAACCTGCTTTCGCATGGCGACAGCCACGGTTATGAAATGGTGCAGCGGATGCGGCAGATCGAGGGGCTGGCTATCCGAGAAGGCAACGTCTATCCCATCCTGGCACGACTGGAGCAGGAGGAACTGGTCGAGGGCTACAAACAGGCCAGCAAAGACGGCCCGCCGAGAAAATATTACAAGCTGACACCTGCGGGAGTGCAGACGTTACTGGATATGAACCGGCATTGGGAGCAGATGATCGCCAGCATCGAGAAGGTCGAAAAAGGAGAGTTCAAATGAATGCCAAACAGCAATGGCAGAATGTGAAAGAAGGCTATCTCAAGCAGATCGAGAAGGAACTGGCGAAGATCGATCATCCAAAACGGGCCGAGATCCTCTCCAGCGTGGGCGAACATCTTGATCAAAAATACGCGCAGCTGCAGGATCGTCAAAGAAATTGGGAAGGCTATCAGCAGATTATTACCGAGATGGGCCCGCCGGAGGACTATGCGGAACTGCTGACCGAACAACGCCCCGCCCCGCAACCCGCACGTTTTGGCGTCAACGAACTGCTGGCGATCGTGTTCGTGGTCACCCTGATCGCCATCGGCGTCTATCTTGTCTTTACCGCAAAAGAAACGTCATCTCGACTTGGCGGAACTCCGCTAGCCTATACATTTGAAACGGATGAACGTTTACCGGGAACATGGACGACGGTTGATTTCGTTAAAACGATCGATGACTTCACGCCGGATCAAAAAAGATGGCAAGACGACCCGTTCCTGCTCGAAATGCAATTTAAAAAGGACGGGACCTATCATGCAAAAGACAAAGACAAGGAATACTCCGGCGTATGGACCAAAGGCAAGGTCAATCCGGATTTGCGCAGGCCGGCAGCTTATGAGATCTGTAACATCGGAGGCAAAGATTACCTCTTTTACGAATGGATCAGCGGCGATGTAACGATCCGCGGGATGAAGCCGTGGTACTATGTTCTAGTGAAACAGGAGTAAGGCATGTGTCGACACACCTTTTTCTCACTCACCGCTCTTTTAGCTGCACCCTTCTTATCGGCCATGGAAAATGCGGATAAACCGCTCTCCGGCACAACCGCTGAGATCCGGGGAGAATGGATGTGCACGGCGTACGTGGAACATATGGACGATTTTACCCGAGATCAAGAGATGCCGGCCTATGCGCTATTCTTAAAAGGAATCGTGTTGAAAGACAAAGGGGATGCCGCGTGGGTTTTCAATGACAACTGCAAGCTCACGGCTCGCTGGGACCCTGAAAAAATAACATCCATTCTTAGTCGGCCGGCATTGTATCGCTTGAAGCAGGTTGATGGGCAAAGCTATCTTTTCGTTGAATGGATTTCCAACGATGTGACGACACTTCAGAAAGCCCCTTGTTATTATGTCCTGAAAAAATCGACCATCTCCACTAACGCGACGAACGCAAAACCGGATGTGATCGGAAAATGGAGAGTGGTAGACTTTGTGGAAAAGACCGAACACTTCGATCCGAAACAAAGAAGTCTGAATTCTCTTCCGCCGCTCAGAAAGCTATACTTTCAGGCCGATGGCACTGCCTGGTGGATTTACCAGGATAATGTCAAAGCGAAAAAGAACTGGAGCGGAGATACCATCGACTACGAACCTTCCTTTCCGGCTCATTTTACTCTGATACGGATCAATGACAAAGATTATCTTTTCGTGCAATGGATCAGCGGCGATGTAACGATCCGCGGGATGAAGCCGTGGTACTATGTTCTGGTGAAACAGGAGTAATGCGATGAACCGGAAAATGATGCTGATATTGGTTGTATTGATAATCGCTGCAGCGACGATTATAAGCCTGCTGGCGTATCCAAAAGTGCCTGACCGGATGGCCTCGCACTGGGGACCCGGCGGACAGGTGGACGGCTGGATGAATAAGACAGTCGGACTGTTTTTTGCGCCGCTGATCATGGTCGGATTGACCCTGATGTTTCTGGTTATCCTTCTGATCGACCCGTTGCGTAAGAACATAGATAAATTTTTCAGCTACTACGCCGGGTTCATTGTCATCTTCAATCTATTCTTGCTGGTCGTGCACGGGTGGACAATCTTGTGGAACGCGGGCATTCAGATTCCGGCCAACGTCTTCATGCCGCTGGCGATGGCGTGTCTGTTCTTCTACATCGGCATCGTGCTGACGCACGTTAAACCCAATTGGTTTATCGGCATCCGTACGCCCTGGACGCTAAGCAGCGAAATCGTCTGGCAGAAGACGCATAAGCTGGGCGGCATCCTGTTCAGGATCGCCGCGATCATCATCCTGCTCGCCGCGGCGTTCCCAAAACACACGATGTGGTTCATCCTCGTACCGGTGTTTGCCGTCTCCGCCGTGACGATCCTTTATTCGCTGGTGATCTTCAAGAAACTCGGCAAGGGAAGTATTTGATGCAAGTTAAACACTTTGCAGTGAAGCTTACAGACGCCATTGGAATAGTCTGCTGCTTGATACTTGTTATCTCATCTTTAATCGGACTTATTCGAGGATATTCAATACAAAACACGTATCTACTTTGGTTGCTTCCTATTGTAATATTATGCGTTCCCTTCCGGGTAAGAAAGGGTAGATCGGCATTTATTACATGGTTCTTTTGGTTAGTAGTTTATGCCCAACTATTTACGGGTATTGTTCAGGGCAGGCATTATAGAGCGGGACTGACTTTTTACAATCAGGGGGCATACAGAGGCGCAATTGAGGAATTTGAAAAAGAGACTCAGCTGTGGTATCTCAAATTAGGCGTAAATGTTTCACAGCCTCACGCTATGTTGATGCTTGCCAAGTCTTATTATCAAGTAGGAGATTTTGACAAGGCACGTGACACTTATAAACTTGTGGTCATCAGGTATAGTGGGACAGCTTATGAACCAGCTGCAAGCGCACATCTTGAACCTTAGCGATAAAGGATCTGAGTGTTCAGGACATCCCGCTTGATCAACTGTCGACAACAGTCGAATAGACTTAGCCGAAAACCGGAAACAATCCCGGCTGGAAGCCGGCGGTGCCTTAAGACAGGACGGTAACAAGTGAAAGGATTTCATGATGGACGAGCAAAACAAGTTATTCTTTCATGAAACACAGAAATTCAGCAAATGGGTCCGCGCAGCGTTTATTTTGGATTTCATTGTTTTTGTCGGGATCATGCTCGCATTATTCTGGTATTTGCGAGACGAACCATTCAGGCCGTTTCTGCTGATTCTTATCCTTGCCGTATTTGTGATACCACTGGCAATCCTGATCCTGTTCTGTCTGCTTACATTGGAAACGCAGGTGCGTTCGGATGGGCTGTACGTTCGCATGTTTCCGCTGCATCTGCACTTTAAGAAATTTGCTCTTGATGAGATCAACGAATACTACGCCCGCCAGTACAAGCCGCTGATGGAATATGGCGGCTGGGGAATACGATATGGTTCTCACGGTAAGGCCTATAACGTCAGCGGTAACAGAGGGCTCCAGCTCGTCTTTAAGAGCGGCAAGAAGCTGCTGATCGGTTCGCAAAAACCGGATGAGCTTGTCGAGGCAATCAGACTGGCTTCGAGCGTACAGCCTTAATCTTCGGAGGAGTATTCGCATAGATAGTCACCGGGCTTACGCAGCTATGTTTTCAAAGCCGATAAGGCTTGACGTGCGTGCGGCAAGCGAGTAATGTAGCCGAAGCTTCCAGCTTCGGTTCTCAAGCTGGAAGCTTGAGCTACATTAGCGAGGAAAAGACATGCATGCACAGTCAAAAGGAGTTTTGGCGACAATCGTAACGGCAACATTTCTATTTGCCTGTGCCCCGGCAATATCGGCAGCGGCTTCGGGCAATCGCTTCGAGATCGGGCAGAAGGATTTTCTGCTGAACGGTGAAAAGTTTGTGATCCGCTGCGGCGAGATCCATTTGGCGCGGATCCCGCAGGAATATTGGCGGCACCGCCTGCAGATGTGCAAGGCGATGGGCCTCAACACCGTCAGCGCCTATCTTTTCTGGAATTTCCACGAATGGCGTCAGGGCCGGTACAATTGGGAAGGCGATCGCAACGCGGCCGAGTTTTGCCGGATCGCGCAGGAGGAGGGCTTGTGGGTTCTGCTTCGACCGGGACCGTATTCGTGCGCCGAGTGGGAGATGGGCGGCCTGCCCTGGTGGCTTCTGAAGAATGAGGGCGTCAAGCTTCGCACGCGCGACCCGTTCTTCATCGAGCATGCGCAAAAGTGGCTGAGGGAAGTGGGGCGCGAACTTGCGCCTTTGCAGATCACAAAAGGCGGCCCGATCCTCATGGTGCAGGTGGAAAACGAATATGGTTACTTCGGCGAGGACGCTGAATACATGGGCCTGCTGCGCCAGGCATTGATCGACGGCGGATTTGAGGTCCCGCTGTTCGCGTGCAACCCGACATCGATGCTGCAGAAAGCCTATCGCAGCGACCTGTACCTGGTGGCCAATTTCGGCAGCAATCCGAAGGAGGGCTTTGACAATCTCCGAAAGGTGCAGCCCAACGCCCCGCTCATGTGCGGCGAGTTTTATCCCGCGTGGTTTGACGTATGGGGCAGCGCACATCGCCTCGGCAGTGCCGAGACGCTCGTGCGCGATATCGAGATCATGCTCGATATGGGCGGCTCGTTCAGCATGTACATGTCGCACGGCGGCACAAGCTTCGGCAACTGGGCCGGCGCCGATCAGCCGTTCAAGCCCGACACCAGCAGCTATGATTACGATGCCCCCGTCAGCGAGGCCGGCTGGGTGACGCCGAAATTCAAGACCGTCCGTGCCTCAATGCAGAAATATCTATTGCCCGGCGAGACGCTGCCGGAGCCGCCGGCACAAAATTCGGTCATCGCGATCGACGCGATCGAATTCACAGAGCGAGCGCCTGTATTTGGGCACACCATCAAGCCCATCGAGAGCGAGCAGCCGCAGACGTATGAGAAGCTGGATTTCGCGCACGGCGCAGGCATCTATGAAACCACCGTACCCGCCGGACCCGCGGCGACGCTTGCTTTTAAAGAGGTTCGAGATTTCGGTTGGGTTTACCTGGATGGCGAGAAGATCGACGTCACCGACCGCCGCTCGCGCAAATACGACCTGATGCTGCCCGCGCGCCAAAAGCCTGCGCAACTGCAAGTGCTGGTCTATACAATGGGCCGCGTGAACTTCGGTCAGGCCATGCACGACCGAAAAGGCATTCACGGACCAGTCACTCTGTCAATCTTCGGCAGCGAACCTGTTACGCTTACCTGTTGGAAGTTTTATGGCATCCCGCTGGACGGCACGATGCCCGAAGGATTCGCGTTTACTAAGGTGACATCCGTCGAACAAGGTCCCGCGTTCTGGCGCGGGACGTTCACGCTGACAAAAACAGGCGACACGTTTCTGGATATGCGGACGTGGGGTAAGGGCATGGTCTGGGTCAATGGCCGCAGCCTGGGCCGCTATTGGAACATCGGACCCACGCAGACAATGTATGTGCCCGCCCCGTGGCTGAAACAAGGAACCAACGAGGTGATCGTGTTGGACGTGCTCGGGCCCGAGAAGGCGCAGGCTGCAGGGCTTGATCAGCCGATCCTCGGGCAGTTGCGGCCGGAATTGGATTTCGCGCGGGCCCCCAAAAAGGGCAAGCTGACGCTGCAAGGCATCAAGCCCTTGCTCAGCGGGCAATTTGCGCAAGGGTCAGCGCCGCAGGAGATCAGGTTTGAGCAGCCGGTCAAGGCCCGCCAGTTCTGTATTGAAACGCTGAATGCCCATGATGGCAAAGAATTTGCCGCGATCGGCGAGATCGACCTGTTCAACGCACAAGGCGAATCCATCAGCCACGCGGATTGGACCATCGCCTACGTCAGCAGCGAAGAACGCGTCGCCGAGTCAGCGCTGGCGGATTATGCCATCGACGGGCAGAACGCCAACTTCTGGCACAGCGAATGGGGCAGCGCCAAACCGAATCACCCGCATTATCTGGTAATCGATCTGGGCAAGGAAGAAACGCTGACGGGCTTTCGCTATGTGCCGCGTCAGGGTGATGACAAAGTCGCCGGCCGCATCAAGGATTATCGCATCTACGCCGGCGACCGCCTGGCCGCGCCATAAGACCGGTCCATCCTAAGGCTTTGGCGAATTTGGATCGCTCTTCTGCTTTGTCTTTTCAAAATCCAGGGCCGCCGAGTTAATGCAGTAACGCAATCCCGTCGGAGCCGGGCCGTCGTTGAAAACGTGTCCCAGGTGCGAATCGCACTTTGCGCAGAGAACCTCCGTGCGGACCATTCCATGACTGGTGTCGCGCCGCTGCTTGATCGCCTTGTTGTCCTTCATATCCGAAAAAGACGGCCATCCGCAATGCGACTGGAATTTCGTATCCGATGAGAACAGCTCATTTCCACACGCGGAACACCGATAGATCCCGTCCTCGAACGTCATCGTATATTTGCCCGTGAACGGCCATTCGGTCCCCTTTTCGCGAAGCACGTAATACTGTTCCGGCGTCAGGGTCTGACGCCACTGGGACTCAGTACGGCGGACTTTATCGTTTCTATTCTGGGCTCTTCCGGTAAATGCGTTGGTGTGTTGCTAAAAAAAGACATGGCTTTATGATAGGTGGAAAAAAATAAAAACCACCTATTGGAGTATAAAGCCATGTCCACCAGTATCTTGTATCATACGTTCGGCATTCGTTCTG
>JAJFTK010000075.1 GCA_021372945.1 Planctomycetaceae bacterium | reverse complement strand
GAGTCAACTCAAAGCCCGGATGCACCAGATCATCTGGCGTCAGGAGGTTCAGAATGTGATCAACTATAGCCATGAAAAAACTGTTATCCGCCGCTTGGAAAAACTCTTGGCGGCCTAAAATTCGGTCAGTTTGAGTTAATAACATTCTCTCCCGGTTTGACGTATGGATTCACCACAAACGTGCTTGATTCTCTCAAATACTCAATTGGATTATCATTAATGAAAACAATTATACCGTGATTTAATGCTTCGTGCATTTTATATGGCTGGGATTCTGTTTGATCTATTTCCTGATTGCCCACCATAAAAGAGTATAGATAAATGGCGTCTTTGATTGGACTATTTTTTTCCTTGCAGCCCGTCACACATGACAAGGCAGTCACTACCATCAAACTCGTCACAAAGCGATATCGCATGAGTATACTCCTTCGATCAATATTGAAAGACAATAGTACTGCACGATGTTAGTGCTGTCAATTAATCGGTATGTGACAATGATTCAGAAGCTGGAAGCTTCGGCTGCATTTCAGTCGCTCATTCGGCGCGGAGCTGCCAGGCCTCGTAGAGCGTCGCCAGTTCGGCCTGGCGGGCCTTTAGATCCGCCTGGAGCTGCGTGAGCTTGTCGCGCGACTGGTAAACCTCGGGTGCGGCGAACAGGGTTTGCATCTCCTCGATCTGCCGTTCGTGCCCGGTGATCATCTGCTCAAGCTGCTCCAGCGTGTACTTGTTCAGGTGCTTGAGATGCGCCGGCGTCTTTGTCGCGGCACGGGCATCCTGCGAGTGTCTTTGGTTCTTCTTCTTTTCCGCGATCGCCTGCTGCTCGGCCCTCAGGCGGTTTTGTTCCGCAATCCGCGCCCACGTCGAATAGACCCCCTCATCGCCCGGCGCAGCGGCCTGTATAAGCTGTACGCTGCCGATCTGCCGCCCGCCGGCGGCATCTTCGCCGATCACCAGCAGCGTCTCGGCTGCGCGGTCCAAAAAATAGCGGTCGTGACTGACCGCGATGACCGCGCCGTTATAATCGAGCAGCGCCTCTTCCAGCATCTCGCGGCTGGGGATATCCAGGTGGTTGGTGGGCTCATCCAGGATGAGGACATCCGGCTCGGAGAGCACGAGCTTACAGAGCATCAGGCGGCTTTGCTGCCCGCCGGAAAGGTCCGCGATTGTTTTGAACACGTCCTCGCCGGAGAACAGAAAGCTGCCCAGCTTGCCGCGCAGGACCTCCTCGGACAGGTCCGGCCGCACCGCCCGCGCCTCGGCCAGCACCGTATGCGCCGGCTCCAGCGTGGTCCCCTGCTGGTCCAGGTAGCCCACGCGCAGATTGGGCCCCAGGCGAATCGTACCGCTGTCGGCCGTCTCCTGCGCCAGCGCAAGTCTTAGCAGCGTGGTCTTGCCCGCGCCGTTTGGCCCGGTAATCCCCAGGCGCTGCCCGCTGGTGACGTCGAAGGTCAGGTTTTCGAAAAGCGTCAGCGGCCCGAACGCCTTTTTGACGTTCTCGGCCCGAAGCACCAGGTCGCTCTTGACCTCCGTATCGGCGAAGCTGAAGCGAACTGTCTTGCTGGAATCCGGGGCCTGCAAAAAGTCCGGGTTTTCTTTGAGCAGCCGCTCCAGCCGGGTCTTGCGGCCGCGGGCGGTCTTGCGCATGCCTTCCTGATCCTTGTTGCGGGCGATGAAATCCAGCGTCCGGGCGACAAACTCGCGGCGTTTCTCCAGCGTGCGCTCCTGTTCGAGCACCGCCTGGTCGCGGGTTTGGATGTATTGGCTGTAGTTGCCCTTCCAGACAAACGCCCGCCGGTTGCGAAGCTCGACGATCTTCTGGGCGACCTTATCGAGCAGGTAGCGGTCATGGCTGACGACGATCGCCGCTCCGGCGTAGTTGGCCAGAAACGTCTGAAGCCACGAGACCGCCTGCAGGTCCAGGTGGTTGGTCGGCTCATCCAGCAAAAGCAGGTTGGTGTCTTTGACGAGGACCTTGGCCAGACCCAGCCGCGAGAGCTGCCCGCCGGAAAGCGTGCCCGTATTGGCGTGATAATGTTCGGGCCCGATATCCAGCCCCGCCAGGATCGTCTTGATCCGTGCTTCGTACGAGTAGCCCCCTTCAAGCTGAAATCGATGGCACAGCCGGTCGTATTCCTTCATCGCCGACTGCAGCGCCGGCCCGGAAAGCGTTTCCATCTGCCTGCAGAAATGCTCGATGCGGTTGTGCAGCCCGAGCAGCTCGGCCATACCGTCGTGCATCTCTTCCATGACCGTCCGCTGATGCGAAAAGGTCGGTTCCTGCGGCAGATAGCCGATCTTCAGGTCCCGCGCCAGCGCGATCCGGCCCGAATCCGGCTTTTCATCGCCGAGGATCATGCGGAAAAGAGTCGTTTTGCCCGAGCCGTTGGGACCAATGAGCCCAACCTTGGCCGAGGCATAAAAATTCAGGCCCAGCCCGTCGAAAACCAGCTCCGGCCCGAAGCTCTTATGAATCTCACTGAACGCAATTATTGTCATCTATCCTCAAGCCATATCTTTTCAAAGTTCCGCGGTCCTTGTCTGTTAAGAAGGGAGATTCTAGCATAGAGCCGGTCAAAAGCTTTAAAAAAAGTGCAGGAACGCCGATTTTGCGTGGTAAAAGGCGTATTTTGTTTTGACAGGTTCCGGCGGTATTGCTACAATTCCAAATGGACGCTTTTGGCGGACCCGCCAGAGGGTGAGGGCGTCCGACTGGACTAATAAAATCATTATTTACAAGGGTTTAGCGATGCGACAGATGTATCTGCTCGGGTTGTTCCTCATGGTGCTCGGAATGTTCATGACGGGCTGCAAGGCCCCCGGTCTGACCAAAAAGCAGGTGGATATGCGGCACAGAGAGACCATCCAGCAGAACATGCTTCAGTTTCAGGATGATATCGATTCAGTGTTTCTATTCGACCGGCCGAGTCGCATGAGTCCCATGTACGTGCGATGATTTAGTCGATAGTCGTCAGTCGTCAGTAGTGAGTGCACACCGCATGACTGCGTCGGTGGTACTGAAAGAACCACCGGCAGGACAGGGGACAAGGTTTATTGAAAGCGGTCCTGGAATATATCTTACATATCAGCTTTTATGAAAAGCTCGTTATCGTCGCCGAGCTTGGGCTGATCGGTTTATTTGTTTACGCCATCATTTCCTTCCTTGAAGGCACCCGCGGAGAAAGGCTGTTCCGGGGGATCATCTTTGTCCTGGTTGCCGGTTCGGTGATGCTCAACGTGGTCGTCAAGACGTTCGGCATGGAGCGGATCGCCTATCTCTATAACGGGTTCTTGATCTCGATCCTGATCATCGGGGTCACGGCGTTTCAGCCGGAGATCCGGCGGGGCCTGATCCGCATCGGCCAAGCCAGGTTCTTCGCCAGTTCGCCCCAGCAGCTTAGCCGCTCGGTCGAGGAGATCATCGAGGCCGTTTCCCAGATGGCGGCCAGCCGCACGGGAGCCATCATGGTGTTTCCGCAGCAGGTGGGCCTGGGTGAATTCATTGAAACCGGTGTGCGCATTGACGCCAAGGTCACCAGTGAACTGCTGCAAACCATTTTTTACCAAGGCGCGCCGCTGCATGACATGGCCATCGTCATCCAGGCGGACCGCGTGGTGGCCGCACGCGTCCAGTTGCCGCTGGCCGAGGCAAGCACCCGCTTTGGACAGCTTGGCTCCCGGCACCGCGCGGCGGTCGGCGTGACCATGTCATCCGACGCCATCGTTGTGGTGGTCAGTGAGGAAACAGGCATCGTCTCGCTGGCGATGGAAGGCAACCTGGTGCGTAACGTCTCGGAAGCCCAGCTTCGCCGTCACCTCACGACGGCCCTGGTCGAGACAACGCCCATTCTGGAGCGGCTGGGCCGGCTCACCCGTACCCAGGATACCTCCGAGACGTGATCGCGCTGTTTGATTCAGGACCCGAAACTCTCAAAGCGAGTTTTTGCAGTATATGAGCGGAAAACTAAGTAAATATCTGGCGGTTATTTTCCTTACGCTGCTGATCTGGTGGTGGGCGTTTTCACTGCAATTGCAGCCGGTCTCACTGACGGGAACGCTGGAAAAGCTGCCAACAGCCGACCCGAGCCTTCTGGTGACGTTTACGGGTCCCTCCACAAATGCACCGCAGCGATTGATCGTATTACGTGCGCTCAATTTCCGCGGAGCACCCAGCAAGATTGCCGAACTGAGACAGCGCATGCGGCTGCCGCAGAACAATCCGAACCGCGAGCGCCTCAATTTCTACTATACGCCCCAGGAACCCGGGACCTACGTGCTGGATGTACCGGATTATCTCCAGAAGACCACCAAAATGGCGGAACTGGCCCTGACCCTGGAGTCCTGTGAGCCGTCCCAGGTCACGGTCAACGTCGAACGGCTGGAGGAAAAACGCCTCAGCGTGCAGGTAGTGGATGAGAACGGCCTGATCAGGGGGGCCAACGCCGAGCCGGCATGGGTGAACGTGTATGTGCGGCCCTCGTACAACGAACCGGCCATCGTGAAACTTTCGGCCCAGCAGCTCCAGACGGCGCGCGAGCGGCCGATCACGGTCAAGCCGTACGTCGATATGGGCGTGGCCGGGATCGTGCGCGATGCGGAGGAATCGGTCACCGTCACGCTGCAGAGCGTTCAACTGCTGCAAAGCAAGCCCTTCCAGCCGCAGACGATCGGCTTTATCATCAGTCCCGAACTGGCGGGTAAATACAGCATTCAGCTTGCCAACGAGGCCGACCTCAAGAGCCGGGTGCAGCTCCGCGTCTCCGAAGCCGCCTTTGCCGAGTACCAAAAACGCGCTTATCACCTGCTCATCGAGGTGCGTCCCGGCGACGAACGTTTGCCCGAGATCCCGCCGCGCCCGGTGATCTATAATTTCCCGCGGGAGTACGTGGCCAAAGGCGAGATCGAACTGGTCGAATCCACCACTGAAAAGACAGCCGTCTTTAAGCTCGTGCCGGTCAACCCGGCCCAGATACCCTAGTGCGCAGGGCTATTTTATCTGATCTTGTATTCTGCTTTGAAGGTCGAGGATGGGCTGCTGGCCGACCCTGAGCCGGCCCCCCCAGCCGCGATCGAGGTCCGCAATGAGCAGGATCACCGCCGCAAACGTCAGCGCCAGCACCAACCCTACTTTGAAGCCGCCCTTCATCGAGAGACCCGCTTGATAACCTGTCAGGAACACGGAGAGGAGCATGATCAAAAACAGGCACTCCCAGACGATCCGCGGAATGCGGTAAGCAAACACGGTCACTCGGCTGGTTTGCAGATCGATCATCTCGTTGAGAGAGCTGATAAAAAGAGCGTCAATGGGCGAGTAGCGGTCGGCCTGCGCAAGAGCCGACGCATGATCCCACAACTGACCCTGCAGCGCCTCGGAACGCGCTAGCACCTGGGGCAATCGTTCGGTCCAGGCGGCCGAACCCGACATTAGTTCGACGCGCATGTCCACGTATTCGCGAATGAGCCGGCGGATCTCGGCCGGGTGAGGCTGTGCCAAAAGCCCTGCGCGCAGGTACGTTGTCTCAATGGCATTCACTTCGTCTAACAAAAATAGCCTGGCTGTCTGGAACCGCTGTGCGGAAATCCCAAACGTGAACGCGAGCATGAACGCCAGCAGCCCCAGTAAAGCGCCGCAGACGGTCCCTAAAGAGCCCTGGGGTTTCTCCTGACGCTTGCCGCCGCGGATGGCCAGCCAGGTCCCCAGCACGAAAGACAGCAGAATCAGTGCCCCCGCAAAAAGGAAAACACCCCAAAGAGGGATCCAGTCGAACCATTTCGCTTGCGCCATTTTCGTCTTTCCGTTAATGCGTGAGCGGCCGCCGGAATCAAACGACCGCCCTGGCGAGCATATAGATTTTGCGTCAGCGTTGCAGTAGGGAAATGATCAGATGGCCTCAGGTAAACGCTCAACGGTTGCCAGGGCCCCATTTCTGGTCCTTGTGAGCAGCCGTAAAGCCCGAACAGTCGTGAAGGACGCAGACAAGGGAAGCCATCTTTTGCTGGAGCAAAGCGGATGCATTCGCCGCCTTGGTATCGTTGGACAGGAAGACCTCATTGGCCGCATGCAGCGAACTTGACACCGTCATGGGCAATCGGATCCTGCAGTCCTTGTCCCGGTACACCAGGCTGTCCCAGTCAGAGAAAACGGTACAACTCCGTTCAGTATCCGAAAGCAGGTCGATGCCGAAGGAAAAATCCGCATCCGGATTCTCGACGCCGAGCAGGTGCATCAGTGTCGGCGCGATATCGAGGTGGCTTGTCATCTTGGCATATTCGGCAGGCGCCATCTGCGGAACCCGCATCACCAGCGGCACGCGCGTCTGTTCATCATTGAAATCGGAGTTGTGGCCCCAGCGGCCGTGTTCCATGAATTCCTCGCCGTGGTCGCCCGTAATGATGACGATGGTCGTCTCCATAAGGTCCTTCTGCTCCAGGAAATCGATCACGCGCGCAAATTGACTGTCCAGGTGGTTGCAGGCATTGACATAGCGGTTGAAGATCTGGTCAATATCCTGCTGGATGTCGTCGGACGCATAATTGAATTTTTTTAAATAGTCCTTTCGGACAGCGCATTCGGGAGGAAAATCATAGGGGGCGTGGGGCGATTCAAAAAACAAGAATGACAGGAACGGCTTGTCCGGGTCACGCGCATCGATGGCATCGAGCATGTCCGATACATTTTGCCGATCCCGCTGCCAGCTTTGTCCGTTGGCGCACTCGTGCAATTCCGCTTGCGGGATCCCGCTGAAGAGGGTCTTGTCAAATTCGGGATACGTGAATCGCGCGCTCGTGTAGAGCTGGAACTGATAGCCATCCTGCCCGAGAAGCTGCATCAGGACGGGCGGACGCTGCTCGTTCAGAAAGGCCTGCCAGTACGACCCGTATAATCCATAGAACATCGCGAACATCGCCTGGCGGGTTCCGTTGCCCCCGCTGAAATGGTTTTGAAAGCGCAGGGCGCTTTTGGAGAACGCGTAGGTGCGAGGCATGATTTCCTCCGTCAGCATCCCTTGGCGCCACGACTCGGCCACCAGCCAGACGATATTATAATGCGGGGCCTCGGGGAGCCGTCGGATCTCGGCCAGGGGATAACTCAGCGCCTGGGCCGAACGCGCGGTCAGCATCTTGCGCTCCGAATGAAAGCCCAGGCGGTTCAAAGCGCCCTGAAACGTGATCGGGACATAAAAAGGATACGAGTTCGCCGCGATCAGTACGGGCGAGTAGGCATTGTAGCTGGAGATGCCGAAGAAAAGGGCCTGCACCGCAAACATCACCGCCGCCGCATAGGGCGGCAAAACTGCGACCCATCGCGAAATGGCCGAGGCATACGGTCGCGAGAACCCTTTCCACCTGCAGCAAAAAACCAGGACGGCGGCCTCAATGGCGATCCCCCCCGCGATCAGCGCGGCCACGGTCCCGTATGCCCCGCCGCTAAAGCCCATTGATTCAAAACCGCCTCGCGTCGTCAAAATGTTCCAGACAAACCCGTTGAAATGGAAGCCGTACATTCGATAGATGGTCCGGTCGGCGGCCAGCAGCAATTGACTCAACGTCAGAACGATCACCGCGGCGGTGTACCACGCCGGCAAACCGTGACGAATCCGCAAAACCCGCAGCACCAGTTTCACCGCGGCCAGGATGAGCCAGGCAGGGATCAAGTACAGAATGCTGTACGACAGGATGACCGCGGTATCAAAAAAAATCGTATAGAGGCCCGGTTCAGGCAAAACACAGGCAAAGGCGACCAGTTGCAGGAGCATCAACAGGTAATTCGCAAAAAAGAAACGGCTCATATTCCGACGCACGGTTGCGGAACACAGACTGGGCTGAGATTCATTCATAGACTTGTCCTCAATTAGGTCGGGTCCAGTCTAGCATGGTTCCCGGCGGATTCAAGTTTATTCCGGCGGCAGCTGCGGTTTGCTTCCGTCCGAGAATTCACTTGACCGCGACGGGCCATTTTCTTAGGATTGTCGATACGCTAACGATCAATTGCCCAGCAGCGTGAGGCGCAATTGAGCATTCGGTAGTTCCCCTCTGTCTCAATCGGAGCATGTGAAATGTTAACACTTATTCTGGTCTTTTCGGCAGCGATATTTATCGCGGCGTTTTTCGGATATGGCAGGATCCTGGAGAAATGGTACGACATTGATCATCGCCGCGTGACGCCCAGCCACGCGGATTACGATGGCATCGACCGCGTGCCGGCCCCCAAGGCCGTGCTGCTGGGCCATCATTTCTCATCCGTCGCCGGCGCCGGCCCCGTGCTGGGACCCATCATCGCCGCCGTCGCGTTCGGATGGCTGCCCGTGCTGCTGTGGGTTCTCTTTGGCGCGATACTTATCGGCGGCGTGCACGATTTTTCGGCATTGGTCATTTCGATTCGTCACAAGGCCCGCTCGATTGCCGAGATCGCCCGCGAACACATGTCGCCGCTGGCCTACAAGCTTTTCTTGGCGTTTATCTGGCTGACGCTGGTCTATGTGCTCACGGTGTTTACCGATCTGACCGCCGCCACGTTCGTTTCCGACGGCGGCGTAGCCAGTGCATCGCTGATGTTCATCGTGCTGGCTATCGGGTTCGGTGTTTTCGTGTACCGGCTCAAGATACCCGTGCTGTGGTCATCGCTGCTCTTTGTGCCCCTGGTCTTTGTGTGCGTGTGGCTGGGACAAAAGCTGCCGATCCCCGCAAGCTCCGTTCCGGCCTTCATTGGCGGTGATCCGGCCAAGACCTGGGACCTGCTGCTCATCGTTTATTGTTTTCTTGCCTCGGTTCTGCCGGTGTGGATCCTCCTGCAGCCGCGCGATTATCTTTCGAGCTTTCTGCTCTACGGCTCGGTCCTGGGCGGCTTTTTGGGCATTCTATTCGGCGGTTTTGCCGTAGCCTACCCGGCGTTTACCGGATGGTCGCATCCGCAGCTTGGCGGTCTGTTTCCCATCCTGTTTATCACCGTCGCCTGCGGCGCCTGCTCCGGCTTTCATGCTGTCGTCGCCTCCGGCACAAGTTCCAAGCAGCTTGACAAAGAGACCGATGCGCGCCCCGTCGCTTACGGCGCGATGATGATCGAAGGCCTCGTGGCCGTCATCGCGATCATCACCGTCGCGATGCTCGCAAAGGATGACCCGCTCAGCGGCAGGGATCCGTTGGTCATCTACGGCACGGGCATTGGCAAGTTCTTGTCGGTCTTCGGCATACCCGCGAGCATCGGCTATTCGTTCGGCCTGCTGGCGCTATCGACGTTTATCCTGACTACGCTGGATACCGCCACGCGGCTTAACCGCTACATCTTCGAGGAGTTCTTTAACCTCAAGAACGTCAACTGGCGCTATCCGTCAACGATTGCCACGTTGATCCTGCCCGCGATCTTTGTGCTCATCAGCCTTAAAGACCCGCAAGGCAAACTCATCCCGGCGTGGAAGGTGATCTGGCCGGTCTTCGGCGCGACCAATCAGCTTCTGGCCGGCCTGGTCCTGCTGGTTATTACCGTCTGGCTCAAGAAGAACGGCAAGAAGGCGTTCTTTACGTTTGTGCCGATGGTCTTTATGAACGTGATGACCGTCTGGAGCCTGGTCCTGCTGCTCAATCAGTATCGCCTCTCCGCCGTCGGTATCATCGCCGGCATCCTGCTGCTGCTGGCGCTGGTGTTGATGGTCGAAGCCGTCAAGGCCGCGCGCACCCTCTGGCGAAAGCCCCCCAACTCCGCCGGCCAATTGCTGGAGGCAGGCTCCCACGCCCGCTAACGTAACGCAGCTTGCAGCCCGCGCTGTCTAATTGTAACTGAGGCTTCCACCCCGCGGTTGTTTAGCCCAATTGGTAGGAACAGGCTTCCACGCCTGCCCTGGGGATACCGCGATAGGGCAACCGCGGTGGGTTGCCCCTACCGGTGATCACGTAATCACTCCGTCGGTTTTTCGCCGGAGCGGCGGCGGAACAAGAGGCGAATCGGCACTTCCTCAAGCCCCAACAGCTCGCCCAACCGGTTGAGCAGGAATCGCTGATAGGTCTCGTCAAAGAGCCCGGGGTTATTTACAAATAGCAGGATCGAGATGGGGTTGCTTGCCACCTGCGTGCCGTAGTAGATCTTTGGAATGCCGCCGCGGCCGCGCGAGCCGGTCACCTTCTCTTCGGCGATCGTCTCGATGGCCTTATTGAGCTTGGCCGTGGCAATCTTCGCCGTGGCCTGCTTATAGAGTTCCGTGCAAAGGTCCAGCACGCTCTGCACATTCTTGGCATCGGTGGCCGTGGTAAACGCGATCGGCGCATGCCGCAGACCGGTGACGACTTTATCCAGGTACTCGGCATAATCGTCCGTTGACGCCCGGTCCTTGGCCAGGTCCCATTTATTGACAATGATCACGCAGGCCTTGTATTCGCCGCGGATCAGGTGAATGAGCTTCTTATCGACCTGTGAGATCGGGTCGGTCGCGTCCATCATAAAGAGCACCACATCGGCCCGCCGGATGCTCCGCGTCGCCCGCGTGTAGCCGTAGTACTCAATATCCTGCTTCATCTTACCGATCTTGCGCACGCCGGCGGTATCGATGATCAGGTACTGCTTGCCGTCCTTTTCAAAGCGCACATCGACGGCGTCCCGCGTGGTGCCGGGGATCTCGCTGGCGATGACCCGCTCATGGCCGACAACGGCATTGATGAACGTGCTCTTGCCGGTATTGCGCTTGCCGACGATTGCCAGCTTCATCACCGCCGCAGCCGGCTTTTCCTTCGGCAGATGCGCGATGCCTTCCATGATGCGTTCCATCAGGTCCGCGCGATTCACAAAATTCTGCGCCGAGATGCAGACCGGTTCGCCAAAACCCAGCTTGACAAATTCGCCCGCCAGCGCAAGCTGTTTGGGGCTGTCGGCCTTGTTGGCCACGAGGATGACCTTGAGCGGCAGCTTTCGCAGCATCGCGGCGATCTTTTCATCCAGCGTCACGACGCCCTCGCGGATATCGACCATGAACAGCACCAGGTCCGCCGAGCTGATCGCCTGCTGGATCTGGTTTTCGACGTGCGACTCCAGCGCATCGGAATCGACGATGCCGTAGCCGCCCGTGTCGACCAGCTCGAAATAGCTGTCATCATAATTGATGATCGTGCTCACGCGGTCGCGTGTCACGCCCGCCGTCGGATCGACGATACTGATCATCTGCCCCGCCAGCGAATTCAGCAGGCTGCTCTTGCCCACGTTGGGCCGTCCAATAATTGCAACTAAAGGTAACGCCATAGCGATCTTCTATCCTATTCACAGATCTATTAGAAAGGCCAGTATAACCGCAAAAAGTATTTTTGCCAACAGGGGAAGGACCGCTTATTTGCGCAGCTCTGCGGCCCGGCGGTTGACCTCATCCAGGAATCCCTTGCTCAGCAGCGATTGCAGCGACGGTTCGCCCTCCAGGATGCGGAGGAGCGTTAAAAGCGTTTCTTTGTCCTTGAATTGGGTCAGCCGACAGGCCTGCTGCAAGTACTCCAGCGCCTTGGCGGGCTGATCCAGTTTAATGTAGCAAAAACCGAGCTTTCGCAAAATGAGCACGCGGTCGGGGTTTCGTTTGTCCAGTGCCTGCTGAAAATAATCGACTGCCTGCTGCCAGCGTCCGGTATCGGCGCAGACCAGCCCCATCTTTTCCAAAGGCTCGGCCAGGATCGGGATCAGCTCGTGCGCCCGTCTGAACTGCTCCATCGCATCGTCATATTCTCGCGCGTTGGCCAGCGCATAGCCATAGTTCATATTCATCGTGTAATTATCGCCGGTCGCCGCCAGCGAATGGCGAAACAAGGTCAGGCTGTTTTTCCAATACGAACACTGCACCATCGTGAGAACCATAAGCAGACAAACGATGACCATCATTCCAATGGAAACGATGAGGCGGTAAACGCGTCCGCGCAGCGCCAAATCACACAGCAGGAACGCGGCTATGATCGACAGTCCGATGCTCGGCAGATAGGTATAACGGTCGGCCATCGCCTGCCGCCCGACCTGGACCAGCCCAATGACCGGCACTAATGTGCCGATGTACCAAAGCCATCCGGTCACCAGGTATGGCCGACCTCTGCGCAAACGCAAAAAGAGGATCGTCAGGCCGACAAGCAGCACACAGCAGGCCAGTACCGCACCCGGTGTGAATGTTCGCATCTCCAGCGGGTACAACAGCGCAAGGCCCCGCGGAAGCAGGGTCATTTTGATATAGGCAGCGTAAGAAATGACAGCGTTCTCAAAACGAAAAACCAGCGGGAAATAATCAACCCGGTGCACCGCCCCGCTGCTCTTGCTCGCATTGAACGCAAGCACACTGAAAAGCAGCACCGCTGCGAAAAACGGGATCTTCTCGATGACCAGGTCACGCGCCGTTTTAATAAACCGCGCGCCTGTGTGCAGACGCCCCAGTGGCCAAAAGTCCAGCAGTAAAAAGACGAACGGCCAGGTCACCAGCATGGCCTTGGACATGAGCCCAAGGAACAAGAATACAGCCGCAAGGAGGTAAGCAGCCGCCTTTTTCTTTTCGACATAGAACACGTAAGACGCGATCGCAAGCAGCCCGAAAAACGCGGAAAGCACGTCCTTGCGTTCCGAGGCCCACGCGACCGACTCGACCCGCAGCGGATGCAGCGCGAACAGCGCGGCCGCGATAAATGCCGCCCACATCCGCCCCGTCGTTTTCGACAGCAGCCAGAAAAGCAATAGCGCGTTGACGCAGTGGATCAGCAGGCCGCTCAGATGGTGCAGCCCCGGATCGAGCCCGAATAATTGGACATCCAGCATGAGGCTCAGCCAGGTCACGGGGATCCAGTTGCCGGTGTGATTGGTAGTAAGGGCCCACGTGATCGACTCAGTGTTGAGGCCCGAACGGACCATCGCGTTGTTCGTGATATAGTCCGGGTCATCGTACATCACGAAATCATTTTCGAGGATGGCACTGAACGACCCCCACGTCAGGATGACAAGCAGCGCGCTCAGGATCAATTTTTGGTTCGCAACGGTCTTCATGGATTCTCTGTCTTCTCGGCGTCTCCGCAAAACTTGAAAATTATAGCATGGCCGCGCCGTTGCGAAAGCAGTAAAAGTCGGCCAGGCGGAAAATAGCTTGCCAAAAGGCCTTTCCTGGTCATAATAAACCCCATGTTTAATGCCCGTGACGAGAGCGGATGGAGCCATTGAGATGACGCAGGAAGCGACCAAGAAATGCCCGTATTGCGGCGAGATCATCCTTGCCGAAGCGATCAAGTGCCGCTTCTGCAAAGAGTTTTTGGTCAATGAGGACGGCACGCCCACGTCATACCACGACCGCCGCATCCAGCCCCCGACCACCACGGCCAAGCGGAGCTTGACCGTGCCACCCGAAGAACTGCAGGAAGTATCAAGCTATCGGCCGCCGGCCCGCCCCAACAACGGCGCCGAACGCGTCAAGCCCGGCACCATGCTGTATACGGGTTCGCCCTCGCTGTGGGGCATGGCCGACACGCTGGCCTGGGCCTTCGTCTTTTTGGCCGCCGGATTCTTCCTGCTGTTCTATTCGCTGGGCGGCCTGGCCGAGAGGCTGGCGCCCTCCATCAGCCCCGAGGCAAGCGTTTGGATCGACCGCATCAAGGGCATCGCCGCGATCCTGCTCATCTTCGGCACCGCCGCAAGAACCGCCTACAAAGTGATGGACTTGAAACGCATTCACTACGAGGTCACGCCCGAGCGCATCGAATTCTCCCGCGGCATCTTCAGCCGAAAGATCGATAACATCGATATGTATCGCATTGTTGACATCAAACTGCACCGCTCCCTGGCGGATGTGCTGATGGGGATCGGCGCCGTGACGCTGGTGACGAAGGATGAATCCGACCCGCGATTTGAATTTGAAAAAGTGGCCGATCCGAGAGAACTGTACGACATCATCAAGAAGGTCTCGCTCGTGGCCGACCGCCGTCAGGGCGTCATCCACGTCGATTAACTTTTGAGTTATGAGTTATGAGTTTTGAGTTTAGCCAATTTAAAACTACCAGCTCATAACTATTCAGAGGAACTATGTTAGGCGCAATTATCGGCGATATTGTTGGCTCGGTGTTTGAGTGGGAGCGAATCAAGCATACGGACTTCCCCCTGTTCTGCGAGCGTTCCGCGTTTACCGATGATACCGTGATGACCATGGCGACCGCCCAGACGCTGCTGGATGGGGCCCAGGGCGATCACGCCGCGAACTATCGCGCGTTCGGCAGGCGCTACCCCCGGCGCGGCTATGGCGGGATGTTCGCGCAGTGGCTGGCGTCGGATACCATGGGGCCGTACAACAGTTGGGGCAACGGATCGGCCATGCGAGTGTCGCCCGTGGGATTCGCATGCACAACGGTCGATACAGCATTGAACCAGGCCCAGCGCAGTGCCGCGGTCACGCACGACCACGCCGAGGGCATTAAAGGCGCGCAGGCGACGGCCCTGGCGGTTTTTCTTGCGCGAACCGGCGCACGCAAAGATCACGGGCGAGACGTCCGTGCCACGAAAGACGAGATCCGCAGCGAAATTGCTGAACGGTTCGGATATGATTTGGATCGGACGATAGAGCAGATCCGCCCTGCCTACGGATTCCGTGAATCATGCCAGGCGACCGTGCCCGAGGCGATCATCGCGTTTTTGGACTCGACGGATTTTGAGCATGCGATCCGGCTGGCGGTCTCGCTGGGCGGCGACAGCGACACGCTGGCCTGCATCACCGGCGGCATCGCCCAGGCTTACTATAAAGCGATCCCGCAATGGATCGCCGATGAAGCGCTCAACCGATTGCCGGCGGAACTGACGGATTTACTGGACCGCTTCGAAAAACGCTTTGACGTTAAACGGTAGCGGCAGGTCCCCGTGCCTGCTCTGGAATGACAATAAATGCAATAGCGTGGTGCCGCAAAGGGCAACCGCAGGGGGTTGCCCCTACCGGTGGATACGTTTTGTGGATGCCGGATCCCGCCTTCGCCAAGGCTATGGCGGGCAGGCACGTCCGGCATGACATTGATGAGGGCCGATATGCTGAACTTTTTTGTGACCACCTATATCAAGATGTTTTTCCTGCTGGCGCCGTTCTTCTCGATGTCGCTGTTCCTGAAGATGTCCGAAGAATTTGACTCGCAGCGGCGGCATCGCGCCGCGATGCGAGCCTCCGGCGCCATTCTGGTTGCCATCACCATATTCTTCTTCTTTGGCAAGCCCTTGTTTAGTTTAGTCGTCCCTGAAAAAGTCATTTTGCGAATTCAAATCGCCGGGCCAACGCGGTGACGCCAGAAGTGTTTGACATTTTGCTCAGCCAATTTTCCAAAAAGTCGACCCATTCCGTCAGCGCATACAAAAATGCGGCTATT
>JAJFTK010000067.1 GCA_021372945.1 Planctomycetaceae bacterium | reverse complement strand
ATACTCCAAATCATCAGTATCTTACTTTTCGAGAAAACCACGCTCAAACAAGCACTTACGGGAGATTATTCTAATTTTAAAGAGCAACAAAACTATAACCAATTATCCTTGTTCGACTTATAATGGGACAGTACTGATTAAAAATTATGAATCAAGAGTGTTCATTATTCATTTCGACAGCAGTCCCTTTTTGGACAGTTGTTCCTTGATCGGCCCCACATACGCATTCATCATATCGACCACCGCCTGGCTGGTCACCGTCGCACCCGTGATCGCTACGATTTCATCATCGATCTTGGATTTATCGCCGACCTTCACAAGCCGAAACTCGCCTGCCGGCGCTCCGGCGTACTGCGCCCCGTAGCTGTTGGCGCCTTTGAGCTTGATCTTGTCGCCGAATCCCGGCGTCTCATTGGCCGCCAGCACGTTAAAGCCCAGGATCTTTTCGAATCGCGCATCCGCCGCGACCACCAGCCGGATCTTATCCGCAAATCCCGACCCTTCCACGACAAAGATCCAGCCCACGGCTTTGTCGCCATCCAATGCCTTGATGACCTCAGCCTTCTGCGGGGCGCCCTTAGCCGCGGGGATCATGATCTCTTCCTTCAGCGGCTCAAATATCTTGGCTTCCGGCAGCAGGGTGTTGGCCTGCTGATTAAACAGCTTCACCTGGTTTTCAGCGATCTTGGGTCCCCACACCGACTGCGTGATGGCCAAAATCACCCCAAACGCCACTGACGCCACCATCAGCAGCCAGCTTTCCTTCAGAAAGAACACGAACTTATTTGACATTGGGTATCCCTCCCGCAGGAACCATCTTAAACGCTCGATCGATCAGAGGTGCCAGCGCGTTCATCACCAGTACCGCGTACATCACCCCTTCCGGGTACTCGCCGATAATACGGATCAGCATGATCAGTGCTCCCACGCCCGCCCCGAATACCAGCATCCCCTTGCTCGTCAGCGGCGCCGTCACCGGGTCCGTCGCGATGAACAGCGCCCCCAGCAGCATCCCGCCGCTTAAAATATGAAACAGCGGGTTCGCGTACCGGCTTGGGTCAATGAAATAGAACACGGCCGAAAAGGCAGCCGCCGCCGCCAGCACCGTCAACGGGATGTGCCACGTGATGGTCTTTCGCCACAACAGGTATGCCCCTCCTACCAGCAGCGCCAGTGCGCTCGTCTCGCCGAGACAGCCGCCCTCGTTCCCCCAGAATGTTTTGCTCAATTGCGCCTTCAGGGTCTCGGTCGAAGTCTCTTTCTTCACGGCCATTTTCGCCCAGGCTAGCGGCGTCGCCTGCGTGATCGCCTCGGTCTGCATCGGTCCCATCTGCGGCATGGCGGCATCGATCGTAGCCGGCGCCGTCCACGTCGTCATCAACACGCCGAAGCACGCCGTAAGGAACGCACGCGCCGCCATCGCCGGGTTAAAGATGTTGCCCCCCAGCCCCCCGAACAGCACCTTCACGATCGCGATCGCGAACGCCCCGCCCATCACCGCGGCCCACCATGGCATAGCCGGCGGAAGCGACAGCGCCAAAATGATCCCCGTCACCACCGCGCTGAGGTCCCCGATCGTGCTGGGCTGCTTGCGTATCCAGTTGCAGATCCGCTCCGTCCACAGGCACGCCAGCACGCAGCTTCCGATCAGCACCAGCGCCCGGTCGTGGAAGAAGATCACCGCCGCCCCGATCGCCGGCGTCAGCGCGATGATCACGTCCAGCATGATCGTCTGCGTCGATAGCTTGCTGCTGATATGCGGCGCCGGCGTTACCGTTATCTTGCTCAACATTTCTTCTATTCCCTTAAACTAAAATCTTTACCACGGAATGCACGGAAGTACACTGAAGTTAAAAAAACCTAAATAATTACCTTTTCCGTGTCATTCAGTGATTTCCGTGGTTAAAAAAATTATCCCAGTTTCTTCGCCGCCCTGGCCTTCTGGAGCTTGCCCGTTTTGATGTAGCCGGTCAGTTCAATATTGGCCGGGCATACATAGCTGCAGCAGCCGCACTCGATGCACGCGGCCATGTAATAGTTTTCGGCGACATCGAGCCTGCCGTATTTGATGGCGTGTGCGATCCTCGTCGGGTTAAGATGTTCCGGGCACGCCGCCAGGCAACGCCCGCAGCGGATACATGCCGTCTGGCGTTTCTCAAATTTCGCTCGGGTCACATCCTCGGCCGTCAGCAGCGTCACCGCGCCGCTGGTCTTGGTGATCGGCTGCGACAGGTCGGCGATCGCCGGGCCCATCATCGGTCCGCCGAAGATGACCTTGGCCGCCGTCTCGGTCAGCCCGCCGCAATGTTCGATCAGGTCCGCCACGCTCATCCCGACCGGCACATAATAATTGCCCGGCCGCGCGATCGCCCGTCCCGTGACCGTCACCACGCGGTGCGTCAGCGGCTGATTCAGCACGACCGCCTCGGCGATCGCCGCGCACGTCGCCACATTCAGCACGCAGATGCCGATCGCCGGCGGGATGCCGCCGGTGGCCACCTGCTTGCCCAATATCGACGTGATAAGCTGCCGCTCGCCGCCCTGCGGGTACTTGGTCCGCAACGGCACCACCTGCATCTTGAATGCGTCCTTCAATTCCGCCGCCGCCTGCTCGAAGACTCTGATCGCGTCGGGCTTATTCACCTCGATGCCGATCAGTACCTTGGAGCAGCCCGACGCCCGCGCCGCCAGCCGGATGCCCGCCATCACCTGCCAGGTCCATTCCAGCATGACCCGGTAATCGCACGTGATAAACGGTTCGCACTCGCAGCCGTTGATGACCAGCGTATCCTTGGGCATCGCCGGGTTGGGCTCGACCTTGACCCGCGTGGGAAAACCCGCGCCGCCCATGCCGACCAGTCCGCCCTGCGCGATGGCCTCGCAAATCTGCTGGGCCGTGTATTGCTCGGGCCGAAAATCCCTGCCGAATCGCTCAGCCGCGGGCCGCTTGGGGGTGTTATCGGCTGGGTCCGTATCGATCGCGATGGCCATGGTCCGCCCGATCACCGGGTGCGGCGCCAGCGTGATGTCCTTCACCGTGCCGTTCACCGGCGAATGCACCGGCGCCGACACGAACGCCTCGACGCTGCCGATCATCTGTCCGGCCGTGACCTTGTCCTTTTTGGCCACCTTCGGTTCGCACGGCTTGCCCAAGTGCTGGCTCAGCAGCACCATGACTTGTTTGGGCGTGGGCACCACTTCGATCGCCTGGTGCTCGCTGTATTGCTTTCCTTCCGGCGGATGAACTCCGCCGAGAAAACTTCCTGTCCCTGCCATACCCGTTTCCTGTCCTAACATTTCTTCGCAAAGCGCCTCTCCAGCGCCCGCATGCCGAAAACCCAGAGTAAGGTGATGCAAACGCCGCCGGCAAATGCCGCCGCGATCAGCGCCTTATCGCTTAAAATTCCTCTCAGCAGCCATTGAACGGCCGCCAGGCTCGATATGAATACCGCGATAGGTATCAAAAATGCTCTGATTACCGCCCACAGCACACTCGGTCCCTCATACTGCCCGAGTCTGTGATAGACCTCCCGGCAGCTCTCTTTATGAGCACACTGAGAACAATAATCGTTACTTTTCATTCTTGCCAAGATTATAAAGCCTTCCTTATATGACAAACCCCGCCCCCTGACAAGCCTTTTTTACACCACTTTTACGCTCCCCGCACCCCCCGTGTTTACATTTTTGTACACCTGTTTCTACCTTAAGAGCAAACGTTTGCCCCAGGAGATTTTGCTTGACCTTAGACATGGAATTCCTTATACAAGAGCATTGACTTCAAAAAGGGTGCGAGCCAATTAAGAGCTTGCAGGTTGTTGAGTGGTCGGGCCGCCACTATCTAAATTAAACGTTTAGATAGGAACGGCCATGAGCAAATCAAAAAAGAAAAGTAATTCCCCCTCCAGCGATGTCCACAATCAAGATCAGGCTGAAGATAGTCTCTTGGGACTTTTTGCGCGGTTTTTCTGGAGTCTTCTGGGCAACCTTATTCTATTTGTCCTTTTGGCGGAAATATTCCGCTCACAAAAGACCCTCACATACCTCGATCTTGCGTATTGGGTCACGGTGTTCCTGGTGGTCACGGTAAGATACCTTGACATAAAATACCTCAAGGGCGTTACCTATGAAGGTCTGCCGGCAACGATGTCGCATTGGAAAAAATATGTCAAATTCTACGTACTCGTCCTGGCCGCATTGTGGTTGCTGGCTCATGGTGTGTCGTTACTGAGAAAATAACGAATTCGAGGGAAAAAGCATGAAGACAATCCAAACTCAAAGCGCTGAACTGAAATTGACCGTGGAGAAGATCGCCCAGGAGATTCAATTGCTTCACGTCGATCAGCGAAAGATCTCCGTGGAAAGGATTCTGCCTCCTGCCGGAACACCGACCGCCACGCCGGCGGGCTTTCCCCATTGGGCCGTCTATGCCGAAAAAGAACAAAAGTTCCTGGGACTGATACCGTACAAAAAAAAGACAATGATCTGCGTTGTCAAGGAAGGCTTCTATGATCTTCAGGACAGTGGAAGAAAGGATGTATTGGTTCTTCTGAAATCGAATGCCGCCGAACCGATCATCAAAAAGCACCTGGCCGAATACGCTCAGCAGAACCAAGTGACGGAGGTTGTTTACAAAACATAACCAAGCAATGCCGCGGGCAGATTAACTCCTTCCCGGACAAGGGGAGTGGCCGCCGGAGGGATAACAGACGTTGCCCTGTCATCAGGCATTAAAAATCCTGTCAATCCTGTCAAAAATGAAAAAAGCCCGCCGGAACATCGCGTTGCGGCAGGCCTCTTTTTTAACCCAAAACTCACAACTCTGCTCTGCAGAAAAGCTTTACTTCTGTCGCCCTACAGGGCTAAAGGGAAGGGTAAGATGTTTCTTTTCCGGGGGTTTACGAGGCTGTGTCGTAATGGGGGCTTTTAATATTAAGGATAGATGATATACTGACTTGCATCCAGATGCAAGGAGGCTTTATGGCGTATCGACAAGGGAATCGAGATCAACAGACATTGTTACCGGCCAGCATTGAAGA
>JAJFTK010000044.1 GCA_021372945.1 Planctomycetaceae bacterium | reverse complement strand
ACTTCAAAAATACGATTAATCTCGAAGGGCCAGCCTGTCATCAAACGGCGGCCCAGGGTTCATGCTGCGCCAAAATAGCTTGCCTACCGTTGGGACAACTTATAAACTACCTGTAATTAAGCCTGAACAGTATTGAAATGTCAAAGAGCAAAAACCGAGCCGAACAGGATTGGGACAGTCACCTATTTTACGTAAACCTCTTTCAATCCGCGCATGCCATTTCTGCCTTTCTTTTCACAACCAAATCAATCTCTCATTTACTACCAAATTAAAGATGCCCGCATACCTGTATAATTGATAAATTTCTTATTTTTTTCTAAATTTATGTTTACAAAATACCCAACTTAAGACATTATATATATGGAGGTAAACAGTGAAGGAGGTAAAGGAGCAAAAACAGGGGAGCGGACAATCTTCCCAATACGCAATCCACAATATACAATTTACAATTATAACGTCGCCAATAATCAATAATCAGCCATCGATAATCAATTGGAAAACAGGAGGAGAAAATGACCACTTTACAATCGACCCTCGTCAATCAACAATCGCCAATCGGGACGCCCAAACGCGCCAGTCTCAACAAAAAGCAGTTCGCGTTTTTCCGTACGGTCTTTGGGCAAGGCTGCAAGATCGAGCAGGCAATGAACATTCATCGTATCAAGTGCCGCACCTTCCACCGCTGGCTCGCTGATCCCGTCTTCATGCGCGAACTCCAGGCCAATCTCGAGCGCTGCTATATCGAAGCCCGCGTCGAGATGATCCGCGGCTTTCCGCACGCCATCAGCACCGTCCTCAAGATCACCGACAAGCTCATGCGTCCGGAGGACTTCCGGCGGCTCTGCTCCGAGCTGACCCGCCTCTACTCCGATTTCGGCAAGATGGAACGCGCTGTCAAACGTCCTCAGTGCGGCGCGGTCGAACCGGGGCGTCTGGACGCTCTTTTAGAGCAATGTCGCGTCAAATTGAGTCCTGCCGCGGTCATCCAAGGCCCTGCCGAGGTCGCGCAAACCCCCCAAAAAACCGTTTTACAGCTCAAAAACGCACATAACGCGGAATCTTGTGAACTACCCCAACAATTGAATGTAGACAATTGAAGACGATTTGCTAAGGAACAAATTATGAAAGTGGCTGTTTATAACACAAAACCATGGGTGGAATGCTTTTTCTGGCAGGCCAACGCCAATTACGGTCACGAGTTCGTCTTCATTTACGAACGTCTCAGCGAATCGTCGGCCCGCCTGGCCAAAGGCTGCCAGGCGGTCTGCATCTTCGTCAATGATAACGCGAGCGAATCGGTGCTCCGGCGGCTCAAGGAAATGGGCGTCACGATGATCGCCCTGCGCTGTGCGGGCTTTAACAATGTCGATCTGGTTGCTGCCGAGAAATTGGGATTTTGCGTCGCCCGCGTTCCGGCGTACTCACCCTATGCAGTCGCCGAACACACGATCGGTCTCATCCTTGCCCTCAATCGCCGCATCCATCGCGCCAATCAGCGCGTTCGCGAGGGCAATTTCTCGCTGGACGGTCTCCTCGGTTTTGACCTTCATGGTACGCCCGTCGGCATCATCGGCACCGGCAAGATCGGCCAAGTCGTCTGCCAGATCCTCGGCGGCTTCGGCTGTCAGCTCTATGCCTATGACCCCTATCCCAATGATGCCGTCAAACAGCTTGGGGCGCAGTACGTTTCGCTCGATGAGATGTATGCAAAATGTTTGATCCTCACCCTGCATTGCCCGCTCGTGCCGGAAACCCGTTACATGATCAACGCCGATGCTATCTCCAAAATGCAGCCCGGTGTCATGCTCATCAATACCAGCCGCGGCGCCCTCATCGATACCCGCGCCGTCATCAACGGTCTCAAATCAGCGCGCATCGGGTTTCTGGGCCTGGATGTTTATGAGGAAGAGGCCGACCTCTTCTTTGAGGACCTCTCCGAGCAGATCATTCAGGACGATGTCTTTGCGCGCCTCCTGATGTTCCCCAACGTCATTGTCACCACGCACCAGGGCTTCTTTACCATTGACGCCGTCCAGGGCATCGCCGAAACCACGCTCTCGAATATCACTGCCTTCGAGCACGGTCAATGCCAAAATACCCTCACCAGCAGCGGCGTCCACAAGCCCAGCGCCTCGGCCGCTCCCGCCGCTTATGTCGAGTAGATTATTGTTTGGCGCTATCAACACGCTTTTTGACGGTGCGGCGGTCGAGGCCGGTCACGCGGGCGGTTTCTTCGTACGTCTTCAGGCGGTTATAGACTTGTGTGCAGTATCCATCGAGCAGTTCATCGGCGCTGAGCGTGCCGTTTTCGACGCCCGCCAGGAAGGCATTCGATGGAGCCTGTTTATAATCTAATTGTCCCTCGTAATCGTGTTTCAGCATTACCCGGCGAATGCATTGGGCCAGCTCACGCACGTTGCCCGGCCATGGGTAGTGCTTGCCAAGCCGCTTGTCGATCACGTCCAGCACGCGCCCCGCGATCGTCGAGTCGGCGCGTCCTGTGATCTGTCGGATCAAATGCTCGACCAGTTCCTCAAGCTCTTTGGCGTTTTCCTCAACACGCTGCGCAAGTCCCGGCACGGGAATGCAGTCCGAGCAAAGCCGGTAATAGAAGTCGTCGCGGAATTTGCCCTCGCGGCGAAGCTGCTCGATCGGCCGGTTGGTCGCCGCGATCACGCGCCCGTAAAACCGTTTCATCTCGTGGCTGCCGACGGGGCTAAACGTCCGCTCTTCCAGCACCTTGAGCAGCTTGACCTGCGCCGGTTCGCTGATCTCGCCGATCTCATCAAGAAAGATCGAGCCGTGCGGGCTGCACAGTTCCATCACGCCCGGTTGCGTCGAAACCGCGCCGGTAAAAGCGCCCTTGGTATGCCCGAACAACTCCGACTCCAGCAGCCCCTCGGCAAACTGTGACAGGTTGATCGGCAAAAACGCCTTGGTGAAACTCGTCTTGAATTGCTTCTTCACCGGGTCGTAGGGGATATATCCGCTTTTGCCGATGGCCGCCGCGGCGGCGCCTTTGCCGCTGCCGGTTGGTCCTTCCAGCAGCGTCGAGAAGTCCTCCATCCGGTTCCACAGGTTTTGCGTGTAATCGCGAATATCATACGTGAAAATATTGTTCCATAGATTCATCCGCAGCCGCCGCATGCTCTCACTCTTGCCGGTCAGCCCGTGGAAAATAAAATAAAAGCCCCGCCGGATCTGGTAGAACATGCTGAAAAAATGGATCGCCTTTTCCTTCGTGAACCCGCGTTTGAGCAGGTCGTCAATCACCGTATCCGCGAAAGCCGCCGTTACATTCTGGTCGGGTTTTTTGTCCTGCTCTTCAATAAAATCCTCAAACGGTTTTCTGTACCGGTGATAGACCTCGAACAGGAATGTGTACATCATCACGGGCCGATCGGCGACGTCAAAATCCTGCACCCGCCGGCCGCCTTTTTTCTCAACGGCGCCGAGCCGTTCGGCAACCATCTGAACCGTTTGCGGGATCACCTTTTCCCACTCGGTGTGGCTCAGCACGCCCGCGATGGTGCGGTCGATCTGCGCTCGCTGGGGGCTAAATGGGTTTGCGGCGGTAGCATCTACAACAAGCGCAAACAGTTTACGGTCCTGCTCGCTTAAGGCATATTCGGCCATTTGAAATTCCTTTCTCCCGAGCGGCTATCAGATGGAACCTCTCTAAAATCTATGCAAATAATGTACATTTGATATACATCTAATGTCAATAGGAATAATTTGTTTCTTGTGCCAACCTGCTGCCATTGTTGTAAGTTATTTGTTATTAAGCACATAGCATTCCTCGGATTTCACGGCACAAAAATTGCCTTAATCCCGTTAGTGTTCAGTCTGGAAAAAAAAAGAGTCCCTGTTAAAATATCAGTTTACGATTTACTGGTGAGACATACAGGGCATTGACAACGCGTAAGGAGATTTGAATGAAACAGGTCCGCACAACCGGGACTGTGACCGGTTCAGGCCTTCATGCGGCCTCTCGAACTCAGCTTCGGCTGGGTATCGACGTCGGCTCGACCAGCAGCGACGTTATCGTGCTGGATTCAAAGGACCACGTGGTTACGGCCGATTACCGCCGCACGCTCGGAAGGCCGATGGAAGTTGTCGCCGACCAGATGCAGCGGTTGTTTGAGCAATATCCCGCGGCTTCGTTCGCATCGATCGCCATCACCGGTTCGGCAGGGCGGCTTCTGGCGGAGGTCATGCAGGCGGCTTATGTTAATGAAGTGCAGGCCCAGGCCCGCGGCATTGCTCACCTGTATCCGGAGTACGAACAGGTCACCGTTATCGAAATGGGCGGCCAGGACAGCAAGTTGATCTTCCTGCAGCGCCGCGGCGACGATCTCGAACTCAAGAACTTTTCGCTCAACTCCGCCTGCGCCGCCGGAACGGGCTCGTTCCTCGACCAGCAGGCCCAGCGCCTCGGCATCTCCATCGAAGAGGAATTTGGGCGTCTGGCGCTGCAGAGCCGCTCGGTTCCTCGCATGGCGGGCCGCTGTTCGGTCTTTGCCAAGAGCGACATGATTCACCTCCAGCAGGTCGCCACCCCCATTGAAGATATCCTGGCAGGCTTGTGCATGGCCCTGGCGTGCAGCCTCAGGAGCGGTCTTGGCAGCGGGCTCGAATTCGTCAAACCTATTATCTTCACGGGCGGCGTGGCCGCCAACGCCGGCGTGGTTCGCGCGTTTGAGGATGTACTTTCATTACAGCAGGGCGAACTGATCGTGCCGCTGCTGCATTTCTATACTGGCGCGCTTGGCGCTATTTGTTCCCTCGGTGAGACTCACCTTCATGCGGGCGCTGTCAGCCAGGCCCATTGCAGGCTGCGCTCGCACCTGGATTCGAAACGCTGCGGCTCGGAACACCTTGCGCGAAGAACGCCGCTTACGGTTCCGGCATTGCCCGCACCGCTCAGCCTAGTCCATGATGACCTCTTGAGCGGTGAGCATCCGGTGGACGCATACCTTGGCGTTGACGTCGGTTCCATCAGTACGAACGTCGTGCTCATTGACAAGGAGCATCGTGTGCTCGTCAAGGAATACCTGATGACGGCGGGGCGCCCGATCGAGGCGGTTCAGCAGGGCCTGCGCGCGGTCGGCCAGAAAACGTGCGGCAAGGTCCGCGTCATCGGCGCAGCGACCACGGGCTCGGGCCGTTATCTTACCGGCGACTTCATCGGCGCCGATATTGTCATCAACGAGATTACCGCGCAGGCCGCAGGCACCGTCAGCATTTGCCCCGATGTCGATACCATCTTTGAGATCGGCGGCCAGGACAGCAAATACATCCGTCTTGAGAATGGCGTGGTGGTCGATTTCGAAATGAATCACGCCTGCGCCGCCGGAACGGGCTCGTTCCTGGAAGAGCAGGCTCAGCGTCTCGGCATCTCCATTAAGAACGAGTTTGCCGAACTGGCGATGCGAAGCAAAAGACCGCTGCACCTGGGCGAGCGCTGCACGGTCTTCATCGAATCGGACCTGCTGGGCTGCCAGCAGCAGGGCGCCTCGACCGAGGACCTGGTCGCGGGCCTTGCCTATTCCATCGCGACCAATTATCTCAACCGCGTTGTCGGCCGCCGAAAGACCGGCAATCACATCTGTTTTCAGGGCGGCACCGCCTTCAATAAGGCCGTCTGGGCCGCCTTCGAAAGCGTTACGGGCAAGCCGATCCGCGTGCCCGACCATCATGAAATGACCGGCGCGATCGGCGCTGCCATCATTGCTGCTGAGCACGTTACGCGCCTCCGCAATGACGGCCAGCCGAATTATCGCTGCCGTTTCAAGGGCTTTGAAAACCTCACGCATGCCAAGTACACGGTCGAGACCTTTGCGTGCGAAGAATGCCCCAACCATTGCGAGATCAAGCGTGTGCAGATCGACGGCTCGGAGCCGCTCTGCTACGGCTCGCGCTGTGACCGCTACAACGTCCATACCAGCAAGAAGCCGTCGTCGCGGCCTGACCTGCTCGCCTGGCGCACGCAAAAGCTCTTTGAATGCGCCAACCTCAGACAGAACGAAAAACCCAGCTCCGGCAGACCCATTGTCGCTACTCCGCAGGCCCTTATTGCATGGCACCTTCTGCCCATGTTCTCGCGGTTCTTCCAGGAGCTCGGTTTTGACGTCCTGCTTTCCGGCCGGACCGACCGCACCATCATCAAACGCGGCATTGAGTCCGTCCCCTCTTCGCCTTGTTTTCCGGTCAAGGCCGCCTTCGGCCACGTCCGCAAGCTTCTCGATCAACAGCCCGACTACCTGTTTGTCCCATTTGTCGTCAATCTGCCGCCGCTGTCGGCGCTGAATCGTCATAGTAAATTGTGCCCGTATGTGCAATCGTTCGCTAACCAGGTCGGCACCGCTTTTAATGAGCACATGGGCAGAACGAAATTAGTGACCGAGCCGCTTCACCTTGGCCGCGGTCAAAAAGCTCTGGCCGCTTCTTTTCGCGCACTCGCAGCGCAGTTCGATATTCGTGACCGACGCCTTGTGGCTGGCGCGATTCGGGCCGCGCAGGCGGCCCAGGCCGATTTTGAACAGCAGATCGCCGGCAGGGGTCGTGAAATCCTTGCGTCTCTCAAGCCCGGCGAGAAGTTGTTCGTCCTGGTCTCGCGGCCTTATAATGGCCTCGATGAAGGCATGAATCTCCGCCTCTCGCACAAGCTCGACGACATGAACGTTCGCTGGATCCCGATGGAGATGCTGGACCTGGCCGCCGCTGACCTGGCCGCCGCTGACCTGACCGACCCCGACCTGCACCGCAAGGTTTATTGGAACTACGGCCAGAAGATCCTGCGCGCCGCGGAGATCATTCGGCGCGACAAACGCCTTTTTGCCATTTACCTGTCCAATTTCAGTTGCGGTCCCGATTCGTTCCTGCAGCACTTTTTTGACGAGATCATGCGGCCAAAGCCCGCGCTTATCCTTGAAGTCGATGAACATTCCGCGGATGCGGGCCTTGTGACCCGGCTTGAGGCGTTCTTCGAGAGCCTGCGCCACTACCGTTCCTCGCCGGCCTTGGACGCGCGGCCGGCTGCGCACGTGCGGCCCGTCCTGGCGGCGGACCAAAAGATGTACATCCCCTACATGAGCGAGGCCTCGCACGGTCTGGCCGCGTGTTTCCGCGCCTATGGACAACCCGCCCAGGTCATGCCGATGGCCGATGAATCCATCCTCAACCGAGGCCGCCGCGTCACGACGGGCAAGGAGTGTCTGCCTTGCGCTGTCACGGCAGGCGAAATGCTGAGCGTCCTGGAGAACGATCCGGCCGGCAAATGCGCCTTCCTGATGCCCGACGGCGATGGCCCGTGCCGCTTCGGCATGTATAACTGCCTCCAGCGTCAAATCCTCCGTCATTCCGGCCGCTCCGCTCCGATCATCGCGCCGACGCAGGACAGTACGTTTTCGCAGCAGTTCGCCCGCGCCCGCGGCGTTTCAGGCATTTCGATGATGAAGGATCTGTGGAAGAGCACCATTGCGATCGATCTGCTGCAAAAAGTGCTTCTCCGCATTCGCCCGTATGCCGTTGAACCGGAACTGATGAATGCCCTGTACCGCGATATCCTGAACGAATGGTGCCGCCTGGTCGAACAGCGTCCCTCGCTCGCCCGTGCTGAAAAATTCATGACCGAGGCGGCCTTGCGCCTGGCCGCCGTGCCGCTGGATCGTTCCCGCGCAAAGCCGCGCATCGGCATCGTCGGCGAGATCTACGTACGCAATCACCCCTTCTCCAACAGTTTTCTCATCGAACGTCTTGAGGCGCTGGGCGCTGAATGTGAATTAGCCGCTTTGTCGGAATGGATCTATTACACCAATTTCTGCGCCCGCCGGAATGCCTCCGCTCAGCACCATTGGCTGACGCTGCTTAGAACCTGCCTGGTGGACCGTTTTGAACACGCGATCGAGCGCAAGCTGGCTGCCCCGCTGGAGCAGGCGTTCGGCCCCTTGATTGAACCGCGCACAACCGAGGTCCTCGACCTGGCCGCGCCTTATATCCATTCATCCTTCGAGGGCGAAGCGGTGCTGACGGTCGGCAAAGCCATTGAGATGTATCATCAAGGCGTCAACGGCGTGATCAACGTGATGCCGTTCACCTGTATGCCTTCGACGGTGGTGACCACGCAGACCTTGCGCATCAGTAAAGAGTGCGGCGGCTTGCCGATGCTCAACCTGGTATTCGACGGTCAGCAGGACCCCGCGATGGACACGCGCCTCGAGGCCTTTATCGACCAGGTTCGCAGGCAGCAGTCAACGCCGGAGTTGGTGCATGCGAAATAAGGCTTCCCTGTGAATACAGAAATCCTTACCGGCGCTGGCACGCGGGTAAGGATTTCTCTTTAACTGCAAACCAAACGTTAGTTTCCGCGCGGTCCGATGGGCAGCCCGCATGTGCCAAACTCGGACTCGGGTTTGCCCTGCTTTGTAAACAGCACCAGCGGCGGCTCGCCGGCGGATTGCGCCGCAAGCGCAGCATAGTTCTTGTCGAGCTTCTTTGAAAAGGCAATCGATTTGGCAAGCTCCTCGGGCGTTTGTGCCCAGACGTACCCGCTGTCCGGCTCAAGCATCGCCGCAAGCTTGTAGGATGTGACCGGCACGCAGCTTTTCAGCCCAACGGTATAGCCGTGATCCGCCGTCGCAAGTGTGTCCAACCCAAATTGCCAGATCAGTTCAACTTCGTCAGCGCCCGCGGCCAGTTGCTCGCCATCCGGGAAAAAGACATATCCAGCAGCATCCTTCTTTTCAAAAGGCAGACCGGCTTCTCCCAGCATCGCCGAGACCAGTTCGGCCCCTTCGATCGGCAGAGTCATCGCAAAACTGTGTATGAAACGCGGTCCCTGTCGAATACTCACTAACGATCGCACTTCAACGATACCTCCCGCCTTCACGCGCCAGAGATCTTCCTGCTGCCACGTCAACTCGGGCCTGTCCCATAATTGATAGCCGTATTTCATATCGGCCGACCGTCTGCTGACGATGGCCTCCAGATCCGCTTGGGCGGCTTCCTCGACGTGCAGGTCGCCGAAAATGATATGGTACTTGTCCGAGTCCTTCGGCGGATACCAGAAGATCGGCTCATTGGCATCGCCGAGCCTGACGCCGTTGCCCGCATAATGCCACGGACCTCTGCCGCTGTAAAATCGCAGGAACACCAGGCTCTTGCCAAGCTGCATGCCCGCCTGGACCTGGGCCAGCGTGCCTTCGAATTTCTGTTCCACGAGCCTGCCGATCTCCTCGGCATCCCTTACGAATGCCTCAAGCGAAATATCACGAGGGAACATCCCATCCCGCAGATGGGCCAGGAACCGCAGACCATTGATAAAGGCCTCTTCCGTGGCATCCTTCTTAAAATCGATCATTCCCTGCGTATCGATCACCGTATATCCTTCCGGCGGAGTCATCGCGAAGAGCGCCGGATCGGCTTCTACAGTGAAATCAAAGTTCTTGCAGATCAGCTCCATGCCGCCCGTTCGTTCGATAATGCTCTGGGGCAGGCGAGTCTCTGAATCGATCCAGATCTCGGCCTCGGTGCTCTGGTACTTGAACACATATCCTTCAAGCCTGCGGTCGTCGGCCTGGCGCGGCTCAAGCCGCTCAAACGTGCCTTCCTTGCTTTCTCGCAAGGGTTCCAGTACATGGATCAGGTGCTCGATGTAATTCTTCGGCATCTCCGGCAGGCCCTCCATGCTGATATAGACCGCCTGTTTGGTTTCGGGGCTCAGTGTCATCATCCGCATCTGCCCCAGGTCGATCACAACCGTTTGGCCCAGCACCTCCCGCCGGATCACATTGCCCATCACCGTATCATGAATAGGCGGTGTGTCTTTTCCGATCGTGATATCGTATGAAACACACGCGGCGTTCTTCAGGCTGTCTATAACGCCTGCCAGAGCGTTGCTGCCTTTGCTGTTCGGAAAGAAGGTAAACCCCAGGATCACCGCCAAAAAGACCGCCGCGGCGGCCGCGAATTTTGTAAATGGGTTTTTCATAAACGTACTCCACGCATTGTATCGCACGGCCTTTGCCGGATCGCAGTTCTTCAACTCCGCAGTGCAGAGGCTGAGGATCCTGTCATCCAGCGCCGGCCGCGTAACATCATTTAAGTTGTCAAACAATCGTTTTATTTCTTTCTCTGCCGGTCTCATGCGTTGAGCTCTCCGTTTAATAGTGACCGCAGTCTGTCAAGTCCGTAGCGATATCTGCCCTGAACGGTCGCGATGCTCGTTTCCTGTATCGCGGCAATCTGCTTAAATTTCAGCCCCGCCTTCAAACGCAGCAGCACAACTTCTCGCTGCTCGTATGGAAGTTCGGCCAGGTGCAGACGCAATTGCTCGGCTGTCTCGAGTTCTTCCATCCGCCGGCAGGGCGGATCCGGCAGTCCGGCCAGTTCCGCATCCGCGTCTTTCTGGACCGCGACCTTTTTCCGGCGAAGCTGGCTTCGAACCTGGTTCACGACGCTGGTCGTAAGGTACGCCTTGATATTTGTCCCTGCGCCAAAGCTCCTGCGGTTCTTTACCAGGTGCAGAAAAACCTCCTGCACAACGTCTTCCGCCTGGCAGATATCATGTAAAAGAGCGTTTGCCAACGTCAGCATGAGGTCCTTATGTTCGACGTACAATCGGCGCAGAGCTTCACTGTCTCTAATCTGAATCCGTTTAATCTGATTCTCGTCTCTAAACATCATCTTACCGTCTTAAGGACTTCACCCTATAGAACATCATTGGATAGAGCTTTTATATAAAATGCTCCGGATAATTTTACCGTTTATACGAGATTTTTCGGTTCATCCGGTTAATGAGTAGGTGGCATGGTGGAGGTGGAGGATCCGAAGTTTTAGGTATTCGTCATCTCTGTATCCGCAGGCTTGGCGTTGTAGCATTCCGATTTTGCGGTTCATGACTTCCAGTTTGCCCGTG
>JAJFTK010000036.1 GCA_021372945.1 Planctomycetaceae bacterium | reverse complement strand
AAATTCTTCAGGTTTTAGGCGTCATGCTTTTTGAAAAAACACCCATCAAAAGCATGTTTTCTGCGAGTTTAATCGACTTTTCAAAGAGCGAGTTATATAACCAATTGTTATTATTCAACTTATAACGGGACAGTACTGTTTGACAACCATAAATAAACCTGCCTTATACCAGTTTTCTCCAGCCGGGGCAAACCCTTTTTTTTCTCGTATTTGGCGGCAAAAACCTGTTCGTGCCGCTTCTTAGATATAACAGAGATACAATTGGCAGAAGTTGATAAGCCGGGAAAACCCAGACAAACAGGAGAGAAACAACCATTTTACGAAGGACCAAAGCCCCAGTTCGCCGAGCCTTGTTCAATCGTGCAGAAATTCAAGATTCCCGGTATAATTCTTCAGCTGGAAAGCTGCTGGTGTCGTTTACGACGTCACCGGCTTGTTCCGGCGGGGCGTATTGCGGACCCGCGCCGCGAAGTCGTCCGTTTCCTCAAGACTCTCAAAACCCACGATCACCATATCCACGCATCCGCAATTCAGCACGAAATCGATCGAATGGTTCCGCTGCAGGTCGCTATCCCGGAACTTGCCCGCCCCGATGATCTTCATCCCCACAACGCCTTTGCCCGCTTGCCGCATTTGCTGCAAAACCGGCAATACTTCCTGCGGTGTGCCGTCCATCGCCTCCCCGTACGGATTGATGCGGGCGTGCACCGAATCCACCCACGGTTCGGACGCCGCCGTTTTCAGCGCCGCCAGCGAATGGATTGACACACCGTGCGCGCGGATGACGCCTTTTTTCTTCATCTGGTCCATTAACGTCATCTGCTTTTCAAGCGCCGTCGTCCAATCCCCCTTGGTCATGCAGTGCAGCAGCACTAAATCGAGGTAGTCCGTTCCGATCTGCTTCAGGAACAGCTCGATCATCTTATCCGCGTCGGGCCGTTCCTCCAGCGGAGTAGGGATTCCGCCTCGGTTGTACCACAACTTGGTACAAAGCGTCAGTTCCTCGCGTTTGACCCCCTTGAGTGCCTCCAGCACGTACGGATGGGTGCCATAAAGGTCGGCCATGTCGAAAAACCGCACGCCGCGGTCATAACAGCCTTTGATCAGGGCCGAAAATTTCTCTTTGCCCAGCCGCGTCTGGTTCGATGCGTGATTGCTCCCGTTCATGCCCGTTCCAAACCCCACGCGCGAAACCGTCAACCCCGTTTTGCCCAGCGGCACCATTTCATATGGGTCGAATGCCGCAAGTTGTTCCTGGGGCACTTCGGCCGCCCTGGAATAATCAAATAGCGCGGCGCCCAGTCCCGCGATCGTGCCGCCTATAAAATTCCGCCTTGGGATCTTCATGATCTCTCCTTAGTAAGGTTGCTTAGAATATATCATCGCCGTATGCTCCTGTCCATCCGCTTTATCGGTCCAGTCGGTATTTTGGATTTTGCTTAGGATTTTGCATCCTCTGTGCTACAATCGCTCCCTATTGACAAACGGCGACGAATAATATTTATGTGAGATGCAGCTTCAGTGTCTGTTTACTTTCAAAGCATTTGCAGCAGCAGTTCCGGCAATTGTCTGACGCTCTGGACCGCATCGAGCCGGCTGATCATCGATTGCGGCCTGGGCTCCATGCGAAAAACCCGTTCGGTGCTCCAGTCGCTCGGCCTGCCGCGAGCCGACGGCGTTCTGCTGTCTCATTTGCATTCCGACCATATCAGTCATTATCCTCTCAAAACGCTGGAATCGGATCGCGTGCCCCTCTACGTCCACGAGAATTGTCTTGACGAATTGAAGCCCCGGCATTTCGGCGACTACGGCTTCAACGACCTTTCCCTGAAGCCTTTCTCCGAGCGGCAGTTCTCCATCGGAGATTTTAAGATCAAGCCTTTTGCTGTTCCCCACATGCCGGGCTTTTTCACCTGCGGTTTTGAAATTTATGTCGGCGACAAGAAAATCGTCATGGCGACCGATTTTCGCGAATGGGCCGCCGTGTTCGACCGTTTTGTTGAAGCCGATTTCATCTTTGTCGAAAGCAACCACGACCTGGAACTTCTGCGAAAGTACTTCAACCCCAACAGCCGCTACCACATGCCTAATCCCCGCACAGCCGAACTGCTGGTCAATGTTCAAAAACACAGCCGCAGGCGCATCCAAACCGTCATGCTCGGGCATATCAGCAGCCAGCGCAATAAGCCGCAGATTGCCCTGGACGAAATGCGCAGGGCGTTTGTCAACGCCGATCTGCTGATGGATTTCGAGCTTCGGGCCGCGCCCCTTCGCGAGCCCGGCTACGCCGTCTGCATCAGGTAGAAGACGTGTCCAGTGCGGGCACGTAGTGATGTACGATATTGGCCAGGTCATCCTGGTCGATGGGCTTTTCAAGAAAGTCATTATAGCCCACCTTGAGCGCGTTGCGTCGAATACCTTCCATCTTCAGCGCCGTCACCGCCACCAGCGGCGCCTTGTAGCTGCGATCGCGCAATTGCGTTGCCAGCATAAAACCGTCCATCTCGGGAATATGAATGTCGATAAAGAGGATGTCGTAACTGTTGCGGCAGGCCATCTTCAGCCCCGTCTTGCCGTCAAAGCAGCAGTCGCAGTCGCACCCCATCCTTCGCAAATACAGTTCCAGCAATTTCTGGTGGCCCGGATCGTCCTCAACGATCAAGACTTTCGGATGTTGGGTCATATAAAGCTCCAATCTCTTACATAACCCATTATAGCCAACTCGGCCGCGCAAGGCAAGGAGCCATCATCTAAACATTTTCCTAGGATTTGGTCCAGATTCTTGTATTGAGATTCAAATCGTCCACAATTCCGATGGCCAACGCCAAATCCTGATAATACTCCTGGATGCAGCCAAAATCCGCCGCGCAGGACAGGTACGCCGGCTCGAACATGTTCTTGGCCATGCTGACCGCCACAAACACCTTCGAACCTGTAAAAGAAAGATATATCTGGCCGCCTGTTTTCTGTTTAAACTGGGTTATCTTCTGCATCAGGCTCGTTGAAAGGATGTACCGCGCCTCGACTTGGTCGCTGCCATAGACCACAAACTGCTTTTCGAATTCCGGGTCCTCCAGCCTCACCAGTTCGCCGCGGCCGGACCACGATTGCAGCGTCTGGCCAAAGGAGCCGAACAGCTTTTGTGCCGTGTCCGGCAGCACCACCATTGGACCGTTGAAGTGCTTGTTGAAATCCGCGATGAAGAACAGTCCCTTGAAGATCGTGTGCCAATGCGTCTGCCGGTGCTTGCCGCTGCCGCTGGTGGTCTTGTATTCGGCGTGCACCTCCGAGAACACGATCTCGGTCTGACCGACCTTGCCCGAAACGCAGTCTTCGCCGTGGTAGCGGTCGATCCGCTGCTGGAAAAGGTCCGATTGCCGGAAGACGTCTTGCGTGATGCACTGCTGGGGCTGATACGACAATCCCGGCTCCATGAACCGGATCAGTTGGCCAATGACCTTCTCTTTGAACTCCGTTTTGTAGCCGCGGCTCAGCGAAGCCGATACACTGGCGCCGATGGCGATGGCGATGACGATGGCGATGACGATGGCGATCAGCAGGGCAATCGGATTGCCGCTGGCCGCCGTAAAAATGCCCCCGATTACCAGTGCGATCACGATCGCCGCCGCAAACACGATGAAGCTGTTGCGCATCGCCTGCTTGCGCTGCGTCTCCAGCCGCCGCAGTTCCCCCAGCAGCTGGCTCTCGTAAAACTGTTTGATCTCGTCGAGCGTCTTCATTACTTCTTAGTCCATATGCGAATATTCAGATTCAGTTCATCCACCGCGCTGAGTGCCATTTGCAGAATGTCACAATAATCTTCAATTTGCCTGAACTCAAAGAGCGATACAGACAACTTGGGCTGAAACAAAGGATATGAGGCCTGAATGGCCATGAACAATCTATGTCCAATGCACGACAAATAAATACACCGATCATGCTTTTTGCGATAGTTCAGAATGCGATTCATTAACGCCGGCGAGAGTATATAGCGGGCTTCGATTTGGTCATCTGCATACACCGCGAAGTAATTCTCGAATTCAGGATCTTCCAGCTTGATCAGCGGGGGACGGCAAACGTTCATCGACTGAAGCGTCTGACCCATAGACCCGAGCATGCTTTGGGCCAGATCGGGTACCACAATGGTGCGCGTCTTGAAATCTTTGTTAAAGTCAGCGACAAGGAATATCCCGCCAAAAAGCGAATGCTTGTCTTCACCGAGCTTTTGGATACTTTCCACTTCAGAGAAAGTGATGCGGGTTTCACCGATTCTTCCCGAAGCCATGTTTCGCCCGTTGTATTCATGGGTTGTATGGAGAAAAAACTGGGCTCGCAAAAAAGTTCCCAGCGGTATTTTGCCATTGGGTTCATAGCGAAACTGCGGAGCCAGGAACTTGATCAGCCGGCCTTCAATCAGCCATCTTGCCTTGCTGCGAAACATATCGATGCGATCTGAATAGCAGGCGATAACGCCGAAAACGAAAAGGTTGAACCCGGTTGACGCGGTGAGACTATCCCACCAGGCGCGGGTAATCAGCAGCAAAAGAAAAAAGATTGCAATCCAGGAAACCAGCAGCAGCTGCAGATACCTTTTGACAGAAACCTTGACCTTCAAGCGACTTTCTTCCAGCGACTTCAAACTGGGAAGTATTTCGCGCGTGTAAAAGTCATGAATTTCTCTCGATGTCTTAATCGTGTACACCACTTAAAAGAGCTTTCCTATCTGCGGATTGGCGCGTTCGCCCGCCTCGATCTGGAACAGCGGCTTTTCCGTGAAGCTGAACATGCCGGCGATGATGTTGGTGGGGAACATTTGCACGGCGTTGTTGTAATCGGTCACGGATGCGTTATAAGCCCGCCGGGCCGCCGAGATCTGTTCTTCGAGTTCATTGAGCGTCCGCTGGAGGTGCAGGAAGTTTTCGCTGGCCTTGAGCTGGGGATAATTCTCCACCGTCATGCGGACAACGCCCAGCAGTTGGGAAAACAGATTATCGGTTTGGACTTTTTCGTTGTCGCTGATTCCGCCGGACTGCGCGCGGGCGCGGGCCTCGGTCACCTTCTCGAACAACTGCCGCTCATGGTCGGCGTAGCCCTTCACTGTCGCTACAAGGTTCGGCACAAGATCCCAGCGTTTTTTGAGCATGGCATCCATCGTGCCCAGAATATTATGCACCTGGTTGCGCTTGCCGACGAGCGAGTTGTACATGCCTGCGACGATCAGCAGAGGCAGCAGCACCACGATCCCGAGAACGATCAGTCCTTCCATTTCAACAATCTCCTTAAAAACGCTCTTGAATGGCGGCAGTGTAATCAGTGATCAGTCACCCGTCAACAGTTATTCAGTTGGGGAATTTTGGAACCACAGATTTCACCGATTTCACAGATTTATACCAATCCGCATAAAAAAATGCGCGCCAGGCATTTTAGACTTGCGCGATCCCCAATAGATGTCATAATTGACTCCGAAAGCAGTTTTTTTGAGGAGTCTGTTATGAATGTTGAACTGTATCACACGAGCACTGAATT